>JAQVQY010000120.1 GCA_028701335.1 Eubacteriales bacterium
ATGCCATACACCGCGATACCGCAGTCCACCATCGCGAAATGGAGGTCACGCGGCGCTGAGAGAGAGATCACCGTTGGCGCGTGGTAGAAAATTTGGATGGCCGGATCATCATAGCGGGGGCTTCGTTTATCGTCGGCCCGGGTTAACGCTTCCCTGGCCGCCTGATCACTTAAACGGTTGAGCAGCGCCGGATCCTGCACCACGGAAAAATGCCAGGGCTGGCGGTTGTTGGCTGAGGGGGAAGCCAGGGCCGCGTCCATGACGGCATCCAACTGGGGCTGGGTCAGCTGTTCCGTGGTGTATTTCCGGTGGGAGCGCCGGCTTTGGATGAGGTCCAGGGTATCGTTCTGCATTTCCGGTATCCTTTCACAGGTTCTGTGGTATGATTCCACCAGGAGGGCTTGATGACGGACAGGGATTTTATGCGCCTGGCGCTGGACTGGGCCTCGCGGGACCCCCGGGAGGTGCCGGTGGGGGCAGTTATCGCAAGGGGCGGCGTCCTGGTGTCAGCCGCTCACAACGAGCGTGAACGCGAAGCCGGCGCGCTGCGCCACGCGGAGTTGCTGGCCATTGTCCGCGCCCAGGAGAAGCTTGGGACAAGGCGGCTGGAGGATTGCACGATGTATGTTACGCTTGAGCCCTGCCCCATGTGTGCCGGAGCGCTGATTTTGGCGCGCTTGGCGCGCCTGGTCTTTTCCGCCTTTGACAAACAGTACGGCTGCTGCGGCAGCCGGTATGCCCTGCCCCTGGACCCCGCGTTCCACCACCGGGTGGCTTGCGAAGGGGGGCTCTTGGCCGAGGAATCCGAGGCGATGCTTGACGCGTTTTTCGGCCGCCAGCGGGAAAAGGGCCTTATGTAAAGACGCGGCGGTAGATGGACAGCACGTTGTCACGGCCAAGCGGACGGTAGAAGCCTATGGTCCCGGAGGCGTTATAGGGGGCCTCATCCGCAAACTGGGCGAGGTCCTTTTCCTTTACGCCGAAGGCTTTAAGGGATTCCGGCAACCCCCAGCTGTTGAATAGGGCGCGCAGCCGGCTGATGCCGGCAAGACCGGTGGCAAGGGGGTCCCTGAAGTCATTGGGGACATCCATCACATTCGCCGCGAACTGGGCGAAACGGGTCGGATCATGGGGCAGCTGCTCCTCCATCCAGCTGGGGAACAGCACCGCCAGAGCCGCGCCATGAGGGGCGGCGAATTTGGCGGACAGGACATTGGTTAGCGCGTGGCAGCCCCAGTCCTGTTCGCGCCCCACGCCCACCGTGTCGTTGTGGGCCAGGGTACCCGCCCACATGATGTCGGCGTGCGCCGCGTAGTCGTTGGGATTATCAAGGGTGAGGGGCGCCGCCCGGATCACCTGGCGCATCAGCGCCTCTCCCAGGGCATCGGTCAGCGCCACATCCCGTGTGTTGGTGAAGTAGCGCTCAAAGACATGGGAGAGGATATCCGACGCGCCGTAGGCCTTCTGTTCCCGGGGCACCGTAAAGGTAAGCGCTGGGTTCATCATGGCCAGGTGCGGGCGGATGAAAGGGCTTCTCAAGCCACGTTTCAGGGTGAGTTGGTCATTGGTGATGACGCTGGAGTTGCTCCCCTCGCTGCCCGAGGCCGACAGGGTGGGCACTACGATGAGCTTAAGCCCCTGCTGCGGAGAGGCTTTACCTGAATAAAAGTCCCAGAAGTCCCCTTCATAGGGCACACCAACAGCGATAGCCTTGGCCGTGTCCATGGCGCTGGCGCCGCCCAGGCCCAGGACGGCGTCGGCCTTCATCTCACGGGCAAAGGCAATACCCTCATATACCGGGGCGGAAAGCGGGTTGGGCACGATGCCGGAAAGCTCCCATATGGCTATGCCGCTGTCCTTAAACGAGGCCTTGACCCGCTCCAGCAGCCCTGATCGCACCACGGACCCCTGTCCATAGACAATTAAAACACTCCGGATTCCCAGCTCCAAAGCGTAACGGCCGGTTTCAGCCTCCGCCTGGGGGCCAAAGACATAACGGGTGGGGCTATGAAAAATAAAAGGGTTCATCCCACAACCTCCTCTTAGCGTTGTTTGATTATACCACCATCCAAGCTGCCCTAGCAAACCTTGACAGGGCAGGGGATGGAGGATAGAATAGCGCTGAAAAGACGTGAAAGAGGGGACCGCCATGAAAATCAAGACGCTCAACACCCGGGACCTGAAAGCCAGTCTGAAGGACGGCGGCTGCGGGGAATGCCAGACTTCCTGCCAGTCCGCCTGCAAGACCTCCTGCGGCGTGGCCAATCAGCCCTGTGAAAGCGAGGCGCAGAGCTGAAAAAGCTTAAGGTTTGGAGTAAAGCCGCCCATGAGGCGGTTTTTTTGGAGAGAGCATGGTTCATACCTTTTCCCTGAATGGTTTTGATATCGCCCTGGATGTCTATTCGGGCGCGGTGCATGTATGTGACCCGGTGTCCCTGGCCGCCGTCCGTTTGTATGAATATGGCGGCCGGGAAGAAACGGCCAGGCAACTGCTGGCCGATTTTCCTGAGAATCCGGAAGTAACGCCGGAGGCGGCAGATGAGCTTTTGGACACCCTGGATGATCTGAAAGCCAGGGGCAAACTCTATGCGGATGACCCATACAGGGATTCCGGTACTCTTTTGCGCCAGGACCCGGGCCTGGTCAAGGCCCTCTGCCTGCACGTGGCCCATGCCTGCAACCTGGCCTGCAGTTATTGCTTTGCCGGGCAGGGACGCTACCAGGGCGAGGCCGCGCTAATGCCCTGTGTGGTGGGGAAAAAGGCGCTGGACTTCCTGGTGGAGCGCTCAGGAGACAGAAGGCACCTTGAAGTGGACTTCTTTGGCGGCGAGCCGCTGCTTAACTGGGATATGGTAAAAGACGTGGTTGCCTACGGTCGGGAGCTTGAGAGAAAAACGGGCAAGGTCTTCCGCTTCACCCTTACCACCAACGGCATACTTCTGAATGACGAGGTGACGGAGTTCTGCAACCGGGAAATGCACAATGTGGTATTAAGCCTGGATGGCAGGCCCGACGTGCATGATTTTTACCGCAAAGATCCAAAGGGCCGGGGAAGCTATGAGGAGGTGGTGCCGAAATTCCAGCGCTTTGTGAAGCTGCGCGGGGACAGGGAATACTACATCCGCGGCACCTTTACCCGCCGCAACCGGGATTTTATTAAAGATATCCTCCACATGGCGGACCTGGGTTTTGACCGCCTCAGCATGGAGCCGGTGGTAACTGACCCCGACAGCCCGGAGGCGTTAGGCTTGGAGGATCTGCCTGAACTGTTCAGCCAGTATGAGGGCCTGGCCCGGGAGATGCTGGCCCGGGAAAAGCAGGGGAAGGGATTCCGGTTTTACCACTACATGCTGGATTTGGCGAACGGCCCCTGCATTCATAAGCGCCTGGCAGGCTGCGGCTCGGGCACGGAGTACCTGGCCGTCACCCCCTCAGGGGACCTCTACCCCTGCCACCAGTTTGTGGGGGACAGGGATTTCAAGCTGGGAAATTTAACCCAGGGCGTAACGAATGAATCGCTGCGGGCGGATTTCGCGCGCAACACCCTTTACGCTCATCCCGCTTGTGATAATTGCTGGGCTAAGTTCTACTGCGCGGGGGGTTGCTCCGCCAACGCGTACCACGCCACCGGCGTTATCAGCGGGACCTACGATTTTGGCTGCGAGTTGTTCAGGAAACGCATGGAATGCGCCATCATGCTGGCAGCCGCGAGGGAAGAAAAAAAAGAAGCGTAATGATGGGGGAAAACGACATGGGAATCAGGATTTCTGACAAATGCCGGGGCATCAGCCCATCCGCCACCCTCAGGCTCAACGCCCTGGTGGGGGAAATGCGCGCCCAGGGGCGGGACGTGATCAGCATGGCGGCCGGGGAGCCGGATATGGATACCCCGGAGAGGGTCAAGGCTGCCGCCGTAAAGGCGCTCAATGAAGGCAAGACCAAGTACACTGCCACCGCCGGTATCCTCCCCCTGCGCCAAGCCATCGCTCAGGGGCTGAAAGACCGCTACAAGCTTGATTACGTGCCCGATGAGATCATGGCCTCAGGCGGCGCCAAACAGGCTTTGCTGGCCTGCCTGACCGCGGTCCTGAACCCCGGTGATGAGGTGCTCCTGCCAACGCCTTGCTGGCTAAGCTATCCCGAACTCATCCGTATGGCGGACGGTGTGCCGGTAATGGTGGAGACCAATGCCGCCCAGGGCTATGTGCCCGCTATGGATGCCCTTGAAAAGAAGATGAGCTTCAGGACCCGCGCTATCCTCATCAACTCTCCATCCAACCCCACCGGCGCGGTGTACGACCGTGAGCAGTTGGTACTAATTGCCGCCTTTGCTCAGGAGCATGACCTTGTTATCATCAGCGATGAGATTTATGAGGATTTTGTCTATGGTGGAGCCAGCCATATTCCCATCGCCAGCTTAAGCCGGGACGCCAGGTCCCGCACTGTCATCATCAACGGCTTCAGCAAAGCCTATGCCATGACCGGCTGGCGCCTGGGCTTTGCCGCGGGGCCCAAGGATGTAGTTGCCGCCATGGACGCCTATCAGGGCCATGCCGCCGGCAACCCCAACACCCTGGCCCAGTACGCGGGCTTGGCGGCGCTTGATGACAGCCAGGCTGCCCGGGACATCGTGGCGGCGTTTGCCACCCGTCGGGAGAGCATGCTTAAGGCGCTGGAAACAGTACAAGGCGCCACTTTTTATCCGCCCCAAGGGGCTTTTTATGTGCTTATGGATATCAGCGGTTTGATTGGCAAGAGCTATCGGGGGAATGTGATCAGCGATGATACCGCGTTTGCGGAGTTGCTCCTGGAACACGCGGGCGTGTCCGTGGTGCCCGGAGAACCCTTCTTCGCGCCCGGCACCTGCCGGCTATCCTATGCTGTCAGTGAGGAGCGGATTGAGGAAGCCATCAGGCGCCTTGGCGCTTTTATGTCAAAG
>JAQVQY010000121.1 GCA_028701335.1 Eubacteriales bacterium
CCGTGTTAAGCCTTCTGGTTTCGTACAGCCGCTGAGCTGAATCCCAGAAGTATCGTCTGACTTCTCTCCATAAGGGAATCTCGATGGATTTGCTGTAAGTTTGCACTGTTTCCCGCTGCTCCACAGCGTTTCGCCTCAGTTCCCGGCCAATGCTGCTTTTGTGCCGGCCAAGAACCCTGGCTATTTCATTATTGCTGGAACCGTTCTCTTTCATTCTTTGGATGCATTTCCGCTCCGGCTCCTGGATATGACAATATGTCCTGCCCTTTGTGGTATACTCGGATTGGCTCATGGGTGCGACCTCCACGGATTTGTTTTCTGCAAAACAATCTTACCGTGTTCGCTCTCCGTGAGCCATTCCTTCTTTGCTCACTGGTGCTGCATTTGGACTTACAATTCAGGGTACTAATAAATAAACAGCAATTTGGATTCAACGTTTGACAAAGCAAAAGTAGTATGTTAATATCAACCTCGCTTCCGCGAAATCAGGTGTTGAGAAACCATGATTGAGGACGGAATCAAGCTTAGTACGGTGGGAAGCTAGATCTTGTCAGTTGACTCCAGCTGGTGTAGTTCAATTGGCAGAGCAGCTGATTTGTAATCAGCAGGTTGCGGGTTCAAGTCCCTTCACCAGCTCCACCATGGATGGATACCCAAGTGGCCAAAGGGAGCAGACTGTAAATCTGCCGTCACCGACTTCGGTGGTTCGAATCCACCTCCATCCACCAAAAGCCGCCAGCCGCACGTTGGCGGTTTTTCAATTGAGGGCGCAAAAACATGCTTGACAAATATGAGGGTTCCCGCTAAGATAACCCATGCGCCCTGGCGGCGCCAGGGGAGCATAGCTCAGCTGGGAGAGCATCTGCCTTACAAGCAGAGGGTCACAGGTTCGAGCCCTGTTGTTCCCACCACAATGTGGCCCGGTAGTTCAGTTGGTTAGAATGCCAGCCTGTCACGCTGGAGGTCGAGGGTTCGAGCCCCTTCCGGGTCGCCAACCTGCCTTGGTAGCTCAGTCGGTAGAGCAGTAGACTGAAAATCTACGTGTCGGTGGTTCGATTCCGCCCCAAGGCACCAGAACACCGCTTGATATGCGCGGTGTTTTTTTGTGCTTCAGTTAAGAGGCGCGTTCATAGGATGCCGCGTCATGAAACGTTCTCCCGGGCCCACTGGGTAGTTTTGGAAAACAGGCTTGACATTTCTTGGGGGAATGGGTAATAATAACAGCACGCTTTTGGCGGGCGCCAAAAGCGCTCAGAATGCGGTAGTAGCTCAGTTGGTAGAGCGCAACCTTGCCAAGGTTGAGGTCGCGAGTCCGAGTCTCGTCTACCGCTCCAACGTCGGGATTGACTGCACTGTGTTTCCCGCCGGGGCAAGCCCGGCGGCTCAGCACGCTCCGTAACCCCTCCTTATCGAAGAAAAGCAGGCTTATCGACAGAGAAGGATAGGAGACCGGGCGGAGGCTGGTCAGCGGGTAAGTGTGTACGAATGTGTGTACACCCGGCAAAATTCCTCAACAGGTGAGGAAATGGCGCCATAGCCAAGTGGTAAGGCGAAGGTCTGCAAAACCTTTATTCCCCAGTTCGAATCTGGGTGGCGCCTCCAAAGAAGGACTACGAAATGAAAAGGTTTCGTAGTCTTTTTGTTAGCTGCGGGAACGGGGTGTCTGTTGAAATGATGTGTCTGTAAGGTGAAGCGGCATCCTGTGCCCGTTTGTGTCTGCAAAAGGCCCTGATACATGGTATAATGTCGCGGAAACAGGAGGAGAAGGGTGAGCGGACTGAGCGCGTCGGTGTATGAGCTGGTATCCATGGGCCTTAGGTATTGGCTGTTTTTTTTGGCAGTGGTAATTGTTTGGCGTGCTGTCAGGCTTATGCGCAAGGAGAACCGCCTCTATAAGAAGACGATGAGGCAGCTGCCTGACGCGGGGCTGGTGGGTGAGCTGGTGGATATGGAAACCGGTGAGACTCATCCCCTGCCGCGGGAGGGCATGATCGGCTCCGGCCGCGCCAGTGACATACGATTGCCGGGCATCCGTCGCAGGGCGCTGGAAATTGCATTTCGGGCGGGTTATGGCTTGAAGCTGATTCCCAGCCACCATAAGCACAGCCTGCGCCTTGATGATGAAGCCATAATCGCCAGCGGCGATTTCGCCCTGCATGGCTCCGTGCTGGACATAGGCCAGAAGGCTTATCGCTTCCGTCTGTTTGAAGGGCTGGATGTGCCACAGCGGCAGCCACCGCCATACATGCCGGAGTCGGAGATGCCTGAAGACGTCTGGGCCCCGCAAATGGTAATGGAAGCGCCGCCTCCCCTGCCGCCGGGCGAGGAAGAATATGGCATGCCTCCGCCGGGTTGGCCCCAGGATGGGGAGGCTGACTCACTGCAGGAGGATATGTCTCCGCAGGCGCCCTTGTGGCCGCCTTCCGAGGATTGGGAGGGCCGGGATGGATACTGACAGGCAGCGCCAGGCGGAGCGCCGGCTGGTTAAACCCGTGATGCTGTTTGCATTTTCCGCCTTCGTGCTGTTGGGGCTTAGGGATTTCAACTGGTTTACTTTCGCGCTGGCCATATTGGTTCCCCTGGGCATTCACGCCGCCACGCTGCTGCTTCCCCGGCTGTTCCCGGCGGACACGCTGCTGTTGGCGCTGGTGAATTTTCTATGCGCACTGGGCATCCTTACCCTTTACCGCATGGACCCTGACCGGGGTATCAGCCAAATCATCACTTATGCCATTGGCTTAGGCGTGATGGTTTTGGGAATCCTCTATATCCGCTTCTGGCAAAAGCTTAAAGCGACGGTGCCTGTAGTGGCTGTTGCAGCAGTCGTTCTCATAGCGCTTCCCGTGTTCTTTGGAGAGGAGCGCAATGGGGCAAAAGCCTGGATAGCCCTGTTTGGCGTGAGTTTCCAGCCCAGTGAAATTGTGAAACTGGCCCACCTGGTGGTGCTGGCATTCCTGCTCTCCCGCAGGCGCGTGCTTACTTCTGTGATTTTCGCGGGCATTTCTCTGGTTCTGCTGATGCTTCAGAAAGATCTTGGCACAGCCTTGTTGTATTACGCCGTCACCCTCATCCTGGTGTTCAGCGCCACGGGCAGCCTGACCATCCTGGGCTTGGGAACGGCGGGCGCCGCCGCGGGCGCTGTACTGGGATATTCCGTGTTCAGCCATGTGAGGCGGCGCGTGTCCATCTGGATTGACCCCTGGGTGGATCCCCGCGGCAGCGGTTACCAGATTGTCCAATCGTTGATAGCCATGGCAAACGGCGGATTGTGGGGGACGGGCCTGGGCCTTGGGAATGCCAGAGTCATTCCTGAATACTCAACTGACTTTATTTTTTCAGTCATTTTGAATGAGTTTGGCGTGCTCTTTGGCGTCTGTGTGGTGGCAGTTTACGCGCTCATTTTTATGCGGGGCATCAACATCGCCATGCGTTCCCGCAGCAAATTCCACACATTGCTGGCGCTGGGCTGCTCCTCTTTTATCGCTTTGCAGACCTTTGTCATTATCGGCGGCAACATTAAACTGATCCCATTGACAGGAGTAACCCTGCCATTTGTAAGTTCTGGGGGAACCTCACTGATCAGCAGTCTTGGTATCATGGGTCTTCTGCAGGGAGTGGCCAGTGTGAACCAGGAGGATATCAGGGAAGATCAAATGATAGCGCTTATCGGGGAGGAGAATTGATGAAACTTATCAAGCGCAATATACGTATTATTGTGCTGGCCATACTCGTGCTTTTCGCCTCCCTGGTGGGGTATGGCGCCTACAGCCTGGGCAATTTCGGCAACCGCTGGTTTTCCTCCTCTGTCAATGTCTATGCCAGGCGGCAAAAAAGCGATGTCATCCCCGGCCGCATTTATGACCGCAACGGCGTGCTGCTTGCCAGCAGCGATGAAGCGGGTAAACGTTATTACAATGCCGATGCCGCTGTACGCAGCGCTGTGGTGCACGTAATGGGAGACAGCGCCAACAACGTAGCGTATGGGGTTGAGTCCTTTATGGCACAGTACCTGTATGGGTTCAGCGATTCCTATGCCGACAGGCTTCGCCAGGCTTTCTCCGGCGTAAAGCGCCGGGGGAATGACCTGCGCATCTCCATTGACGCGGGGCTGTCACGCACCATTGCCCGGGCTTTCCCAAATGGAAAGGCGGGCGCGGTCGTTGTGATGAACTACAGGACCGGGGAGCTGTTAAGCCTGATGAGTTTTCCGCTTTTTGACCCCGTGAACATCCCCCGGAACATCGAGGCGGACCCGCAAAAGCCTTTCTGGAACAAGGCCACCCGATGGCTGAGCGCGCCAGGGTCAGCCTTTAAGGTGGTCACGCTGGCCGCCGCGCTCAAAAACATCCCGGACGCTATGACCAGGACCTATGAATGCACCGGCGCCTATCAGGTGGGGGACACGGTCATCACTGACGCCGGCATGGCTTCCCACGGGACGATTAATTTAGAGAAGGCTATGGAGGTCAGCTGTAACATAACCTTCGCCAAAGTAGCCCTGGAGGTGGGTGACGAAGGGATGCGCCAGGCGGGACAAGCCTTTGGTATGGATGACTATTTCCTGTTTACCGATCTGGTGGTTGAAAACTCCGCTTATCCTACGACCAACCGGGTGAACAAGGAAATCGCCTGGACGGGCCCCGGGCAAAGCGCTCTTCTCCTGACCCCGCTTCACATGACCATGATCACCGCCGCCGTCGCCAATGACGGCGTAATGATGGAGCCCAAAATCATGCTCCATGCCGTAAGTGACGCAGGTGATACCAAGGCCAGCCTGGCGCCCCGGGCGTACAGATACCCCCTTGAGTCCTTTGAAGCAGATGTTATCACCGACGCGATGCGCGCGGCGGTCACAAACGGAACAGCCACCAGGGC
>JAQVQY010000122.1 GCA_028701335.1 Eubacteriales bacterium
GGAAAAGGTTACGGGAGATGTTGTCCACCAGCAGCAGAAACAGCGCGCCAAAGAGCATGCTGACCGGCATCATGTGCCTGAAATTGCTGCCCACAAGCTTGCGGGACAAATGGGGAATCACCAGCCTCACCCAGCCGATGGTGCCGGAGACCGCAACCGCAGAGGAGGTGACCAGGGTGGCGCTTACAATCACGATAAGCCGCAGCCGCCCCACATTCACCCCCATAGTACGGGCTTCGTCATCTCCCAGGGAGAGGATATTGATGCGCCAGCGCAGGATAATTAGTGGAATCAGCCCCAGCACCATGGGGACAAGCGCAAAAGTGATGTCGCTCATTTTGGCGCCTGACAAACTGCCCATCAGCCAATAAGTGATGGCTGGCAGCTGGTTGGTTGGGTCGGCCACCAATTTAATAAAAGAAGTGCCCGCGGAGAAAAGGGAGGATATCATGATGCCTGCCAGCACCAGCCCCAGAGTTTTTTTACCACGTGCCCTCTGGCTCACAAGCCACACCAAGCCCACCGTGAGAAGGCTGAAGAAAAAGGCGCTTACCATGATCATGCGGGTGGATGCGCTTACCAGAATCGCCAGCGCAGCCCCAAAAGCTGCGCCTGAGGAGGCGCCCAGGATATCAGGCGCCGCCATGGGATTCTGGAAAATACCCTGATAGGCCGCCCCGGCGGAGGACAGGCAGCATCCCACCAGGCAGGCCAACAGGATGCGGGGCAGGCGCACGTTAAAAAGCACAGTGGCCATCCGCTCCGTCCAGAAAGGCTCAATGGGGAAAACACCTGAAAACAGGATGCCTACTGTCTCCTTTGGTGAAATGGGGTAACGTCCAAGCGCGAAGGAAAGCAGGATGCCGCCCGCCAGCGCCACAGCCATTGCCATAAGGGTCAGCCGCTGGGCGCGGCCGTGGTTGGCCAGCTTATTCATGGGGGATCTCCCGATAATAGCGCGCTCCCAGGCAGGCTTTGCACACCGGCTGACCTTCAATCAACTTGCGGCGGCAATCCGTCACGTCTTCTCCGCAGCGGCTGCAGATGGCCACTTCAAGTGGTTTCCCGGGCATGTCCCATGGTTTCAGGTTGATTTCCACTTCCTGCAGCTGGAACATCATATCGTCCGGCAGATTCTTGTAGAAGGCTATCATGTCCTCCCCCTCCTTTGGGTGAATGCGCTTCTTGCGCCAGATGCGCACCGCTTTGCCGGAAATGAGATTGAGGAAACTGGCCGCCACTTTGCCAAAGTCATGGAGCTTGAAGGTGCGTTTCCCTACCTTACATCCGCAGACAGCGCCGAAGGCATCAGCCGGGCGACGGTCGCTCTCCACAAAGACCATGACGGCCTTGGGCTCTTTCTCGATGTCAATCTCAAGCAGCTTTAGCCCCAGGCGGGCCATCTTGACGCCGATTAATTGGCCGGAACACAAATGGCCATGGAATTTTACCGCGATCGCCGCGTCTCTCTCAAATGTGCGCATTCACTTCCCTCCCGATGATAAACATGCCAAAACGCTTGGTGTGGGGCAGATAACATTGGAATCCTTTTTCCTTTATCCGGCGAAAGCGGATGTCTAAAAACCGCCTCTCCTCCCCTTCGGGGCAGAGATTGTAGGTTTGCGTGAATTCAACGGCCTCTTCAAAGCTCTTAAAGGTCTGGCCATACTCCAGGGCGTACTCCATAGTTGATAGGCAATATTATGCTTTTTGAGTCCTGCCTTGATGGTGGACACAGAACTGCACTTCGTTCGCGCGGGCTTGTGGTCCTGTTGGGGGTCGGGCGGGTCAGCATGGACGATATAGAAAAGCCCGCGGCGAACCAGCCCCGGGTAATGATGGATATTGTCCAACGGTTGGCCATGGAAGAACAGCATCAGGCCATAATCCCAAAGTCCCGATATATGCGCCGCGTCTGCCTGAAGAGGCGTGATGTTTGTGATGCCGCACCTTGCGGCTTCTTTTTCAAGCGCTTCACCATTTATGTCAACGCATGCGATTTGTTGTAGTTTTAGCGAGAGTGCAAATACAATCAGGCCGATGCCACAGCCTAGATCGCACAAGATGCTGCCAGCCTGCATCCTGAGCATCAAAAGCTCCGCAAGCTGTTCGTGGTATCCTGTATATTCGCCGGCGTTTATAAACCGCCGCGCCGCCTTGTCCCCCCATATGATTTGCAGATAAAAGCTCCTTTCATGCTTGAAAGCGTACAAACAGAAAGAAGCAAGGACTTTGTACACTCTCCTTCTCAAATACGGAAAGCTAGAAGGTTTCCCCTCAAACTCTCAAAGCTAATCAGGCTTTTGGCCTTCAACAGCTTCGGGTGGCATCAGCCGCCGGCAGACTGCCATGGGGTGCCCTTTAGGCGCATCTGCTTGGAGATAGGCACAGTCTAAGGTATGTGCGTATGAAAAGTCAATATCACCCGTAATAAACCTACGCCATAACCGGTTCAAGCGTGTCAAACGCCCGCACCGCCATATAGCTATAGGGCGCCAGGTCCTCCTGTCCATAGGACTGGCCGCTGAGAGAGTGGGTAATGGTAAGGGTTTTTAGGAATGCGGCGGCGATTTCAGGCGCGGGATGGCGTACCAGCATGCGCTGAGACATAAGCGCCGCTTCACTGACCTCCCCGTCCGGCGCTGGCCAGCCGTTGAGGTCAAGATAGTACCGGCGCATAGACATCCGCAAAAAGCGAAGGATCTTCGCCACCGTGTCCTCAGCCATCGGCAGCCATTTCGGCGCCATCATTGCGCTTATAAAGTGCCCCAGGGCAACGCCCGCTTCTTTTCTCGGCACCGTTTCCAGCGCCTCCAGGAAGCCCAGCAAAGTAATCAGGGCTTGGTCAATGTTCCGGACACCATTCATAATCCCCAGCATCTCACGGAAAAACGGGTCGTCCCAGGCCTCGCCATAACTCTGCTGGCGGAACTCCTCATCCGGGGTAAACGCCCATACCTGGCCCAGGTGCTCCCGCAGGCCAACGCGTGTGAATACATCATCGGTGTTCACAAACAGCGCCAGCGGGCAGGCGCGCTGGCCTGAGTCCATGCCTGAGGCCACCATGGGGCTGGCAAAGCCGGTGCCCAGAAGGTTTTTCTCCTTCACGCCTTCTCCCAGGCGCTTGTACGCCCAAACCTGAAGCACGGCTGCCCCCTGGCTGTGGCCGGACAAGAGGAGCGAAAAACGGCTGTCTTCCCGGTGGCATTCAGCTATTACATCCTGAAATGTGAGGCTCTCCAGCCCCAATGTCCTGGCCGCGGTGGGGAACAGGATATCCTCGGCATTGCTGTTGTAAAGCTCTGAAAGGTATTCAAACCCCACATGCAGCTTGTCCGGATGCTCAAAGCGGGTGTTGCTGACCCAGTCCTGGGGCCGCCTTCCCGTGCCGGAGAACCCGATGGCCACGGCATAGCGGCCCTCGGGCAAGGGCTTTATGAGCGTGATGGCCTTCCCAGTGTCATACAGTAGGGATTCATCCTTGAGCCCCCTGATCTGGGTGATGGGATTGGACATCAGTTTCAAGCGCCGGGCAACCCTTGGCACCAGGCCGTTGAGCACGATTTTTCGCCAGTCCCCGTCATCCTGAAGCGCGCTGATCCCGCTGAGAAGCCTGCGATCCACCTGGATGGCTATGTCTGTCCATCCGGCGTTGGTCCAGGGCTCGGTTTCAAAATCATAGGCCAACTGCGCCAACTCCAGGCCAAAACGCGTGCCCATGATACCGGGGGTCATGCAATCCCAATCCTTAATCCAGCTCAGGTCTGCCAGGTCTGTTTTGGTGATTCTGCCATAGCTGTCCATGCTTCTTCCCCTCCTGACAGGCATTTTAGCACCCCACGCCTGCCCATTCAACGGGGCTTCTCAGGAAAATTCTAAAATATCTAAGATTTCGCTTGCTTGTTAGCCATTTCGGACTTATAATCAAATCGGTTGAGCCCCGGTCTGTGGTTGCAAGCCGATGCCAGTCGCAGGCAAAGCGGCCCACGTAAGCCGGATACAATCCGGTGAGCATGGTGCGATCTAGGAGTAAGACCGGCCGGGAGAATATCCCGAGAGAATGGCGTGAGAGCGAAAACAGCAGAGCAAAGTTCCAGCCGGCGGGTGTGGGGTCAAAGACCAGGTCAGCGTGGGTTCAGCCGATATTTATGAGGGGGTTACCATACCATGTACCAAGACAAGACCCTGGTTTGCCGTGATTGCGGCGCTGAATTCACTTTCACCGCAGGCGAGCAGGAATTTTACGCGGAGAAAGGTTTCCAGAACGAACCCACCCGCTGCAAAGAATGCCGCCAGACCAGGAAGAACAGCCGCCCTGCCTCAAGCGGGCCACGCGAAATGCATGACGCTGTTTGTGCGGAGTGCGGCGCTGCAACGAAAGTTCCCTTCCTTCCCCGCAATGACCGCCCCATCTATTGCAGCGAGTGCTACGCCGCCATGCGGAATCAGTAAACTCCCTCAACATCAGATGAGCAAAGCCGTCCGGTTACCCGGACGGTCAGACTGTAGACAAAGTCCCAGCCCCGAGCGGCTGGGACTTTGCCATTGAGCGGCAGGAAAGCAAGGAATAATCAAGGGAAACAAGACGAAATGTGATATAATAGGGCAAGAAACAAAGGGGTTTATGCCTTATGATGACAAGAGATTCGGATGACAAACGCACACAGATTGTCTGCTTCTGTATAGATGATTTAGTGCCAGCGGATCATCTGCTTCGGTTGATTGAGAACACACTGGACTGGGCGTTTATTTAGTGTCCCCTGAATAACATCGACCTCACGCTATCAACCCGCAGCCAGCTGCAGCAAGCAAACTTCCTGCCTCCAAAACCACAGTTTTACCCTCCCCCATATAAGCGCAAAAAAGAACCTCA
>JAQVQY010000123.1 GCA_028701335.1 Eubacteriales bacterium
CTTGAGATGGCATTCCGGGCAGGGGTCAGGGAAAAGCTGGCGGCGTCCGTCTCCATCGGCATCCCTGTGCTGGACATGATGAGGGACAGGCAGGCGACGGTGAAGCGCACCCTGGAGGTTTCGAGGAAGGCGATGAAGGAATCCGGTGTGGACACGCTGGTCATTGGCTGCATGACGCTGGCATTCCTTGATATCGCGGGTTTAATCGAGGAGGCGTTGGGGATACCTGTGGTGAATCCGGCCAGCATCACCCTCAAGTTCGCAGAATCCATGGTGGCCTGCGGCCTTGCCCCGTCAAAGGCAGCCTACCCGCTTCCGCCGAAACTGCGCTCCGGCCAGGCAGCCGATTTCAGCCAGCTTTTCAAAAGAAAGGGACAGTGATGGAGTTTCAAGTAGTGGTTCACGCGAGGCGAAGCATCAGGGCATACACATCCCGGGAGGTCAGCGACGGGCTGGTCCGGACAGTCGTCTCTGCCGGGCACGCGGCCCCGTCCGGGGGCAACCTGAAGGAATGGCGCTTCATTGTCATCCGGGATTCTGAGCAGAAAAGGAAGGCGGTCCAGGCCACCTACAGCCGCAACAACGAGTGCAACCCGCCTCAGGAATGGCTGATGGCTGCGCCCGTATTGATCGCAGTTGTTGCCGACCTGGAAACAGTTGCCAGCCGTTACGGGCGCTTGGGCATTGACCGTCTTGTCTATCTTGATTGCGCCAGTGCTATTGAGAACATGCTGCTTTGCGCGGTTGATCTGGGCTTGGCCAGTTGTTTTATCTCCGGTTTTCGCGAGCATGAAATGGCTCAGGTCTTGGGCCTACCGCCCACCATGGAAGCTGTTGCCCTGCTCCCGCTTGGCTATTCGGCTACATCCGGTGCCAAAAGGCCCTCCATGACCGAGGAAGAAGTAACCTACTACGAAGCATGGAGCTAGAAATACTGACGCATCGATGGTTTCTTGCACTGTCGTATCTAGCACGAATTTCCATGGCACCCCAACCACGTCGTTTTTGACGATTACTTACGCGTTCAATATACCATGAATCATTTGAATTATTCAGTGTTTTTAACGTGTTTTGAGATTTGCTGCAAGCCCCAATTAGGACAAGGCGACTCAGGAGTGTGACTTGGGCGATTCGCGGGATTTTCCGCAGCTAAAGGCAATAAAGACTCATATACGTTTCGACTGTCCACTTTCCAGGTTTCCTTGATACTATTAACACAGCAAATCCCTTATATAACCAGCGAAATTCGATACTAATATACGGCGCCCCCGATACTCTGTACACGGGGACCCACACTCTGTACAAGAGAGGGAGGGGGGGGTTGCATTTGATTCGAAAAAGATGAAAGAGAATTGGTGGGAACGTATTGATCCTGCCAATCAAGATGAAAATTGGCCATTTTGGCAGCTTATTGAGTGCCAAAAAGATGAGCAATGTCAACGAAAAATAACAAGACCCGCCTCATAACGAAATGGGTCGATTTAAATCAGCCCTTGTTGATGTTGTGAACCTGGTTTCCATCACCGGAAGGAACAGCCGCCCGGGCTGAGGGCAGGGCAGGGGCATAAACGGGGGCGGAAGCCCCGGCCACGGTTTCAGGCGCCGGCGCTCCCCGGACGCCTCATTATTTCGGGTTGCAGTCCGGGCTGCATTGGGGGTCGCATTCCCGCCAGTGGGGCTTGCAGTGGGGATCGCACCTGGGGCTGCAGTGCGGGTCGGTCGGGTCGCAGATGTTCACTGGGTTACAGATGGGGCTGCAGAACCCTCCCGCCACCTGGTCCAGCCTTTCATCGGTGATCTGTTCGATGCCCGCTTCCCTCCTGAGTTCCTTCACAGCCTGGCGGTATTCCACCGCGCTAAAGGAGAAACCGGCCTCTTTGATGAGGGCCTCCAGTTCCGCGCTGTCCTTGGCTTCCATGAAGCGCTTTTTCAAGGCCGTATCCCGGTCCAGCGCCTGAAGAAATTTCTCAACCTGTTTTTTCATAGCATGTTTACCCTCCTTGTATTGCAAAAAGCATTTCTTCCTTCTGTGTCAGCAGCTTGTCCGTCAGCGAATCATCCCACAGGCCTGTTGTGGGGTCATAGGCACAGTACCAGGGCTTGTCAAATCTCCCGCGGCTCATGGAATCGGGGCGGCAATCGAAGCAGGCGTAACGGTACTCGCAATCGCGGCAGCCTTCGATCCTGTCCTTGGTCATCTCCAGGATGTCCTCCTGCAGAAGCCCTTTTAAGGTGTGGCCAACCAGGTTGCCATGGCTGAATCTGCGTTCCATCACGCAGGGGTACACTTCCAGGTCAGCTGCGATATACAGTTTGGTGCCAAAACAGTTGTGTCGCTTCATGGCCCCCCGCACCGACCCTTTATGCAGGGGGCGGCTGAACCAGCCCGCCCTGGTGATTATTTTCCGTGCGATCAGATCCTTGTTCAGAAGCGTCAGGCTGGCCCGACCCACCAGGCGCACCGGATCCTGCTTTCCTTCCAGGCTGAACAAATCGCCCTGCTTTTCGCCCACACGGACGCCGTCCATGCACACAGTCGCGGTGCGAAACGGCACCGCTTTTTCCTTAAGGAGGGCAAGGCCACGGGCAGTCAAGGCGTGCGCGCCGGAAACACCAGTCACCTTGTCATGTTCAGCCGCGTCATAGGAGTACACCGAAGCGGCGACATGGATGTTGTGCTCCTTGAAAAACAAGGCCCACTCCCCGTTTATCATCGTGGCATTCGTGAAAACCTCGATGAATTCAAAATCCGGGCGGGCCAGTATGATCATGTCCTTCAGCCGGGGATGCATCATGGGCTCGCCGCCGATGAACTGGATCTTCTTTATGCCGCCCGCTTTAAGCTGGGCAATCACGTGGAGGTAGTCCTCCCACGCCATCATCCTGCCGGATGCGCCGTCATTGGCTTCCTCGTAGCAGTGCAGGCATTTCAGGTTGCAGCGGTCGCACACTTCCAGCCAGGCAAAATTGATTCCCAGGGCGGGCTTGCCCTTCGGGGCTTCACAGGGCGCCGGTTTGTGTGGGGCGGCTGGCGGGTAGATCAACTCCATTTCCAGAAAACGCCGGACAGGCGCTTCCCCTTCGGACAATTCCGGGGACTGCCCGGCCTCATCGGCGGCTTTCAGCCGCTTGAGCACATCCAGCGACTGGTCGGTGATGCTGTACAGTTTCCCGGTGGCAAGGTTGTAGACGGCATGCCTAACCGGGCCGCTTACTACAAACACATCTTCATTCAGGTAGAACAAAACTGGGCCCTCTTCTTCCGCCGGATTTTTGCTGTTCCGCAGCGCGGCCAAAAGTGCAGGTGCCGTTTTGGCCCTTTGGCCCGTTCCCCGGCTTTTGCACCAGCTAGTGAACTGATCAGGGCTGTTCAAGGCACTTATTTTCCTTCCAAGGCTTGCGCACATCCTAACACAGTCCGCATTATCGTTCAAGGGTGGCGAGCCTACGGTTCACTATGAACGTGTAGGGATGTCAAACATAGGTAACACATTGGGCGCGGAGACCGGACCTGGATGGTGTCAAGGGAAAGGCGGAGATTTGCGAAGCAAATACTACCTGACCTTGACCCCTCCCGCTTGGTAGAATGTTCTGCCGCTCAATGGCTCGCCATTGAGCCTTGGTTACATTATTCCCAGATGCTTTTCCAACACTTCATCAGGGGATTTCATCCCCAGGCAGGTCATGATATAGCCGTTTGACTGTGCCTGGTACCTTGCCAGCTGCCTCCTTCCATCTTCCAGGCTGTACATCCGCGTGTGCTGATAGAACCTGAGTTCGTCTGTCCGGTGTTGCCGTTCTACCTTCCCGTTGTGGCGGGGCGTCGCGATCCGGATCCGGTGGTACTCGATTCCCCTCTCAAGCAGCGCGTTTTCAAACATCGTCCTGTGTTTTGGCTTGGTCACCAACAGCGCGTTGGTAAACCCTGTACCGTTGTCTGTCTGGACGGCGCGGATGGGGAACGGGGCTCTCTTCACCAGTTTGATCAGGAAGTCTGTCGCGCTATAGGTGCTGTGCTCGTCATACATCTCTCGGAAGGTCCACCGGCTGCATTCGTCCTTCGCCGTGAACTGATATTACTTCCCGCCATCCGCAACACAGGATGAAGGCACATACTTCACATCCAGCTGTAGTTTCTGTCCCGGATAGTCTGCCCGCTGGTATGGCTTAGGCTTCCTTGGCTTCTTCTTCTGCCGGACAGGTTTTCCCAGCAGCCGCTGCACTGTGCGTTTGAAGCATCCATAACTTCGGGTGTACCCATAGGCTTTTGCTTTCTGAAACCCAATCAGCAGGTCGTCCCGGTATTTTTTCCCATACCGCTTGACCAGCTTCTCTTCGCTCCTGCTTTGCTTTCCTGGACTGTTGTGAGGTCGGCGGCTGCGATTCAGCAGGCTCTCCCAGGTGCCATCCCACCTGTTTTGCCACTTCCAGATACTCTTCCGGCTCAGACGTTACCGAATTGAGGTTTCCATCGGACCGTGGTTCTGGCAGTACAGTAACATCCGTTGACGCCAGTGCGCGTCCCGTTTAGAATCATCCATGCAGAGAGTCTCCTTTGGCAGTTTTTTCTTGCAGAATCATTCTAACGAAGTCTCTCTGCTTTTCTATCCCCCCGTGTTACCTATGTAACGTGCCTCAACACAGTTGTTCGCAGCGCTGATATCGCTTGAAAAATTCTGTGCTGAACTTCCCTTTTTCGGCCGAAGCAACATAAATGCACCTTCACAATATGGACTCAATCGTTTACGTATTATTTATACACCGGGCCAACATCTTCACGCCATATTTATAGCGCACATGCTATTGTTCTATGTGGTGATGAGGAATGGAGTTACTGCTTTTGATCATGACGGCA
>JAQVQY010000124.1 GCA_028701335.1 Eubacteriales bacterium
TTCGTTTTTCCTGCGCTTCCTGGTATACTTGTGGTAGCTCATGATGATCCTCCTGATGTTTTGTGGTGAATCCATCTTACAGGATTGTCATGAGCTTTTCTGTTTCACTATATTCTACAACTCACCACGCTTGAAAAACACCCCTAAAAGCTTGCGCTGCCGGTAATATTATGGTATGATAATACTGATCCTCATAAACAGACAAGGAGTATACGCCATTTCATGCAACGCTTGCCTGACCCTATCGGCAAAACCACTATTATCGGACGTCCAGCCTCCCCAAAACTGAACCCACTCATCAGCAAAACACGTGTGTTGCCACTCGCCGTTTCTATGGCGCCCCCTTCTTGAAGCAAAAGCGCCGCCTGTTCTGATTTCTTCTTGGACAGCCTTTATTTACGCAAAGCATCATTTTTCCCCAACCACAAAGGAGGACCTCATGCCATCAGCTGAAACGCTGTTCGCGATGACCATCGCGGAACTTAGAGCCCATGCCAAACAAGCCGGTGTTAAGCTCACCGGGGCCACCACCAAAGCCGCCATCGTTGAGCGCATTCTGGCAGCAAGCGGTGATAAACCCGGAAGCAGGGCGCCAGCCCCGCGGCGCGCCATGATTATCACGGATGACGGGGAGGACACAGTACCCAGCGTCCCCGTGGTGCGCCAGACTCCCGAGGCAAAGCCAACGGAAGGGCCAAAAACCACCACTTCTACAGGGAAAAACAAACCCGTTTTTACCCTGCAGGGCTCCCGCGCCTGGCATAATCCCCAGCCCTTCAGCCAGCCCCAGGCGCCCCAAAGCAGATACGCGCCGCAGATGGACCAGCCCATCAGTACTTTTCCCCGGGGACAGGCCGTACCCCAGGAAAGCCGCTTCGCGTCAAACCTCCAGCCCCGGATTGGCGTACCGAAGGCGGCGCCCCGCTTTGGACCGGACGCCAGAACTGAGATGCCTGAACCCTCGCCGATCCCGATACCGCAGGAATCCGACCAGCGCCCGGCTCCTTCAACGGATTACCGCCGGCCAGTGTTTTCTGATATAAGCGCGCGCCATGAAGACCGTCCCCCTCAGGAGACCTTCCAGCGGGAGCCAACGGCATATTCAGGAGCGACGGAGCTGCTTGCCGCCGGAGATACGGGTGAAGGAGCGGGTATCCTTGAAATTCAGCAGGACGGCTACGGCTTTTTGAGGGCTGGTAATCTCCTGCCCGGGAAGAACGATGTCTACATCTCCGGTACGCAGATCAGGCGTTTCCGCCTCCGCAATGGAGACTATGTCCAAGGTAAGACCCGCCCCCAGCGGGAAAATGACCGTTATGCGGCCATGCTTTATATCACCAGCATCAACGGTGAGGAAACGGACGACACAAATAAACTGGACGGCAGCACCGGCGCTCAGAAAATCCGCCGCGAGTTTGATACATTAACACCTGTCTATCCCGACCGCCGCATCCGCCTGTCCAACCGCAATGACAACGATATGGTGCTTAGGCTGATTGACCTGTTTGTGCCCGTTGGCTTTGGCCAGCGCGCCATGATCGTGGCGGCGCCCAAAGCCGGCAAAACCACGATCCTGAAGAAAATCGCCCTTTCGCTGAAGCGCAACCACCCGGACATCCACTCCATGATGCTCCTGGTGGACGAGCGACCTGAGGAAGTGACGGACCTTAAGGAAACGGTGGGGGGTGAGATCTTCTACTCCACCTTTGATGAACCTGCGGAGAGCCATGCCAAGGTGAGCGAGCTCACCCTGGAGCGCGCCATGCGCCTGGTGGAGGCTGGCCGTGACGTGGTCATTCTGATGGACAGCCTGACCCGCCTGTCCCGCGCCTACAATAACCTGATGCCCTCCACTGCCCGGGTAATGACAGGCGGCTTGGCGGCCGGCGCCCTAAACAAACCCAAGCGCTTCTTCGGCGCCGCACGCAATATGAAGGAGGGCGGCAGCCTGACGATTATCGCCACGGCTCTGGTAGACACAGGCAGCCGCATGGACGGCGTCATTTTTGAGGAATTCAAAGGTACCGGAAACATGGAGCTGACGCTTGACCGGGCGCTGTCCGAGCGCCGGCTGTTCCCTGCGGTCAGCCTCCTAAAGAGCGGCACCCGCCAGGACATGCTGATGCTAAGCCAGGAAGAGCAGGATGTGGCGGCCAAGGTACGCAGCATGTTCTCCAATACCTCCGAGCAGGAGTCTCTGCCTTTGCTACTTTCCATGTTTGAAAAATCCCGGGATAATGACGAGTTTGTGGCGCGCTTTGATGACTGGATGGCGCTGATGCGCGGCACCCGCTGAAGAAGGCAAGGAGAACAGAGATGGAAATTAGGGATATGGGGACAGACGCGCAGGGCAGAGAGCTTAATTTCATCACCTTGAGGAGCAAATCAGGCCTCAGCGCGGTGGTGAGTAATTACGGCGCCCATTTGATCAGCCTGTTGGTACCCGGAAAAGACGGTCAGCCGGTGGACGTCTGCCTGGGCTATGATGATTTGGATGGTTACCGCAGGCACCGGGGCTACCTGGGCGCCACGGTGGGGCGTTACTGCAACCGCATCGGCGGCGCGGCCTTCAGCCTGAACGGCAAAGAATATAAGCTGTATCCCAATGACGGCGCCAACACGCTGCATGGAGGCAGGGAAGGTTTTGACAAGAAAACCTGGGCCTATGAAGTAGCCGAGAGCGGCGGCAGCGTCACTTTCAGCTACCACTCCCCGGATGGGGAGGAAGGTTATCCGGGCAACCTGGATGTAAAAGTCAGCTATACCTTAAAGGAGCCGGGCTCCCTTGAAATCAAGTATATGGCCCGGAGCGACCAGGACACCGTCATCAACCTCACCAATCACAGCTATTTCAACCTGGCGGGCAGCGGCAATATTAGGAATCACACCCTTATGGTGTGGGCTGGCAGCGTCACCGTGACAACACCGGACTTAATCCCCACTGGCGCATCTCTCCCGGTTGAGGGTACGCCCTATGACCTCCGCTCCCCCCGCCTTCTTTCAGAAGCGCTGGATGTCAGGGGCAGGAATGATATGTTTGACCGCGCCAAAGGCTTTGACATCAACTACGTTTTGCATGGCGAAGGCCAAAGGGAGGCGGCGGTGCTGGCGCTGCCAGATTCCGGGCTTGTGATGCGGGTGATCACGGACCAGCCCGGTATTCAGGTGTATTCAGGCCAGGGGCTTAACAACGCCGGCAGGGGCGGCGTCACCTATGGACCCTACAGCGGCATCGCGCTTGAGACCCAGCATCTGCCTGACAGTGTCCGCCACGCCCATTTTCCCGATACTACCCTAAGGGTTGGGGACACATTCCAGAGCACCACAATCTACCAGTTTGAAGTGGATGCCTAAGCGTACCTATTGCTTTAGCCACTCATCCTTCAGCGCCGCATAAAGCGCCAGATCGGAAAATCCCCCCTGCTTGTCCGGGAGAGCTTGGCGCAGGCAACCTTCATAGATTAATCCAGCCTTTTCCATCACCCGGCCGCTGGCCGGGTTATTTGTCGCGTGGCGCAGGATCAGGCGGCGGAATCCCACCTCCTGAAATAAGTAACGCATCACTGCCTTGAGCGCTTCCGTCATAATGCCCCGATTCCAGAACTTTCTGGTGAGGCAGTAGCCTATTTCCCCGTCAAGGCGCTCAGGAGACCAATTGACAAGCGCGATATCGCCAATCACCTGGCCAATGTGTTCAATCGCCCAATGGTAATAACGCCCCGTTTCATAGGACTTAATCCAGTTTTCAAGCAGGTGTCGGGTGTATTCTGCGTTCGGGTGCGTTTCCCACATCAACGTTTTGGTTACTTCCGGGTCGCCCGTCCAGTTGTCAAACATCACCTGGGCGTCATCCGCCTGGTATTGCCGAAGGCGCAGCCTGCCCGTTTCCAAAGTGGACGTGCCCAGATGCTTCAGCATCGACTCATCATTCTGCGCTTCCGTCTCCGGCGTGGCACGCACTTTGACCACCGCCTTGCGAACCTCTCCTGAGCCAATGCCTGGCCTGTGGGCGTCTTCCGGAAAATACACGGCAAACATCCCGGCCATTAAGCTGCACAGCATGCCGGGACGGGCGTCAGCGCTTGTCCTGGCGTCCTTATCGGCGTTATAGTCTGACCAGCCCTCCAGCTGATCCACTGGTGCCCAGGCAACGGTCTCAGCCCCCTCCAAAATGATCTGCAGGTCAATGAAGTCCCGATGAGCTTCCCAAACAGCATTTTCACCCATGCAAACACGGAAAATGTTTATGTGAAAGCGCTGGCCGCCAACATCATGCCTGCCATCCTCCAACTCCGAAAAATCCGAGTCCAAAAGGAATTCAATTGCCGCGTCCAGGTTGGGGTGACAACCCAAATACCTTGCCAAATTGCCCATTTTACCTGTAATCATAACGCAACTCCCATCAATTATTCATGGGCAAATTGTAGTTTTTCAGCCACCTGAAGTCAATTCCCCTCTGCACAAAGTGAATTTCGAAAAGGCTTTACAAAATTCCCATTTCGTGTTATCCTGCATAACGCGACGGGGCATTAGCGCAGTTGGTAGCGCACCACAATGGCATTGTGGGGGTCAAGAGTTCGAGTCTCTTATGCTCCACCATCTCAAACCTCTTGCCAATGCAAGGGGTTTTGCTTTATACAGCCCTTCATAAAACACGCCAGCCTTGTTTTTGCCTTCAATTATAATCCAGCCAGGAATCACGGTAACCATATTGTGCATCAATATGGTCAGACTGTAGACAAAGTCCCAGCCCCGAGCGGCTGGGACTTTGCCATTGAGCGGCAGGAAAGCAAGGAATAATCAAGGGAAACAAGACGAAATGTGATATAATAGGGCAAGAAACAAAGGGGTT
>JAQVQY010000125.1 GCA_028701335.1 Eubacteriales bacterium
TTTTGCCAGGCAGCTCGCTGCCTGGCAACCCCGGAGCAACCGGCTCCCGATGCGACCCCTTGGCTTCCTCTCCCCGGTGGAGTTCCTGAATGCCCACACTGTCCAAGATGTTTGACTAACCTACATTCACAAACATCCTGCCCCTGGTGACGCAGGTTCCCCCCGGACAAGCGCTTGTTATCCGGCGGCTTATATGGAATAATACCCTGGGAGACAGCCCAAATCAAGGGAAACGGAGCAAAAGCAAATGACATTGTCACAGGCCCGGGAGGCCATTGACCGCCTGGACCGGGAAATCGTCAAGCTCATGGCGGACCGTTTGGCCGTGGTGGACGGGATATCTGATTATAAGGCAACGCACAACCTGCCCGTGCATGACCCGGCCCGCGAGGCTCAGGTGATAGCCAGGCTTACCGCGGAATGCGCGGATGGCTTTCAGGAGGATATTGCCACCCTCTATCAGCGGCTTTTTGAGATCAGCCGCCAGCGCCAGGAACGCAGGCGGGCAGCGGCTTCCCCGCCCCGGATTGACCAGGACAGCAGATAGGGCTTATAATCCGGCTGATCAGGGCTGAGGGAGGAACGGGATGGACCAAATGGGCGAACGCGCAAGCAGGCTGCGGATTTATCTTGCTGTCGCGGCCATCGCTGTGGTCCTGCTGTTGATTTTATATGTGCTGGGCGTCTTTGGCGGCGGTCCCAGGCAGCTGGCCGCCAAGAAGCTTCGCTGCGTAGTGTCCCAGCAGGTGACCCCTTTTGGCGACAAGGTCATTTACTATGACGGAACCACCCTCTTCTGCCTGAACTCAAACGGCACTGAGCAATGGAAATACGCCCTGGGGGCAGGCGCCAGGTTCACCGCCGGCGACACGGCGGTGGCGGCGTGGATTGGCGCGCACCTGCACATCCTGGACCAAAACGGGCACGCCACCTATAATGACCGCTTGAGCGACCCCATCCAGTACGCCGTACCCGGGCGGCAGTACGTGGCCGTGGTCATCGGCGAGAGTTTCAGCCCCACCCTGTTGATCAAGGATATGGGCGGCCTGGCAGTGGACTCGGAAACTGTGGCGTATTCGGACAAGATGATCCTGGATATGGGATTTTTTGAAAACGACAACTATCTATGGACAACCTCCCTTGACGTGTACGGTGTGGCGCCTCTTACGGTGATGAACATCTACCAGGTGGGCGCCATGAACACGGGAGAGGTGGACCTGGGTGAGGAGATCCCTTATGCGGTGCTGTACTCCAACACCCGCCTGAACGTAATCAACACCCGGGAGTCCAACCTCTATGACTACCGCGGCACGCTTGATCCCTTGTCAAAGCAGCTGGTTTATGGCTGGCGGCTGATTGACAGCGTGACGGGCGGAGGTGACGCGGTGATGTTGTTCGCCCCGGAGCTTCAGACGGCCGATGCCCAGCAGATTACAGAGCTTCGGGTACTTACCGGCGGCAGGAGGGACAGCCGCTACACACTGCCTGATACCTGCGTGGGAGCGGGGCTTAAGGGCAACAGCCTCTTCGCGTTCTCTTCCGACAGCCTTTTCCGCGCGGAACTGAACGCACAGCGTTTCTCCGCTGCCAAACTGCCCATTCCCGACCCCGTCACCGGGTACATCGGCAGGCTGACAAACGGCGTGGCCCTGGTGAATGCCGGCCAGGAAGTATACGCGGTCACCCTGCCCTGAGGCCCAAGAGGAGGAAATGTGAACATCATCGATGGCATTCTGCTGTTTATCCTGGCGATCAGCGTGGTCTATGGCCTGTACCACGGCTTTATCCAGTCGGTCGCCAGCCTGGCTGCGCTGGGCCTGTCCATCCTGACGGGCTTTATGTTTGGCCCGGCCCTGGCCGGGCTTTTCGCCGGGGATCAGACCATCAGCGGGCTTATGGCCAACATGACCGACGCCGTGTCCCGGGTGGGGGACTATGACCTGGCATCGGCCCCTGTCAGCCAGGTGTCCGGAAGCGTTTTGGACACGGTTTTAAACAGTGTGGCGCTGCCTGAGGCCATTGAGCAGGCGCTGCGCGACAATATCATCACCCGGGCCTTCCAGCAAAGCGGGCTGACCACCGTAAATGACTACGTGTCCAATACCCTGGTGAACACAGGCATCAGCATCCTGAGCTTCCTGGCATGTTTTGCCGCGGCCTACCTGATTTTAACGCTCCTTTTGTCCCTCATCCGCCATGTCTTTGAGTTCCCCATCTTAAGGCAGCTGGACTGGCTGGCCGGCGGCGCCTTTGGCCTGGTGCGGGGGGCGGCCCTTTGTTACCTCCTGGTGCTGCTCATCCCACTGGTCCAGGTCATCGTGCCCGGCGGCCAGTTCACAGAGCTGCTTGAAACAAGCGCGCTGGCAGGCTGGTTTTCCAACGACGGGCTCTTCATGCGCGTCATTGGGATGGCCTGAACGGCAAGAATTCGGGAGCTTTCATTATGAAAGCTCCCTGCTGATAATTTAACAGTCGGATAATTTCTATCAGTGCCACCGTACTCTGTCATGGGCAAAGAACGGCTGGTCTTGAACCGCTTGGCATTTTTCGTTCAGAAGCTTGATATCTTCGTCGTTCAGCGGATTTTTCGCGGCTTCATCGATATGTTCGGCCATGAAATGGAAGCTCTCCCAGTTGCCGGGCGGTATCAGGGTGTGGGCGCCAAGGCTGAGGGTGTATTTCATCGCCGCCAGGCGGAATGCCTTGTCTTTCTGGCCAATGGGCCGGCACCAGGATTTGGGCCATATGGATGCGCGGCGCTCCGCCTCATCCTTCCAGGCCCTCAGGATAATGCTTTTGATGCCAATCAGCCCAAAGCCTTGTTCTTCCGCGGCGTTTTTAAGATCGCTGCCCATCCCCTGCCCCATGTGAAGCATCCAGTTTAGCGGAAACATCACCGTGTCAAAAGGATAGCGCTTTAGGCATTCCAGCGCCGCCTGTTCACTGTGGGCTGTGATGCCGATTCTGCGGATCATTCCTTGCTCCTTCAGGTCCCGGAGTAATTCCATGGTTCCGCCCGGTCCAAACGCGGTTTCCACATCCTCCCGGGTGGTGACGGCATGCAGCTGGAAGTTGTCAAACCAGTCTGTCTTCAGATTTTTAAGCGACTGTTCCAGTTCCTTTTGGGCGGCGTCTTTCCTGCGCTCCATGGTTTTACAGGCCAGATACACCTGTTTTCGGTAAGGCGCCAGTGAAATGCCCAGCTTAATCTCCGCGTCGCCATAGGAAGGCGCCACGTCAAAGTAGTTGACCCCAAGGTCAACAGCCTGTGCCACATAGCGGTCGGAGTCCGCCTGGGTTTCGTCAGTGGATACGATCGCGCCGTAGGTGACGCGTGATACTCCGTATCCGGTCTTTCCCAGCATGGTTTTTTGCATACCGATGCCTTCCTTTGTTATGTGGTTACTCCTGGGCCAGCAGGCTGATAAGCCTGTTGCTGCGGGCCATGAAGGCCTTCAGATCTTCCCCTTCCAGGGGCTGGGAGGACAGGCGCGCCAGGTCAAAAATCTGGCGAATGAGCAAGCTCTGTTTTTCCCCCGCTTCCATTTCGGCAATTGCCTGGACGGATTTGTTTCCCCGGTTTAACACCAGGGTATAGCGCTGGGGAAACGCCTGGGCCTGGCCGTAGACGCGGCTCATGTCCTTGTAACGGCGCAGCTGCTCGTCCTCGGTCAGGACGCCGGGAAGATCCTTATCGCTTAGGGACTCCAGCTTCACCTCCATCTCCGGCTGCTCCAGCACTTCGCGTACGCGCTTCTGCATTTCCTCAGCGTCCAACGCCTTGCCGTCCTCACTCTCATCCTGAAGGCCCTTGATGTCCGCGTCCACCCGCATAAACTGCACATCCTGGCCGCCTGAATACTCCAGGAAGGACATATAGTTTACATCAATCAGTGTGTCCAGCACCGCCACATCGATCTCCCGTGCCTCAAAGAGGGCCACGCTGGCCGCCTGGCGCGCGGCGTCGGTGGTGTAGTAAATCTTCTTCTCGGTCTTGCCCTTGTTGCGGGCTTTGTATTCGTCCAGCGTCAGGTAATCGCCACTGGTGGTTTTCAGTAGCAGGGAGTCCTTCACCGCGTCATAAAATTTGCGGTCGCTCACACAGCCGTACTTGATAAATGGATGAATATCGTCCCAATAACGTTGATACGCTTTCCTGTCGCCGGAGAACAGGCTGTTGAGCCTGTCGCCCACCTTTTTCACAATGTGGGTGGAGAGCTTGCGCACATAACCATCGTTCTGCAGGAAGGAGCGGGACACATTCAGGGGCAGGTCCGGGCAGTCGATGACGCCCTTTAATACCATCAGGAACTCGGGGATGACCTCCTTGATGTTGTCCGCCACAAACACCTGGCGGTTAAAGAGCTTGATCTCCCCATCCTGGCCCGAAAAGTCTTTTTTAATCCGCGGGAAGTAGAGAATGCCCTTCAGGTTGAAAGGGTAAGCCACATTCAGGTGGATCCAGAACAGCGGCTCTTCCCAGGTGCGGAAAAGCTTCCGGTAGGTTTCCTTGTATTCCTCTTCAGTGCAGTCCTTGGGGGCTTTCAACCACAGGGGATTGGTGTCGTTGATCTGGGCAGGGCCGGGCTCAGGCTCAGAAAACGGTTTGGGTTCCTCCTGGGACTCCTCGCTTGGCCTGCCTTCTTCCCTATCCGCCTTTTCCTGTTCCTTCTGCTTTTTCTTGGCTTCCTTCTCCCACTCCTTGCGGCGTTTTTCGTGGTCGGCCTTACGCTCGCGGATGTCTTCCAGATCCTCCAGCATCACCGGCACGCTCATAAAGCCGCAGGATTTCTCCAGCACTTCCCGAACGCGGTTGTTCTCCAGGAAC
>JAQVQY010000033.1 GCA_028701335.1 Eubacteriales bacterium
TCTGCCCCATGATGATGGGGATGGCGGAAGAAAAGGGCAGGGCCCCTGTGTTGGCGATGGCCTGCAGGATGCCCACGGAGGCGGAGGAACTTTGTAATACTGCCGTGACCACAGCGCCCACCAGGAAGCCAAAAACGGGATTTGAAAACAGGGTCAGCAGGCTGATGAACCCGGCGTCCTGTGAAAGGCCGCTGACGGAGCCGGACATCTGCTCCATGCCGAACATGAGGATGGCAAAGCCCAGAAGGACGCCCGCCGCCTCCCGCCTGCGGCGGGAACTGAAGAAAAATACAATACCAACAAATGCCAGTATCGGCGAAAAGGTGGCCGGCTTAAACAAAGACACCCAGAAATTGCTGCTCTGGATGCCTGAGAGGGAAAGGATCCACGCCGTGATGGTGGTGCCGATGTTGGCGCCCATTACCACGCTGATGGCCTGGCGGAGCGACATGATGCCGGAGTTCACAAAGCCCACAGTCATCACCGTGGTGGCGGAGGACGACTGGATGACCGCCGTCACCCCGGCGCCCAGCAGTACGCCCTTCAGCGGGCTTCTCGTCAGGTTTTCAAGGATAGGCTTAAGACGGGCTCCGGCCCGTTTCTCCAGGGATTCCCCCATGAGGTGCATGCCAAAAAGGAAGAGCGCCAGCCCCCCCAGCAGGGAAAAAACATTATAAATGGTCACTGCCTTTTGTCTCCCGCTCGCGGGCGCCTGAGCGCCCGGACAGCGGCCAGAAACGCTTCCGCGGCCGCCCTCAAAGTGTATCGGCAGCGTGGGGAGTTGTCAATCAGTAAGCCGAAAACCGCGCCCCCTTCAAGGCACTTCACACGCATGATGGACAAACTGTCCACCAGCCGCAACGTTGCGCCCCTTTTTCCCTTATGTTATACTCCATATAGATATTTCAATCCGTGCTTTTTTGCTTTTTCATTTTCTCTTGAAGGGAGGAAACACATTTGCGCTATGAGCCTATGGGGGACGCGCAGCGCCAGGAGTTCCATCAAGGATCCTCCCGGCATGCCTACCGCATGTTTGGCGCGCATCCTGTCTGGCACGGGGAAGAATTCTGGCATTTTGCCGTGTGGGCGCCCAACGCCCAGGCCGTCAGCCTCACCGGGGAGTTCTGTTTTTGGGATTACACCAAATACCCCATGGAAAAACAGTTTGACGGCACCTGGGAGCTGCGCCTGCCTGATGAGCTCTTCACCCCGGAAGCCGACCCCCAGCGTTTCAGCTATGAGGGCGCCAGGGAGAAGCTGCGCACCTACAAGTACGCCGTGAAGGGCGCGGACGACCAGTGGCACTTGAAGGGGGACCCCTACGCTTTTGCCAGCGAACTGAGGCCCAACACCGCCAGCGTCCTGTACGACCTGGACGGCTACGCCTGGAACGACCAGGCATGGATGGAAAAGCGGGCCCGGTGGAACCCCTACCAAAGCCCCATCAATATTTACGAACTGCACCTGGGCTCCTGGCGGCGGGGCGAGAACGGCCGCCTGCTCACCTACCTCGAAATCGCCGACCAATTGATCCCCTATGTGGAAGAGATGGGCTACACCCACGTGGAACTGCTGCCCGTGATGGAACATCCCCTGGACATGTCCTGGGGCTATCAGGTGACAGGATTTTATGCCCCCACCGCCAGGTATGGCACACCGGCTGATTTCATGGCCTTTGTGGACCGGCTGCACCAGGCGGGCATCGGGGTGATCCTGGACTGGGTGCCCGCGCACTTCCCAAGGGATGAGGCGGGCCTGAGGCAGTTTGACGGCACGCCCTGCTATGAGCACGCGGACAACCGCCGGGCTGAGATGCACCAGTGGGGCACCATGATGTTTGACTACGCCCGGGGCGAAGTCAGCAGCTTTATGCTCTCAAACGCCTGCTACTGGCTGGAATTCTACCATGCGGATGGCCTGAGGTGCGATGCTGTCAGCAGCATGATCTACCTGGACTTTTCCCGGGAGAACGGCTATCTGCCCAACCAGTACGGCGGTCATGAGAACCTGGACGCCATGCGCTTCCTGAGGCGGCTTAATGAAACGGTGTACCACGACTTCCCGGGCGTGATGATGATCGCCGAGGAGTCCTCCGCCTATCCCATGGTGACCAAACCCGTCCACCTGGGAGGGCTCGGCTTTGGCTTCAAGTGGAACATGGGCTGGATGAACGACATCCTCTCCTACATCAAACTGGACCCCGTCTACCGCCGTTGGCAGCATGATAAACTGACCTTTTCCTTTTTCTACGCGTTCAGTGAAAACTATATCCTGCCCTTCTCCCATGACGAGGTGGTGCACGGCAAGCTGAGCATGCTGGACAAAAACCCCGGGGATTTGTGGCAGAAGTTCGCGGGCCTTAGGGCCCTGTACGGCTACACCATGGCCCACCCGGGGAAGAAACTGCTGTTCATGGGGAGCGAGTTTGGCCAGTTCATCGAGTGGAAAAGCGACGACCAACTGGATTGGTTCCTGATGGTCTATGAGCGCCACCCCGACCTGTGCCGCTGTGTCAGGGTGCTCAACCACTTTTATCAGGGTACGCCCGCGATGTATGAGGTGGACGACTCCTGGGATGGCTTCAAGTGGCTGATGGCGGATGACAAGGAGCGCAGCCTCCTGGTATTTATGCGCATGGACAAGGCGGGAAACACCGTCATCTGCATGACCAATTTCACCCCCACCTTTTACCCCCAGTACCGCTTCGGCCTGCCGGGGCCCGGGGTTTTGACGGAAGTGTTCAACTCCGACCTGAAGGAATATGGAGGCAGCGACCAGTTTAACGCGGGGCCTCTTTATGCCGCCCCTGAGCCCCTGGAAAGCCTACCGTATTCAGTTGAGGTGTGCGTACCGCCGCTGTCCACAGTATACTTTGCCTATGACCGGGAAGCGGTTCCTGAGAACGGGAACGGGGCCTCTATGGGCTATCCGGAAAGACCAGAGCAAGAAGAGGAGGATTAGACCATTGCTCCAGAAGAAAACCTGTGTGGCCATGCTGCTGGCGGGCGGCCAGGGCAGCAGGCTGGGGATTTTGACCCGCCATGTTGCCAAACCGGCCGTATCCTTTGGCGGCAAATACCGCATCATCGATTTTCCCCTATCAAACTGTGTTAACGCCGACATCGACACTGTGGGGGTGCTGACCCAGTACAAACCCCTTGAGCTCAACGCCTACATCGGCTCGGGCTCGCCGTGGGACCTTGACATCTCAAACGGCGGCGTCTATGTGCTGCCGCCTTATTCCAAGGGGGACGCCGGGGAATGGTATAAAGGCACGGCCAACGCCATCTACCAGAACCTGGAATTCGTCGCCCAATATAACCCTGATTATGTACTGATTCTCTCGGGCGACCACATTTATAAATGCGACTACAGCGAGATGCTGGCCCACCACATCAAAAACGGCGCCGCCCTCACCGTGGCGGTCAGGGAGGTGCCCTGGGAGGACGCCAGTCGCTTTGGCCTGATGAACACCGATGATGAGGGCAACATCCTGGAGTTTGAGGAGAAGCCAAAGAACCCCAAATCAAATAACGCCAGCATGGGCGTGTATATCTTCAGCTATGACAAACTGGTCCACTACCTCCAGATTGATGAGGAGAACCCCAAGTCCGCCAACGACTTTGGCAGGAATGTGATTCCGGAGATGCTGGCGGCAGGTGAAAGGCTTTCCGCCTGGCGCTTTGAGGGCTACTGGAAGGACGTGGGCACGATTGAAAGCCTGTGGGACGCCAACATGGACCTTTTGCGCTATCCGCCGCCCATTGACCTGCAGGACCGCGCCTGGCGCATCTACGCCCGGAATGTGGGGGAACCGCCCCATTTTGTCTCCCCCCAGGGGGCGGTGCGCTGCAGCCTGATTACCGAAGGCTGTGAGATTTTCGGCAGCGTGACGGGCTCTGTCCTCTCCGCCGGCGTAATTGTGGAGGAGGGCGCTGTGGTGGAGGATTCTGTCATTATGCCCGACAGCCATATCAAGCGGGGCGCCGTGATCAGGCGCGCCATCATCGCGGAAAATGTGGTGGTGGGCGAGGACGCGGTTATCGGTGAGGCCACGGGCGATATCGCCGTGGTGGGCAGCAACACCCAGGTGCCCGGGGGGCATAAACTCGCCGCCGGCAAGCAGATGGGAAAGTGAGGGGAGCGCCATGAAAAAGAACATCGTTGGCCTCATCTATACCGGGGAAGGGATGAGCGAACTCAAGGAACTCACCCGCTACCGCTCCACCGCCGCCATGCCCATGCTGGGCCGCTACCGGCTGATTGACTTTATCCTCTCGGTGATGATCCACTCGGGCATGAAGAATGTCGGCATTATCATGCAGAAAAACTACCACAGCCTCATGGACCACCTGGGCAGCGGGCGGGAATGGAACCTGCACGGAAAGCGCTCAGGGATGACCATCCTGCCGCCCTTCATGAACGGGGACCGGGTGGGCGTCTATGAGGGTCTTTTGGACGCGCTGCACTCAAACCTCAGCTTCCTGCGCCGCTCCACGGAGCGCTTTATTGCGGTAACGGACAGCAATGTGCTCTACCAGGTGAATTTCGAAGACATCCTTAATGAGCACCTGGATAAACGGAACGACATCACCCTGCTGTACAGTAAAAAGAGCGGCCTCAGGCGCAACGGCAGCGGGCGCTACCTGGAGGTAAGCGACTCCGGCGCTGTCACCAAGATAGAGTTTGACCCCACCATCCCGCACTTTGAGAACACTTATATCGGCGCTTTCCTCATCCGGCGGGAGTTGCTGATTGACCTGCTGGACCGATCGGTCGCCGCGGGGCAGCACCACTTTTCCCGGGGAATGCTGGCCCATATGGTGGCCAACAACACCCACCGGGTGGGCGGGTTTGAGTGCCCGGGCAACATCTGGTCCATCGACTCTGTACCCGCCTACTTCAAGGCCAACATGGACTTCCTGAATGATTCGGTACGCCGGCAGGTATTCAGGGATGAGCAGCCCATCTGGACCAAACTGAGGGACGAAATGCCCGCGCGCTACCTGGGGGAGGCCCAGGTCAAAAACGCGCTCATTGCAGACGGCTGCGTTATCGAGGGAAAGGTGGAGAACAGCATCCTCTTCCGGGGGGTGCGCGTCAGTCCCGGCGCCACGGTCAGAAACAGCATCGTCATGCAGGACGCGGTCATCCACCAGGGAGCTGAGCTTGAGAACTGCATCCTGGACAAGCAGACCACCATCCGGGAAAAGGTCCGGCTGATCGCTCCCCACGCCTACCCCATTGTGGTCGCGAAAAACCTGACCATATGATAAGATAATGTCCAAACACGCCGCGCGGCGCGTCCGCGCAAAAGGAGGCAGGGAACGATGAAAATACTCTTCACGGCCAGTGAGTGTGTCCCCTTTGTCAAAACAGGCGGGCTGGCGGATGTGGTCGGCTCCCTGGCCCCGGTACTGGCCGCCCAGGGACACGATGTGCGGGTGGTCCTCCCCAAATACAGCAGCATTCCGGAAGACTATGAGCGCCGGATGTTCCATATGGTGGATTTCGAGGTGAACCTGGGCTGGCGGCGACAGTACTGCGGGGTCGAACAGCTGGACTTAAACGGCGTCACCTACTATTTCCTGGACAACCGCTACTATTTCGGCCGCAACTACATCTATGGCATGGGCGGGGACGAGTATGAGCGCTTCGCCTTTTTCTGCCGCGGGGTATTAAACGCCCTGCCGCTGATCCCCTTTATGCCGGATGTCATCCACGCCCATGACTGGCAGACGGGCATGATCCCGGCGCTGTTGCGCCTGCAGTACAAGGGCCTGCCCAAGTATGACCCCATCCGTACGGTGTTCACCATCCATAACCTCCGCTACCAGGGCGTTTTCGGAATCCGCGATGTTCAGGACGTGCTGGGTTTGCCGGACGCCGTCTTCACGAATGACAAGCTGGAGTATTTCGGCAACGCCAACTATTTGAAGGCCGGCATCGTCTACGCGGATGAGGTCACCACGGTGAGCCCCACCTACGCCCAGGAAATCCAGACCGCCTACTACGGGGAGAACCTGGACGGCCTGCTGCGCGCCCGGAGCAATCACTTAACGGGCATCCTTAACGGCATTGATGTCAAGGAATACAACCCCGCCGCCGACAGTTACATCGCGGCCGCCTACACAGCCGATGACACCACCGGCAAGGCCGCCTGCAAGCGCGCCCTCCAGGAGGAGCTGGGCCTGGCCATACGGCCTGAAGCGCCCATTGTGGCCATGGTCACCAGGCTCAGCAACCAAAAAGGCCTTGACCTGGTGGACTATGTGATCGCTGACATCATGCACGAGGATATCCAGTACGTCTGCCTCGGCATGGGAGAAGCCCGCTATGTGAACCTGTTCAGCTGGGCGGAACAAAACTACCCCGGCCGGGTGGCCGCGCGCTTTGTGATGGACAATGCCCTGGCTCACCGGATCTACGCGGGGGCGGACATCTTCCTGATGCCCTCCAGTTTTGAGCCCTGCGGGCTGAGCCAGATGCTGGCCATGCGCTACGGCACCATTCCTGTGGTGCGGGAAACAGGGGGTCTTAAGGACACGGTACTCTCCTACAATGAAGCCAGCGGCGAGGGCAACGGCTTCAGCTTCCTAAACTACAATGCCCATGACATGCTCCATGTCCTCCAGCGGGCGCTTCACTTCTACTGGAACAAGAAGGACATCTGGCGGCTGCTCCAGCGCCGTGGCATGACCCATGACTTCTCCTGGGAATCTTCATCCCGGCATTACCTGAGCTTGTATAATTCCCTCCTTAAGCCTCAGGCTCCATCCCCCAGGCCCCAACCTAAAGCGGCGGTGAATTCTGAAGAAAAGAAACCGGCACCCAGTGAAAAGCCGGCTCCGGCTGACAAGCCCGCCAGCAAGGCTGCGGCCCCAAAACCAGCTGTTTCAAAAACCACTGCCCCCAAGCCCGCGGCGAAAGCTCCGTCCAAGACCAAGGAACCGCCGGCCAGGAAGCCCGCTACCAAAGCAAGCAAGCCGAAATAAACATAAAATCGGAATAAACACCGCTCCCAGGCGCCGGCGCGATGAAACTCCGGCGCTTTTTGTGTGTTTTCCGCCATTTGTTCCGCCCGCTTTCCCTCCGGCAGCATTTTTCCCGTTTTTATTTGACAACGACAAGGAAGGGTGATACTATCTATGATTGCATCAGTATCGCTTTCTGCTGGTGGGACAGCAGCCCTTATTATGGAAGGGATGCACGCCGATAGGAGCGGTACCGGGAGCAATGAAGGGGTGATGTTTTAATATGGCTCACGAAGTCCAAATGGGGAAACTGCGCAAACGCATGAGCTTCTCTCGAATCGACGAGGTGCTCGACATGCCCAACTTGATTGAGGTCCAGAAAAACTCTTACAGGCGTTTTCTGGAAGAGGACTTTAAGGAAGTCCTGGCGGATGTGTCCCCCATAACCGACTATTCTGAGAACCTGGTACTTGAATTCGTTGACTACAAACTCGACAAAACCCCCAAGCACAGCGTGGAACGCTGCAAGGAACGGGACCTGACTTTTTCGGCGCCGCTGAAGGTCTTTGTCAGGCTGAAGAACAAAGAGACCGGCGAAATCAAAGAGAGCGAAGTCTTCATGGGCGACTTTCCGCTGATGACCGAGCACGGCACCTTTATTATCAACGGGGCTGAGCGCGTGATCGTCAGCCAGCTGGTCCGCTCCCCCGGCGTCTATTACACCCAGCAAATCGACAAGGCCGGCAAACTGCTCTTCTCCGGGCAGATCATCCCCAACCGGGGCGCCTGGATTGAGTTTGAGACCGACAGCAATGACGGCCTCTGGGTGAGGATCGACCGGGCCAGGAAGCTGCCCATCACGGTCATTTTAAGGGCCCTGGGCTACGGCACTGACCAGCAGCTCATTGACCTGTTGGGTGAGGATGAGCGGCTTAACGCCACCATCAGCCACGCGGACGCTAATACCAAATCCCAGACGGAAGCCCTGCTTGAGATATACCGCAGGCAAAAGCCCGGTGAGCCGCCCACTGAGGACGGCGCCAGGGTGTTGTTGCATAATCTGTTTTTTGACCCCAAGCGTTATGACCTGATGCGCGTGGGCCGCTACAAGTACAATAAAAAGCTGGGCGTCGCCAATCGGATCACCGGCCAGGTGGCAGCCTCCAATGTTATCAATCCTGAAACCGGAGAGATCATGGCCAAGAAGGGCAACACCATCGATGAAGACCTGGCAATGGAAATCCAGAACGCCGGGATCAACAAGGTGGAGCTCCAGATGGGCGACCATGTGCACCAGGTGGTGGGCAACAATTTTGCCGACGCCAGGGACTACCTGCCCTTTGACCCCATGGAAGCGGGCCTGAACGAGGCGGTACATCTGCCCACCCTTAAGCACATCATCCAGAACGTGCCGGAGGACGACCTTCTGCGCGTGGTTAAGGAAAATGTTCATAACCTGATCCCCCGCAATATCATCATCGATGACATCGTGGCGTCTGTCAGCTACCTCTTGGGCCTGCCCTACGGCGTGGGCACGGTGGACGATATCGATCACCTGGGCAACCGCCGCCTGCGCAGCGTGGGCGAACTGCTCCAGAACCAGGTGCGAATCGGCATGAGCCGGCTTGAGCGCGTGGTCAGGGAGCGCATGGCCATCCAGGACGCCAGCGACGTAAAGCCCGGGGACCTTATCAACATCCGCCCGGTGTCCGCCTCCATCAAGGAGTTTTTTGGCTCCTCCCAGCTTAGCCAGTTTATGGATCAGCCCAACCCCCTGGCGGAACTGACGCACAAGCGCCGGCTTTCGGCCCTGGGCCCGGGCGGCCTCAACCGCGACCGCGCCGGGATGGAAGTGCGCGACGTGCACTACTCCCACTACGGCCGCATCTGCCCCATCGAGACCCCTGAAGGCCCCAACATCGGGCTGATCGGGTCCCTTGCCACCTACGCCAGGATCAACGAGTACGGCTTCCTGGAAGCCACCTACCGCAAGGTGGACCCCAAAACCCATCGGGTCACGGATGAAATCGTCTTCATGACCGCCGATGTGGAAGACAAATACTATATCGCACAGGCGCTGGAGCCTTTGAACGAGGACGGCAGCTTTGTCAACGACCTGGTCACCGTCCGCTGGCGCGAGGATGTGCTGAGGGTTCCCCGCGACAGGGTGGACTTTATCGACGTGTCCTCAAAGCAATTGGTTTCCGTCGCCACCGCTATGATTCCCTTCCTGGAGAATGACGACGCCAACCGCGCCCTGATGGGCTCCAACATGCAGCGCCAGGCAGTGCCGCTTTTAATACCCGAAGCACCCATCATCGGCACGGGCATGGAGTACAAAGCCGCCCATGACTCCGGCGTGGTGCTTTTATCAAAGCACCAGGGGACCGTTGACAGGGTGAGCGCTGATGAGATTGTCGTTAAAGACCCCCAGGGAGAAAAACACAGCTATGCCCTGACCAAATTTGCCCGCTCCAACCAGTCCACCTGCATCAACCAGCGTCCCCAGGTATACGCTGGGCAGGAAATAGAGGTTGGCGACCTGCTGGCCGACGGGCCGGCCACGGACCTGGGCGAAATTTCCCTGGGCCGCAATGTGCTCATCGGGTTCATGACCTGGGAAGGCTACAACTTCGAGGACGCCGTCCTCATCAGCGAACGCCTGGTACGCGATGACGTATACACCTCCATCCACATCGAAGAGCATGAGTCCGAGGCCCGCGAAACCAAGCTGGGCCCGGAGGAAATCACCCGGGACATCCCCAACGTGGGTGAGGAAGCCCTTAAGGACCTGGATGAGTTCGGCATTATCCGTATCGGCGCTGAAGTCAGGGCCGGGGACATCCTGGTGGGCAAGGTCACGCCCAAGGGCGAGACGGAGTTGACCGCTGAGGAGCGCCTGCTGCGCGCCATTTTCGGTGAAAAGGCCCGTGAAGTCAGGGACACTTCCCTGAAAGTGCCACACGGCGAAAGCGGCATCGTGGTGGATGTGAAGCTCTTCACCCGGGAAAACAAGGACGAGCTGTCTCCCGGGGTCAACCAGATGGTGCGCGTGTACATCGCGCAAAAACGCAAGATTTCTGTCGGCGATAAGATGGCCGGCCGCCACGGCAACAAGGGCGTGGTCTCCCGCATTATGCCGGAGGCCGATATGCCCTATCTGCCCGATGGAACGCCTCTTGATATCGTCTTAAACCCCATGGGCGTCCCCTCCCGGATGAACCTGGGCCAGGTGCTGGAAGTGCATCTGGGCCTGGCAGCCAAAAAGCTGGGCTGGCACATCGCCACCCCGGTGTTTGACGGCGCCAATGAGAAGGACATCGAGGAAGCGCTTGTCCAGGCGGGCCTAAGCCCCGACGGCAAGTCCGTCCTGTATGACGGGCGAACGGGCGAACCTTTTGAGAACAAAGTGACCGTGGGCTACATGTACTACCTGAAGCTCCACCACCTGGTGGATGACAAGATGCATGCCCGTTCCACCGGCCCCTACTCCCTGGTGACCCAGCAGCCCCTGGGCGGTAAAGCCCAGTTTGGCGGCCAGCGCTTTGGCGAAATGGAGGTCTGGGCGCTGGAAGCCTATGGCGCCGCCAACACCCTGCAGGAAATCCTCACTGTCAAGTCGGATGACGTGGTGGGCCGTGTGAAGGCATACGAAGCCATCGTCAAGGCCAACGCCATCCCCACCCCGGGGATTCCCGAAAGCTTCAAGGTCTTAATCAAGGAACTGCAGGCTTTAAGCCTTGACATCAAGGTCTGGAGCGATGACCAGGAGCAGATCGTCATCAAGGAGTTTGAGGACGATGAGCCCATGCCCCCCCTCCCAGGCGCCCTGCCGGGTGAAACCGGCGATGAAGTGGAGATCACGCTTGAAGAGATTGACGACAGCTTCAGCCAGGTGCTGGAGGATCTCACCCTGGCCGGCGAAGAGGATAACGGTTCCAAGGGCAGCGATGATGAGGACAAGGACGATGACGATGGCGATACGTCCATTGACGATCTGGATGATGACCTGGAGTTGGATTTTGACGACGACGACATCGAGTGACAGGGCACGCCCCCTAAGGAGATATGAAGCATGTTTGAATTAACCAACCTGAGCTCCATCCAGATTGGGATGGCGTCGCCCGCCGAAATCCGTGAGTGGTCCCACGGCGAAGTCACCAAGCCCGAAACCATCAACTACCGCACGTTAAAGCCTGAGCGAGGCGGCCTGTTCTGCGAGCGCATCTTTGGGCCTGTGAAGGACTGGGAGTGCTCCTGCGGAAAATATAAGCGCATCAAATACCGCGACAAGGAAAAAATCTGCGACAAGTGCGGCGTGCAGGTGACACGCTCCAAAGTACGCCGGGAGCGCATGGGCCACATCGAGCTGGCAGCCCCGGTGAGCCATATCTGGTACTTTAAAGGCATCCCCAGCCGCATGGGCCTCCTGCTTGACGTGAGCCCCAGAAACCTGGAAAAGGTGCTGTACTTCGCGTCCTACATCGTCATTGACCCCGGCAACACCGATGAGACCGGGACGGAAAAATACGCGCTCATCTCCGACACCGCCTACCGCCAGCTGATGGCCAAGCTCCCCGAGGAACGGGGCAGCTTCAGGGCTGGCATCGGCGCCGAGGCCATCAAGATCCTGCTTCAGGAACTGGATCTTGCGGGCATCAGCAAGGCCCTTAAGGAAGAGATCGCCATCCTGGCGGAAAAGGAAAAGGACAGGGATACTGAGGGCCAGAAGCGCTCCCACGCCATCAAAAGGCTTGAAGTGGTGGAAGCCTTCCTTCAGAGCGAGAACAAGCCCGAGTGGATGATCCTGGACACGCTGCCCGTCATCCCGCCGGACCTTCGGCCCATGGTGCAGCTGGACGGCGGCCGTTTCGCCACCAGCGACCTTAACGACCTCTACCGGCGCGTCATCAACCGCAACAACCGCCTCAAGCGGATGCTGGAGATGGGGACGCCGGATATCATCGTCAGAAACGAAAAGCGTATGCTCCAGGAGTCCGTGGACGCCCTGATTGACAACGGCCGCCGCGGCCGCGCGGTCACGGGCCCCGGCAACCGGCCGCTGAAGTCCCTGAGCGACCTTTTGCGCGGCAAGCAGGGCCGTTTCCGGCAAAACCTGCTGGGCAAGCGCGTGGACTATTCCGGCCGCTCGGTCATCGTGGTGGGCCCGGAGCTCAAGCTCCACCAGTGCGGCCTGCCCAAGGAGATGGCGCTGGAGCTCTTCAAGCCCTTCGTGATGGAGCAGCTGGTGAGCCTTGGCATCTCAAACAACGTGAAGTCCGCCAAGCGCGCGGTTGAAAAAGTCCGGCCCGAGGTGTGGGACATCCTGGAAGAGGTCATCCACGAGCACCCGGTACTCCTAAACCGCGCCCCCACGCTCCACCGACTGGGCATCCAGGCCTTTGAGCCGGTGCTGGTGGAGGGCAAAGCCATCAAGCTCCACCCCCTGGTCTGCACCGCCTACAACGCCGACTTTGACGGCGACCAGATGGCGGTCCATGTGCCGCTCTCAAGCGAGGCCCAGTCAGAGGCCCGGTTCCTGATGCTGGCGGCCAACAACATCATGAAACCCCAGGACGGCCGCCCGGTAATCACCCCCACCCAGGACATGGTCATCGGCTGCCACTACCTGACCCTAAGGGACGAAACCGCCAAGGGCGCCGGCCGTATCTTCTCCTCCATGGACGAGGCCGAGATGGCCTACCAGGCTAATGAGATCACCCTGCACGCGCCCATCAAGGTGCGGGTCACCCGCCGCTTCGGCGGGGAAACCGAGCGCCGCCTGATTGGCTGCACCCTGGGCCGCCTGATTTTCAACGCCGCCATTCCCCAGGACCTGGGCTTCCAGCCCCGGGAGAGCATGGATGACATGTTCCTGCTGGAGATGGACAAGGAAGTGGTGAAGAAGGACCTGGGCCGCATAGTGGACAATTGCTTCCATGTGCACGGGGTCAATGTGACCGCCAAGGTGCTTGACGACATGAAGCGCCTGGGCTACGCGTTCTCCACCAGGGGCGCTATCACAGTATCAATTTCTGACATCGTGGTGCCGCCGGTGAAAACCGAGCTTCTGGAGAAGGCCGACGAGCGGGTCTCCGGCATCGAGGCCAGGTACCGCCGGGGCCTGATGAGCGATGACGAACGCTACAAGTCCGTCATCGAAGTCTGGGGCGAAACCACCAATGAGCTGAAAGGCAAGGTGATGGGTGTCCTCAAAAAAGACAACCCCATCTACATGATGACAAACTCCGGCGCCCGCGGTTCCGTGGGCCAGGTGTCCCAGCTGGCGGGCATGCGCGGCCTGATGGCCTCCCCCTCTGGCAAAACCATCGAGCTGCCCATCCGCTCCAACTTCCGGGAGGGCCTGACCGTCCTCGAGTTCTTCATGTCCTCCCACGGCAGCCGAAAGTCCCTGGCGGACACGGCGCTGCGCACGGCGGACTCCGGCTACCTCACCCGAAGGCTGGTTGACGTCAGCCAGGAGGTAATTGTGCAGGAAGTGGACTGCTTTGAAAACCGGGGCGAGAAAATCCGCGGCATTACAGTCCAGCCCTTAAGCGAAATCGAATCCCTGGAGGACCGCATCAGCGGCCGTGTGGCGGCGGAGGATATTTTCCACCCCGTGACTGGCGAAATGCTCTGCCAGGCCAACCAGCTGATCACGCAGATTATGGCCCGGCGCATAGCCCAGGCCGGCATCACCAAGACCATGGTGCGCTCTGTGCTTACTTGCCACTGCCAAAACGGCGTCTGCGCCAAGTGCTACGGCACCAACCTGGCCCGGGGCGGCCTGGTGGACATCGGTGAGGCGGTGGGCATCATCGCGGCCCAGTCCATTGGCGAACCTGGCACACAGCTGACCATGCGCACCTTCCACACCGGCGGCGTCGCCTCGGCTGAGGACATCACCCAGGGCCTGCCCAGGGTTGAGGAACTGTTTGAGGCCCGCAAACCCAAGCGCGAAGCGACGCTGGCTGATATCAGCGGTACCGTTTCCTTTGCCACCACGAAAAAGCGCCGGGAAATCATCATCACCAGCGACCATAACCCCGAGGAAAAAAAGAGCTACCCCATCCACTACGGCGCGCGCCTGAAGGTGGAGGAAGGCGAGCATGTGGAGGCCGGGCACGAACTGATCGAAGGCTCTTTCAACCCCCACCACCTGCTGCGCATCCTGGGCGTCAAGGCGGTCCAGGAGTATCTCTTAAGCGAGGTGCTCAGCGTCTACCACTCCCAGGGCGTGGGCATCGCAGACAAGCACATCGAGATCATTGTGCGCCAGATGCTCAGGAAAGTGCGCGTGGAGGACTCGGGTGACACCAAACTCCTCCCCGGCTCTCTGGTTGACATCTTCCAATTTGAGAACGCCAACTCCGAAACCATCAGGGAAGGCGGCCGCCCCGCCACCGCCAAGCGCGTGCTGCTGGGCATCACCAAGGCTTCCCTGGCCACGGACTCCTTCCTCTCTGCCGCCTCCTTCCAGGAGACTACCCGGGTGCTCACCGAGGCCGCTATCAAGGGCAAGATCGATCCGCTGGAGGGTCTGAAGGAGAACGTCATCATCGGCAAACTGATCCCTGCCGGCACCGGCATGAAGCGCTACAAGAACATTGAGCTTCAGGAAACCTACTGATACTTCACTTTCCGGGCCGCGGCAGAAACGCCGCGGCTTTTTTGTTTGCCTCCCGCCGGGTACACTGCTAACGTCAAACCCCGAAAGGAGCGTATCATGCGCAAGATTGTGTTATTGAGTTTTCTGACGCTGGATGGCGTCGTGCAGGCCCCCGGCGGAAGGGAAGAGGATGTGTCCGGCGGATTTGAGCATGGCGGCTGGGTTACGCCGTTCTTTGATGAGTCCCTGGGACAGGAGATGGAGAAGCAGATGGCCGGCCCCTTTGACCTGCTTCTGGGCCGCAAAACCTATGACATCTTCGCGTCATACTGGCCTTATCATCTGGATGAATGGCCGGGCCTGGTGAATGCCATGAAGTATGTGGTATCCCGCCATCCCGTCAAAGGCAGGTGGGACGGAACATCCGGCGTCACCGGCGGCGTCCCGGCGCAAATCAGAGCGCTAAAGGCCCTGGACGGGCCGGTCATCCAGGTGCATGGCAGCGGCGAAATGGCCCAGACCCTCTTTGAGCACGGGCTGGTGGATGAACTGTGGCTCAAGTTCTTCCCCATCACCCTGGGCCAGGGCAAGAGGCTGTTCGGGCCGGGCACCCGGCCTGCCAACTTCCGGCTCACCTCCTCTTCCGTCACACCGGGCGGGGTTCTGCTGGCGCGCTACGAAAAGACCAATGAAGTACAGCCATAAGACTTCGGAGGCTCAACGCGCCATGGCGCCCCGCGGGCGTTTTACCCAGGCTTTTGGGGCGCACTGAACACGCCAAGGCGTGCTTGACAGCGGGAAAGGCATGGCCTTATAATGTTTTTGCCGGGATATGACCTGAGGTGTGCGCCAGTCGGTTGTTTTTACCCACATCATACCTTACGGCACTCGGGTCAGCGGATGTATGCCAGGCCCCCGCGAGAGCGACGGGGAAGGCAGAGATTTGTTGCAGGGAGCCGACCTGCTGAACATAGCGGGTGAAAAAACAGCTGGCAGCGGCACTTTGGGCTTATCCCATGAAATTACGGCGGAAGGCTGAGGCCTCTCCGCCTTATTGTTGATAATAAGAGGAAAACAAATGGAAACCATGCACATTCCGGCGGACCAGGCGGGTATATTAAAAGCAGCGGAAGCGCTGAAAACTGGCTTGCTGGTGGGAGTTCCCACGGAAACGGTCTACGGCCTGGCGGCGGATGCTCTGAACCCTCAGGCTGTGCGGGCCATTTTTCAGGCCAAAGGGCGGCCTGCGGACAACCCGCTGATTGTGCATGTGCTTAACAAGGCGCAGGCTGAAGGTTTGGCTGTCATCACCCCGCTTGCGGAAATGCTCATGGATGCCTTCTGGCCCGGCCCCCTCACCCTGGTGGTGCCAAGGCAGAAGATCGTGCCGGACGTGGTAACTGCGGGCCTTGATACGGTCGCCCTTCGCGCCCCAAGCCATCCGGCCATGCGGAAGCTTCTTTTGGAAAGCGGGCTTGCCATCGCCGCCCCCAGCGCCAACCGCTCCGGCGCCCCCAGCCCCACAACGGCAGAGCATGTGATGAATGACCTGAATGGCCTGATACCCCTGGTGCTGGACGGCGGGCCCTGTGAGGTGGGGCTTGAATCCACGGTGGCGGACGCCGCTGGCTCAATTCCGGTTGTGCTGCGCCCCGGCGCTGTGACGCCCGAGATGATCGCGGCAGTGGCAGGTGAATGCCTGGTGGCTCAAAGCGCCATGCGGCCCCTTCATGAGGGCGAGGCCGCCCCCTCCCCCGGCCTCAGGCACCGCCATTACGCCCCCAAGGCTCCCCTCACCCTGGTGAAGGGGCCCCAGGACAAGGTGGCCGCGCGTATCCGCGCGCTGTACGGCGCGGAGGAGAGGGCCTGCGTCCTGGTGATGGAAGGCCGCCTGTCAGCCTACCAGGGCCTTAAGGCCTTCAGCCTGGGCCAGGACATGAACCAGGCTGCCCATCGCCTTTTCACCTTGCTCAGGCAGGCGGACGGGGCAGGCTGCAGCCGTATCCTGGCTGAGGCGCTTCCTGAAGAAGGCCTTGGTCTGGCGCTGATGAACCGCCTGGCGCGGGCCGCTGACTTTGATATCCAAATAGTATAAAAAACGGAGGATGAAAATGAAGAAACTGATTTCCCTGATGCTCATATCGCTGATGCTCCTGGGCCTCGTCCCAGCAATGGCTGAGGAGGAGCCGGTGCTCAATGTCTTCTCCTGGGCCACCTACATCGATGACAACACCGTCGCCAGATTCACCCAGGAGACGGGCATCCGGGTCAATTACTCCACCTTCCTCACCAATGAGGAGATGCTCATCAAGATGCAGAGTCCGGACAACGGCTTTGACGTGATCCTGGCCAGCGACTACGCGCTGAATATGCTGCGCAAGGACGGCCAGCTTTTGAAGCTGGACAAGGAGCTGCTCCCCAATTATGACAACCTGGACCCGGCCTTCCTGTCCAAATACTATGATGAAAACAACGAATACACCGTGCCCTACACGGCAGGCACGCCGCTGATCGTTTATAACCCGGCTTTTGTTGACATTGAGATCACCGGCTACGAGAGCCTGTGGGACCCGGCGCTCAAGGATTCCATCGTGGTCATCGATGACGCCCGCAACATCATCGGCATCACGCTCAAGACCCTGGGCTATTCCTTCAACACCACAGACGATAATCAGCTGGAAGAAGCCCGGGAGAAGCTGGCCCGGCTCCGCCCCAACATCCGCGCCTTCAACTATGACACCCCACATAATGACCTGATTTCCGGCGACGCCAGCGTGGGCTATATGTTCACACCTTTTGTGCTCCTTGCCATGGACGGCAACCCGGAGCTCCAGGTGGTCTACCCTGAGGAGGGCATGGGCTTTGGCATTGACTCCCTGGTCATCTCAGCCGATGCCCCCCACCCAGCCAATGCGCACAAGCTGCTCAACTTCCTGTTGGACGCCGAAGTGGCAGGCAACACCGCCGGCATGCAGTACTACCTCTCCCCCGTGGAAGCGGCCTTTTCCTTCATCCCGGAATATTTAAGGGACAACCCCGCCATCAACATCCCGGATGAAATCCTGGGCGAAACCGAATTCATCATGGATGTGGGCGAGTACGAGAGCAGGTATCAGGAAATCTGGGCGGAATTCAAACTGCTGAACTAAAATGGGTTATAGCCAAAAACCCAAGCCGTTCCCCTTGGGAGTTCAGCTTGTGGATTTGTGAACGAAAGCATATTTTTAACCGTCTCTCTCTTCAAGCGGAGACACAAACGAAAAGACTGCACCGAAGGAAAAACCCTCAGTGCAGTTTTATTACTAATCTGTTGTTTGAGAAGCGTACCCGTTAAAATATATTAATCAGACATATTTTTTCTCATCGTCCGGAATACATATCAAGCAAGGCAGCCATGATTCTCATCAGGGCTTGGGCCAGGCAAATCAACTTCTCCTCAGGTCAGCCTGTCCACCATTTCCAACAGATCGCGCTCACGCCGTTTCTCACCCCAGCTAATAACGGCATGCGAGGTGATCTTGGCGCCTTTTTCTTCACATATCTTTTTCATCTGCCTGATAGCGGCATTGCCGCCCATCCAGGGAAGGGGAAGCTGATGGGTAACAAACAGGCTTACCGTTTTGCCACTTAGGGAAGTCAATCCCGCCAGATATGCCTTCATGACTCCTGCGAGTGAAAAAGCCCATACCGGCGAGGCAAAAACAAGCTTGTCGCAGGCCGTTACCGATGGGGAGTTCACGAATTGAAGCTTGTTTAGTTCTTTTTCCGGCTCGGCATTGCTGACCTTGATCTCCAGAAGCTCCGCGTTTTGCCCCTTATTCCTCATTGCTTCGAGCAGCTTCTGCGCAGCTTGCCTGGTGTGTCCCGTTTGGGAGTAGAAAATGATGCCCGTCTTCATGTGATTCCTCCATCTTTATCTCTCAACAATGCGCTGTCCTTTGGCTTTTCCGATGCGCTTTTCAGACCCCATTCTATACCTGTGAAGGGAAAAACACCATCCGTCAATGATGAAAATCGGCAAATTTTGGTAACGACTCTGCTGTAAAATGAAGCGCAAAAAAAGCGGTGCCTGTTATGTGGTGCCGCACGGTAAAGCAATTGTGGGCAACAGGCTATCTGCTCAGCTTTTTGCCTCGATACTGAATCATATTGTTCCCAGGCAGACAAACCGCAGGCAGAAGGGTGAGGATAAACTCAGTGCTGTATCCCGCCAGCAGCCAATGCTTAAGGGAAGAAGGCCAGGGAACCGCGCAGGTAATGACAATTCTGCAAAACCATGTAAATATCAGGAATACATGGAAGGCAAAGGATACAAGAGAACCCGCAAAGATATTCCTCTTCATGAACATCAGCATCGTGCTTAGTCAAAAGAGGAGCAGAGATATGGAAAAGTTCACGTATTCGATGGCTGCAATGATCTCTTTGGGGGCATCCGGGATATAGCTATACCATCTAAAAGCATATGGCGCGAAGAAGAGCTGGGCAATCATGTA
>JAQVQY010000034.1 GCA_028701335.1 Eubacteriales bacterium
GGTCACTTCGATTCTTGTGCCCATGGATACTACGTTTCCTTTCATCCATTGAACATACTCGTTTCGCGCTCATTCTTATCTGAGGCACGACTCCACTTTCGCGCTCAATGTATATAAGGTACGTCGGCGGTTTGCATTAAGCGGCTCCAAATGGTATTATTAAATGGTAAATTGTAAATGATTCTCTGCCGGGGAAGCGGCCCGAAAAGGAGCAGCCATGAGCATGGAAAAACAGATTCAGCAGGGGTATGACTACGCCAGGGAGGTGTACGCCGCCTGGGGTGTGGACGTGGACGAAGCCATCAAAAACGCCGACGCCGTGCCCCTCTCCCTTCACTGCTGGCAGGGGGATGACGTGGGCGGCTTTGACACCACCGGCGATTTGACCGGGGGCATCGCCGCCACCGGCAACTATCCCGGCCGCGCGCGCACACCCCGGGAGCTGATGGATGATATCCGCCTGGCCTACACCCTGTTCCCGGGCCGGAAGAAACTAAACCTCCACGCCAGCTACGCCGTCAGGTCGGACAAGAACAAGGACCGGGACAGCTATACGCTTAATGACTTCACCCCCTGGCTTGATTTCGCCAGGGAGCAGGGCGTAGGCATGGACTTCAACCCCACCTATTTCTCCCATCCCATGATGGACGGGGACCTGTCCCTGTCCAGCCCCGATGAAAAGAAGCGCCGCTTCTGGATTGAGCATGGCAAGCGCTGCCGGGAGATCGCCGGGGGCTTTGCCAAGGCGCTTGGCGAGCCCAGCGTGGTGAACTTCTGGATGCCCGATGGCACCAAGGACACCTGTGTGAACACCAAAGCCTTCCGGGACCGGATGACCGCCTCCCTGGACGAAATATTCGCCGACCGCGCCGGCATGGACCTGGCTCCCTGCGCGCTGGAGAGCAAGCTGTTTGGCATGGGGGTGGAGAGCTTCACCGTGGTAAACAGCGAGTATTCCCTTGGCTATGCCCAGAGCCGGGAGATCATGGCCTGCCTGGACGCCGGGCACTACCACCCCACGGAGGTCATCAGCGCCAAAATCACGGCGGTGCTGGCTTTTATTGACCGGATCCTCCTGCATGTCAGCCGCCCGGTGCGCTGGGACAGCGACCATGTGGTGGCGCTGGATGACGAAACCCAGCGCATCATGGATGAGGTAGTGTGGAACGGCTATACCGGCAGGGTGGCCATCGGCCTTGACTTCTTTGACGCTTCCATCAACCGGGTGGCCTGCTGGGCCATCGGGATGCGCAACACCAGAAAAGCGCTTTTGTCGGCTTTCCTGGCGCCCGCCACGGCATTAAGGGAGGCGGAGGCCACGGGGGACTATACCAGGAGGCTGGCGCTCTTTGAGGAGCGCAGGACGCTGCCGCTTGGTGCCGTGTGGAACTATTACTGCCTCACGCGGAATGTGCCGGCTGACGGCGCGTGGCTTGGGATAATTACCGACTATGAGAAAAACGTCCTCGCGCGCCGGGGATAAAGGAGCGGCATGCAAAAGGAAGGCCTGATCCTCCAGATGGAGGGCATCACCAAGATATTTCCCGGCATCAAGGCCCTGGATGATGTGATGCTGGACTTGCGCCGCGGGGAGATCCACGCCCTGATCGGCGAAAACGGGGCCGGGAAGTCCACCCTCATCAAGGTGCTGACCGGCATCCACCAGCCGGACGCCGGTATTATCCGCCTGAATGGGGAGGAAGTGGAGATGACGGACCCCCTGGCGGCGCGCCGCCGGGGCATCGCCGCCATTCACCAGCACCTGGCCACGTATCCTGATTTGAGTGTGGCTGAGAATATCTTCATGGGCAACGAGCAGACCGGGGGCAAAATTCCTGCCATCAGCTGGCGCAAAACCCGGGAACAGGCCAAGGCGCTTATCACCTCCCTGGGCAGCGATATCGACCCGATGGCTGAAATGGGGACGCTGTCAGTGGCCCAGCAGCAGATTGTGGAGATCGCACAGGCACTCTCCCAGAACGCCAAGGTCCTCATCATGGATGAGCCTACAGCGGCCCTGTCCCTCAGGGAGAGCGAGGAGCTCTACAGCATCGTTAAGGGGCTTAAGGAAAAGGGCACCTCCATCATCCTTATCTCACACCGCCTGGAGGACATCTTCAGCCTGGCTGACCGGGTGACGGTCCTTAGGGACGGGCGCTACATCGGCACCTGGGACATCAGGGAGACCAACAGCGAGATGCTGGTCAAGCACATGGTGGGGCGCACCATCGACCAGTTCTATCCCAAGAAAACCGCTCCGGTGGGCGAGCAGATCCTCAAGGTGGAGGGGCTGTCCCGCACCGGTTTTTTTGAGGACGTGTCCTTCACCCTCCACGCCGGGGAGATCCTGGGCCTCACAGGCCTTGTGGGCGCCGGGCGCACGGAAGTGGTGGAGGTCCTAAGCGGCGTCACCCGGCCTGACAAAGGGCGCATCTATATCCTGGGCGAGGAAAAGGACATTACCTCTCCCCACGAGGCCCTGCGTCAGGGGGTCAGCCTGCTGCCTGAGGACCGGCAGAAACAGGGGCTGCTTTTGCCCTGGAGCGTCCAGGACAACATCACCCTGCCCAGGCTTGACCTCCACCAGAAGCGCGGGATCCTGTCCCCCGAGTCGGAGGCCAAGACGGGGGATGAGTACATTGGCATGCTCAACATCAAGGCCCGCTCAGGCAGGGACACCGCGGAATCCCTCTCCGGCGGCAACCAGCAGAAGGTGGTCATCTCCAAGCTCCTGACCTGCGGTTCCCGCATCATCATCATGGATGAACCCACCAAGGGCGTGGACGTGGGCAGCAAGGCCGCCATCTACAAGATCATGTGCGATCTGGCGGCGGAAGGCTACGGGATCCTGCTGGTCTCTTCTGAAATGCCGGAGGTGCTGAACCTCTGTGACCGGGCCCTGGTGATGCGGGAGGGGCGGATATCCGCCGTGTTCATCCGGGAGGAGATGGAGCCGGAGAAACTGCTGAAGGCCGCCATGCCCCTTGACAAAAGCCGGAAAGGAAACGCGGAGTATGCCTGAGAGAACGAGGAAAACTGGCGCACTTTCAGCGCTCTTCAAGCAGCGTGAGGTGGGCCTTGCCCTGATCCTGGTGGTGCTGTTCCTTCTGGTGGGGCTCAGGAACCCCGCGTTCACCACCGGGTCAAACGCCCTGTTCATCCTGGAGGACACGGCCATCATGATGATCCTGGCCCTGGGGATGCTGTGTGTGCTGCTGGTGGGCTCCATTGACATCTCCATCGCCGCCATCATGGCGCTGTCCACCATGACCGCGGGCATTATTATGAAACAGAACCTGAATATTTCCGAGGTCCAGGTGATGACCGACGGGGTGATGGGCAGCGTGACGCTCAGGGAAAGCACGCCGCTGATCCTCCTGATCCTTGCCGGCATGGGCGTGGGGGCGCTGTGTGGGGCGCTCAACGGTTTGCTCATAGCCTACGGCCGGGTGCTGCCCATCGTGGCCACCCTGGGCATGCAGTACATCATCTACGGCCTCAGCCACACCATTTCCCGCGGCCAGGCCGTCTACCGCAAGGATATGCCGGACAGCTTCATCAACTTTAGCCGCGCCACCTTCCTGGGCCTCAACAGCAAGATATGGTTCATGCTGGCGGTGTTTGTGGTGATATTTATTTTCCTCACCTATTTCCGCCAGGGGCGCTACCTTTATGCCGTGGGCAGCAACCGGGAGTCCGCCGCCATGAGCGGCATCAAAAGCCCGCGGACCACCCTTTTAGCCCACATCATCATGGGAACGCTGGCGGGGCTGGCAGGGCTGCTTTATGCCTCCCGGGACACCAAAATCACCCAGGACATGGCCATGGGCTATGAGATGTATGTCATCGCCTCCTGCGTCATCGGCGGGGTCTCGGTCTCCGGCGGGCGGGGCAAGGCTGTGGGGGTGCTGCTGGGCGCTTTGACCATGGGTGTCATCAACAACGCGCTGACCATGCTGCGCTTAACGGGCAACTCCGAATTCTGGAAGAAGGCCATCCAGGGCGCTTTGATCCTCTCCGCGGTGGTCATCAACGTGCTTATCCAGCGCTCCAAGGAACGCCGGGTTCTTAAGGACAGGAGGATTTAGGATGGAACGCGCGATCAGCCGCCTGCCCAGATGGATGAAGCGTTGGGAGTGGATCCTGGTGATCCTCATCCTGGTGGTCTACGCCATTTTTTCCGGCCTTCAGCCGGAAAACTACACCTTCCCCAAGCTCTTGAACCAAACCCGGGTCTACATGGTGGACGTGGGCTTTATGGCCCTGGGCATCCTGGTGGTGCTGATTTTGGGAGACATCGACATCTCCATCGGCGCCACAGCGGCACTTTCAGCCACCGTGATGGCAGTCACATACAACCAGGGCGACGGGATCCCCTTCATCGCGGCGATCGCTCTGATGCTCCTGACAGGCGCTGTCTGCGGGTTAATAAACGGCCTGCTGATTACCCGCTTTCCTGAGCTTTTCCCAATGATCATCACCCTGTCCACCCAGACACTCTACCGGGGCATCGCTTACATTATCCTAAAAGACCAGTCCGCCGGGCGTTTCCCCGGCTGGTTCTCAAAGGACCTGGGCTATGGCTCCTTCAGCCTCTTTGGGCTGGATGTGCCGATTATGCTGGTTTGCATTCTGGCAGTGCTGCCGGTATACTATATCTGGCTCCATAAATCAGCCTCCGGGCGCAGGATTTTCGCCGCCGGCACCAACCTCACCGCCAGCCGCTATTCGGGCGTGCAGACTGGGCGCATCAAAATGGCGGCTTTTATCCTAAACGGCATCATGGCGGCGTTGGGCGGCTTTTTCCTCACCTCCCGCACGGGGTCGGTGAAGTACACGCTGGCTACCGGCTATGAGATGCAGGCGATTGCCATTGCCGTCCTGGGCGGCGCGTCCACCTCCGGCGGCCGGGGCAGCGTCGCGGGCCTGCTTTTGGCGCTTATCCTGATGACCGGGCTCAAAAATGGCCTGATGCTGGTGTACAACGACGCGTTCATCTTAAACCTGTCCATCGGCCTATTGCTTATCCTCATTGTCCTGGTTCCCGACATAGCCGGGCGCATCCGGCGGCAGAACACCGTGCGCCGCCAGCGCCTGACCCTAAAGAAAACCTGAACCGGATTACGGCGGGCACGTGCCTGCTGAAAATAAGAAGGAGAAGATTATGAAGAAAACACTGTCCCTGGTACTGGCACTGGTGATGCTGCTGTCCCTGGCCTCCGCCGTTCTGGCGGAAGAGCCCATCCAGATCGGCGTTGTCTATAAGCAGACCGGCAACCCCTTCTTCGAAGCGGCCGTGCGCGGCTTTGAGGAAGCCTCCAAGGAGCTGGGCTTTGAGTTCATCCACAACGGCCCGGCTGACTCCTCCAACGAAGGCCAGATTCAGATCATCGAAGGCTACATCCAGCAGGGCGTGGACGCCATCGCCATCTCCGCCAATGACGCGGCCGGCGTGGTGAGCGTGCTGCAGAGCGCCTTGGATAAGGGCATTAAAGTGGTCTCCTGGGACTCCAAGGTGGAGCCCGAAGGCCGCATGCTCAACATCGACCCCTCCGTGGCGCAGAACATCGGCCGCGTGCAGGTGGAAGAGATTGCCCGGCAAATTGGCGGAGAAGGCCAGATTGCCATCCTGTCAGCCGCTGCCACCATGGACAACCAGAACACCTGGATCAAGTACATGCAGGAAGAGCTTGAGAAGCCCGAATACGCCAAAATCGAGCTGGTCACCATTGTCTACGGCGATGACCTCACCGACAAATCCATCCAGGAGATGCAGGGCCTCATCAACTCCTACCCGGACCTGAAGGGTGTTATCTCCCCCACCACCGTGGGCGTCGCCGCGGCTGCCGTGGCCATCAAGGACAACGGCCTCTCCGGCAAGATCAAACTGACCGGCCTGGGCCTGCCCTCTGAAATGGCTGAGTACCTGAAGGACGGCACCTGCGAAGCCATGTTCCTGTGGAACCCCATTGACCTGGGCTACTGCGCGGGCTTTGCCAGCGTGGCGCTGGTCAAGGGTGACATCACCGGCGCCGCTGGTGAGTCTTTCGATTCCGGCCGCCTGGGCACGAAGGAAATCATGGAAGCCAGCGATGGCGGCACCTTCACCCTGGTGGGCGACCCCTTCCGCTTCACCCCCGAGAACATTGACGACTGGAAAGAAGTGTACTGAACCAAGGCCTTAGGCTTTTATTGGAGGGGCCTCTCGGGGCCCCTCCAGATATGACAATAAGCGGAGGTTTTCATGGATTTTTTCGCGCGCTACGCGGACAGGCTGGCGGCTTTCAGCCGGTTTTCCAGGTCGCTGGGCGTCCGGGCTGACTATGTGCAGGGCGGCGGCGGCAACACCTCGGCGAAGCTGAATGATAGGCTGATGGCGGTGAAGGCCTCAGGCTTCCTGCTCCGGGACATCACGCCGGACGCGGCCTACGCCGTGCTTGATTACCAGGCGCTGCGCTCCTTTTACGGGAAGCATGCGGCCCATGACTTTCCGGATGTGGAAGCGGCTGGTTCCGCCGCCGCGAAGGAAGCCACGGTTCCGGTGGAGGGGCTGGCGCCCTTGAGGCCTTCGGTGGAAGCGGGCTTCCACGCGCTGCTGGACCGCTTTGTGGCGCACACCCACAGTGTCTATGCCAACCTGGCGGCCTGCTGCCGGGAGACGGAGGTGATCCTGTCCCAAGCCCTAAAGGGCGCGGACTATGGCTTTGCCGTGGTGCCCTACGTGAACCCCGGCGCCACCCTCACCTTCACCATCAAGGACATCCTGGAGAAGTCCGGGCGGCCCAAGGTGCTGGTGATGCAAAATCACGGCGTGATCGTCCATGATGATAATGAGGACAAGTGCCTTCAGATCCATGAGGACATGAACCGGCGCCTGGCGGCTTTCTTTGGGCTTGATAAGGGCGCGTTCCCAGCCATCCGGGTGAAGGCCGAGGGTGAGGGCTTTGTGTCTGACACCCCCTGGCTGATCGAACGCCTTAAGGGCGACACTTATCCGGACGAGCTCCTGCTGGACGCACCCCTGTACCCGGACCAGATGGTGTTTTTCCGGGGCACCCTGGCGGAGGCGGCGGTGATTGACCGGCAAACGGGGCTCACGCATTACCGGCTGCCCGAAAATACCGCCGTGACCCTGGAGGAGACTTTGTGCGCGGTGCTGTTCGTCACCCAAACCATCCGGGAGAAGGGATACACCCTTCAGACCATGGGGGAGGCTGCCCAGCAGTTCATCGGCGGCTGGGAGAGCGAGAAGTACCGCAAGCAATTGGCGGAGGGCAAGCCATGAAAACCACAGACCTTTTGGCCTTTGACATCGGCGCCTCCAACGGCAGGGGCATTATCGCGCGCTTTGACGGGGAGAAGATCACCCTCCACCGGGTGGGCGGGTTTGAGAACAACTTCATCCTGAAGGGGGACATGGGCTACTGGGATTTCCGCCACATTCTCTCGGAGATGAAAGCCCTCTTCCAGAATGCCCGCCAGCAGGGCTTTGAGCCAGCCTGCTTTGGCATTGACACCTGGGGGGTTGACTATGGGCTGCTGGACAATCAGGGCGAACTGATCGAAGACCCCCGGGCCTACCGCAGCGCGACGGATCAGGAGTTGGAAGCCGCTTGGGAGAAGCTGGATAAAAAGAAGCTGTTCGGCCTGACCGGCATCGCGGCGCTCAACTTCAACACCGTCTACCAGCTCTACCGCCGGGTGCTTTCAGGCGACGGGGCCTTAAAAAAGGCCAGGACGCTGCTTATGATGCCGGACCTGCTGGGGTATTATCTCACGGGAGCTGTGGGCACGGAGTACACCAACGCCACCACCACGGGGCTTCTGGATGTGAGCACCCGCGCCTGGAGCCGGGAGATCACGGATGCTCTGGGGATCCCCATGGGGATCCTGACGCCCATCGACCGGGCCGGCACCCTGCGCGGCCGGCTTAAGGCTGATATCGCGGACAGCCTTGGCTTTGGACTGGTGCCCTTTGCCGCCGTGGGAACCCATGACACTGCCTCCGCCGTGGCGGCCATTCCGGGGGAGGGGAACTTCGCTTTCTGTTCCTCCGGCACCTGGTCGCTCTTCGGGGTGGAGACAAAGGAGCCCGTGCTGACGGACTTTGTCTACAACGCCAACTTCTCAAACGAGGGCACGGTGCAGGGGGGCTTCAGGCCGCTGAAGAATATCATGGGCTTATGGCTCATCCAGGAATGCCGCCGGGTGTGGACAAAGGAAGAGGGCAAGGAATACACCTGGCCTGAAATACAGGCCATGGCGCGGGCGGTCCCGCCGCTTCAATGCGTAGTGGACCCGGATGAGCAGCGTTTCTTCGCCGCCGGTGGTATGCCGAAAAAAATCCAGGAATACTGCCGTGAAACTGGGCAAAAGGTGCCCGAAACCATTGGCGAAATCGCCCGCTGCGTGTATGAGAGCCTGGCGCTCAAGTACCGCTGGGCAGTGGAACGCCTGGGCGAAATCCGGGGTGGGGACATCCAGAGCCTGAACATCGTGGGCGGGGGCATCCAGAACCCCCTGCTCAACCAGATGGCGGCGGACGCCACGGGCCTGGTGACCACGGTGGGCCCCATTGAGGGAGCGGCCTTGGGCAACGCCCTCATGCAGGCCCAGGCGCTGGGGCTGGTGAAAGATATCAACGAGGCAAGGGCCCTGGCCCGCGCGTCGGTGGAGACCACGCGCTATGAGCCCAATACCACCCAGCAGTGGGTGGACGCCTATGGCAAACTGAAGCAGTTGATGGAGGCAAGCGAATGATTGATTTATTAAGCGTCAAGGCCCTGGCCGCCAAACATGTCAGGGACCGGCTTCCGGCCGCTCCGGGCAGGCTTTCGGGCAAGGTGTCCATTGTCACGGGCTCCGCACAGGGATTTGGCTTGGGCATCGCCCAGGAGCTGTATAAGGAAGGCGCCTTTGTGGTCATTGCCGACCTGAATGAGCCTGCGGCCATTGAGGTGGCGGCTGAACTGGGGGAGCGGGCAATAGCGGTGAAGGTGGACGTGTCAGATGAGGCCAGCGTGGCCAACATGGTGGCGCAGACCGTAGCAAAGTTCCGGGGCCTTGACCTGTTCATCTCAAACGCCGGGGTGCTCAAGGCCGGGAGCCTTGAGGAAATGGAGAAAAAGGACTTCGAGTTTGTCACCGCGGTGAACTACACCGCTTTCTTCACCTGTGTGAAGTACGCCAGCCTCATTATGAAAGCCCAGTTTGAGGCGGACCCGGAGTGGACGGGCGACATCATCACCATCAACAGCAAGTCGGGCCTGGTGGGCAGCAACAAGAACTTCGCCTACGCCGGCGGCAAGTTCGGCGCCATCGGCCTTACACAGTCCTTCGCCATGGAGCTGGCACCCTACAACATCAAGGTGAACGCCGTCTGCCCCGGCAACTACTATGACGGCCCCCTGTGGAGCGACCCGGTGAAAGGCCTGTTTGTGCAGTACTTAAACGCCGGGAAGGTGCCTGGCGCCAAAACCCTGGAGGACGTGAAGGCCTCCTACCTTGAAAAGTCGCTGATCAAAAGGGGTTGCCTGCCCGTTGACGTGGCCCGGGCCATCTTCTACGCCGTGGAGCAGGCCTATGAGACGGGGCAGGCCATCCCTGTCACCGGGGGGCAGGTGATGCTGAATTGATCGATGAAAAGATTCTGAAGCGCTTGAATGCCCCCACCAAAAAGGAGCGGCTTGATAACCTCAGGCAGGAAGCGCTTTCGGCTGACTTCCCGCCCATGAACCCGCGCTTTATCAACAACCACATCCACACCTTCTATTCCTTCTCGCCCTACTCCCCCTCAGCCGCGGTTTATGCCGCCAGGGCGGAAGGCCTTTGCACCGCCGGCATCGTGGACCATGATTCCATGGGCGGGGCGGAGGAGTTCATTGAGGCCGGGAAGATCCTGGGCCTGCCCGTCACCGTGGGGGTGGAGGCCCGGGTGAGCATGGCGGGCACGCCCTTTGAGCGCCTGCGCACCAACAACCCGGACCAGCTGGGCGTCAGCTATATGGTGCTCCACGCCGTGCCCCACGAAAACATCCCCATGGTGCAGGCGTTTTTCGCGCCGCTGAGGGAAGCGCGCAACCGGCGCAACCGGCAGATGGCCCAAGCCATCAGCCGCTCAAGCGGCCTGAAAATTGATTTTGACCGGGATGTGCTGCCGCTCTCCATGTTCCATGACGGCGGCGGCGTTACCGAGCGCCACCTGATGCAGGCGCTGGCGCGGAAGGAAGACCCCGGCCGGGGGATGTTCAAGGAATATGACCGCATCGGAGAACTGAAGAAGGACTTTATCCCCAGGGTTTATGTGGACGCCACGGACGAGTGCCCGGCGGTCAAGGACTATATCGCCTTTGCCGGCAAGACCGGCGGCATCCTGGCCTATGCCTACCTGGGGGACGTGACCCAATCTCCCACCGGGGACAAGAAGGCCCAGGCCTTTGAGGACGCCCACCTGGACGAGCTTTTTGAAACCATCCACGCCCTGGGCATCCGCGCCGTCACCTATATGCCCACCCGGAACAGCGACCAACAGCTTCAGCGGGTGAGGAAACTTTGCGATGGGTATGGTATGATGCAGATCAGCGGGGAGGACATCAACTCGCCGCGCCAGCGCTTTGTCATTGAGAAGATGAAGGAAGAGCGCTTCACCAATCTCATCGACAGCACCTGGAAGCTGATCAAACACGAGAACGGAGGAATATTGCCATGAAAACCAAAGCCGTCCGCCTGTACGGCAAGCAAGACCTGCGCCTGGAAGAATTTGAGCTTTCTCCCATGACGGATGATTCCGTCATCTGCGAAGTTGTCACCGACTCCATCTGCATGAGCAGCTATAAGGCCGCTGTCTTGGGCGCCGACCATGCCCGGGTGCCGGATGACGTGGCCACCAACCCCACCATCATCGGCCACGAGTTCGCTGGCCGCATCGTGAAGGTGGGCAAGAACTGGCAGCACAAGTACAAGCCGGGTGACGGCTTTGTCATCCAGCCGGCCCACTCCTATGAGGGTTCCATCCTGGCCCCCGGCTATTCCTACCGGGACTGCGGCGGCGACGCCACCTATGTGTCCATTCCGATAGAAATCCTGAAAATGGACTGCCTGATCCCCTACCACTCTGACGTCTTTTTCCTGGGCGCCCTGACCGAGCCGCTGTCCTGCGTCATCGGCACCTTCCACGCCATGTACCACAGCCGGGACGGTGAATATGTCCATGACATGGGCATTGTGGAGGGCGGCAACCTGGCCCTGTTGGCCTCCGTGGGCCCCATGGGCCTGGCCGCCATTGACTATGCCATCCACTGCGACCGGAAGCCCGGGCTTCTGGTGGTGACCGACATTGACGAAGCCCGCCTGAAGCGCGCTGCCTCCATTTACACGGTGGAAGAGGCCAAAAAGAACGGGATAGAGCTTCATTATGTGAACACCAAAAACATGGCGGACCCGGTGAAGGAGCTGCGTGCCCTCACCAGGGACGGCCATGGCTTTGATGACGTGATCTGCTTTGCCCCGGTGAAGCCCGTTGTGGAGCAGGGAGATCAGATCCTGGCGGTGGACGGCTGCCTGAACTTCTTTGCCGGCCCCTCCGACCTGAGCTTTTCGGCCCTTATGAACTTCTACAACGTCCACTACAAGCGCACCCACATCACCGCCACCTCCCACGGCAACCTGGAGGACATGCGGGAAGCCATCCGGATGATGAACGACGGGAAACTCAACCCCGCGGCCCTGGTCACCCATATCGGCGGCCTTGACTGCGTGGCGGAAACCACCCTGAACCTGCCCAAGATCCCGGGGGCCAAGAAGCTGATCTACACCCATATCAGCCTGCCGCTGACCGCCATTGAGGACTTTGGCGAGTTGGGCAAGAGCGACCCCATGTTCAGGGAACTGGACGAAATCGTGAAGGCCAACAACGGCCTGTGGTCTGGTGAGGCAGAAAAGCTGCTGCTGAAGAAAGCAAAGCCCATTAACTGACTTTTGCCGGGGGCCTTCCCATACGGAGGCCCCCGGACACTGACTTCATTTTAAGAATATAAAGGAGTAAGCGCATGGCACATCCCATCATTCTGCCCCGGCAGGGGCAATCCGTGGAAAGCTGCATCATCACCGAATGGCACAAAAAGGTGGGCGACCCCGTAAAAGTCGGGGATGTCCTTTTCAGTTATGAGACGGACAAGGCCAGCTTTGAGGAAACAGCCAAGGAGGACGGCACCCTGATCGCCGTCTTCTTTGATGCGGACGATGATGTGCCGGTGCTGACCACCGTGGGCGCGATCGGCAGCCCCGGGGAGGACGTTTCGGGCCTGATGCCCGGCGGTGGCGCGCCAGCGGCAGCCCCTGAGGCTCCCGCGGCCGAAGCAAAGCCCGCGGCGCCTGAAGCCCCAGCCGCCCCTGTCGCGGCAGCCCCGGCGGCCCCGCTTTCCGCCGGCGTCTCCCCCCGCGCCCGGGCCACCGCCCAGCGCCTGGGGCTTGATCCGGCTTTGGCCAGCGGCACCGGCCCCAACGGGCGGGTGATCGAGCGGGATATTTTTGCCGCCCGGGATGCAGCACCCGCAGTACAGGCGGCCCGGGAGGTTCCGGCTTTCGCCCCGGCGGCAGCAGCACCCGTGGGTGGTATGGCCTATGAAGAGGTCAAGCTGTCCAAGGTGCGCAAGGTTACGGCCAGGGCCATGCACGAGAGCCTGGCCGGCATGGCGCAGATTACCCATCAGTCCTCCTTTGATGCTACACAAATGCTGGCCCTCAGAGCCCGGTTCAAGGCGGCGCCTGAGGAGCTGGGACTTGGCGGCATCACCATCAATGACATGATCCTTTTCGCCGTTTCCCGGGTTTTGAAGCGCCACCCGGACCTGAACGCCCATTATATGGGCGAGACCATGCGGCTCTTCCGCCATGCCCACCTGGGTATCGCCGTGGACACGCCCCGGGGCTTGCTGGTGCCCACCCTCTTCGACGCGGACACCAAGTCATTGGCGCAGGTTTCCCGGGAGGCCAAGCAGCTGGGCAAAGACGCCCAGGGCGGCAGCATCAACCCGGATATCCTGAGCGCCGGCGGCTTCACCGTCACCAACCTGGGCGCCCTGGGGATCGAGATGTTCACCCCCATCATCAACCCGCCCCAGGTGGCCATATTGGGTGTGAACTGCGCGGTGGACCGGGTACGGGTGGTGGACGGCCAGGTCACGGCATACCCGGCCATGGGCCTGTCGCTTACCTATGACCACCGGGCGGTGGACGGGGCGCCCGCTTCCCGGTTCCTTAGGGACTTGGTGGCGGCGCTTGAGAACATCGGCATCCTGATCGCGGACTGAGGAGCAGGGCAATGGTATATGATTTAATTGTTTTAGGCGGCGGTCCCGCCGGCTATGTGGCCGCGGAGCGCGCGGGCCACGCGGGGTTTAAGGTGGCGCTGGCGGAGGAAAGGGAGCTGGGCGGCGTGTGCCTCAACGAAGGCTGCATCCCCACCAAAACCATGCTCTACTCCGCCAAACTCCATGACGGTGTCAAGCACGGCGAAAAATACGGCGTCACCGCCGAGAAACTGGTGATGGACCACAAAAAAGTGGTGGCCCGCAAGGCCAAGGTGGTCAAGTCCCTGGTGGGAGGTGTGAAGACCTCCATGAGGGCCAACAACGTGGCCGTTTTTACCGGGCACGCGGAGATCACCGGGAAAATCACCGAAGGCTATACCGTCAAGGCCGGGGGGGATACCCTTACCGGCGTGCGCCTTTTGATCGCTACCGGCTCATCTCCCTCCATGCCCCCCATTCCGGGGCTTAAGGAAGGGTATGAGAAGGGCTTTGTCCTTACCAACCGGGAAATTCTGGACCTGACTGAGGTGCCCGGCCGCCTGGCCGTGGTGGGCGGAGGCGTGATCGGGCTTGAGATGGCCAGCTATTTCAACTCCGCCGGCGCCCAGGTGCAGGTGGTGGAGATGCTGGACCATATCGCCGGTGAAAACGACCAGGACCTGGTGGCCATCCTGAAGGCGGACTTTGAGAAAAAAGGCATTTCTTTCGCCCTCTCGGCCAAAGTGACCGCCATTGAGGAAAACGGCGTGCGCTATGAAAAGGACGGCCAGAGCCATTTCCTGCAAGCTGATAAAGTGCTTATGTCCATCGGCCGCAGGCCCAATATCCGGGGCATCGGCCTGGAGTCCATCGGTGTGTATACCCAGCGCGGCGCCGTGGTGACCGACGCCACCATGCTGACCAACGTGCCCAACGTGTACGCCGCGGGGGACGTGAACGGCATCTCCATGCTGGCGCACACCGCCCACCGGGAAGGCGAGGTGGCGGTGAACAATATGCTGGGCAAAAAAGACCTCATGCGTTATGAGGCCATCCCGGCGGTGCTCTATACCAACCCCGAACTGGCGACAGTGGGGGAGACAGAGGCAACAGCCACGGCCAAGGGCCTGCCGTTTAAAGCCGTGCAGCTCTCCATGCGCTATGCCGGGCGCTACCAGGCGGAAAACGAAGGCGGCCGCGGCATCGCCAAGCTCCTGGTCAGGACGGATACCCAGCAGGTCATCGGCATGCAGGCGCTGTCCAACTACGCCTCGGAGTTTATCATCGCCGCCACAAGCAATATTGAACTGGGGGCCAACCTTGAGACCATCAAGAAGATCGTATTCCCCCACCCCACAGTGTCTGAGATTATCCGCGAAGCGGTTTTCCAATATGAGTAAGGAGCAAGGAGCAGAAACATGAGCAAGCAACTGGCCGTACACCCCGAAGACGTCCGCAAGACGGGCAAACTGAAGACGCCTGACATCCCCGTCAACGTCTACCAGAAGACCGTCAGGGACGAAGCTAAAAACTACACCAAGGAAGAGTTCCTCAACATCTACCGGGATATGCTCTATATCCGGGAGTTTGAGACCATGCTCAACCTCATCAAGACCAAGGGTGAGTATGAGGGCGTGCCCTACAACCATCCCGGCCCAGCCCATCTGGGCATCGGCCAGGAAGCGGCCTATGTGGGCGCGGCTTATCTGTTGACGCTGGACGACTACACCTTCGGCTCCCACCGCAGCCACGGCGAGATCCTGGCCAAGGGCTTAAGGAGCATCGAAATCCTGGATGATGAGCGCTTGAACGGCATCATGGAAGGCTTCTTCGGAGGCAAAACCTTTAGTGTGGTCAAAGACAGCGGGAAGTCCGCCAAGGAAAACGGCATCAACTTCCTGCTTTATGGCATGATGTGCGAGACCTTCGCCCGGGAGAACGGCTTCAACAAGGGCCTGGGCGGCTCCATGCATGCCTTCTTTACGCCCTTTGGCATCTACCCCAACAATGCCATCGTGGGCGGCTCCGGCTCCATCTCTCCGGGCGCGGCGCTCTATAAGCTCTCCAACAAAAAGCCCGGCGTGGTGGTGTGCAACATCGGCGACGGCGCCATGGCCTGCGGCCCGGTGTGGGAAGGCCTGATGATGTCCACCATGGGGCAGGTCCGCACCCTGTGGGGCGAGCACGGCGGCGGCATGCCCATTATCTTCAACATCAATGACAACTTTTACGGCATGGGCGGCCAGACCCAGGGCGAAACCATGGGCATGGACATGATCGCCCGCATCGGCGCCGGCATCGCGCCCAACGCACTGCACGCTGAGCGGGTGGACGGCTATAACCCCCTGGCCGTCATCGACGCATACCGGCGCAAGCTGCCCGTGGCCAAGAAGGACGGCCCGGTGTTCCTGGACGTGATCACCTACCGCATCTCCGGCCACAGCCCGTCGGACTCCAGCTCCTATCGCACCAAAGAGGAGATCGAGGCCTGGGAGAAGGAGGACTCCATCCAGTCCTTTGGCCGCCAGCTGGTGGAAGCCGGCGTCACGGATGAAAAGACGCTGGAAGACATCCGCGCCAGGGTGGTGGAGGATATGGTGCGCAACCTGAAGCTGTCCATTGACGAATCGGTCTCGCCCCACATTCCCCTGATGTCCTCAGACCCTGATTACATCGCCAACCTCATGTTCTCCAACCAAACCGTCCGCGCCTTTGACAAGGACCGGGAGCCCGAGGTGCTTCTGCCCAAAGAGGAGTGTCCCCGGGTACAGCAGATCGCCAAAAAGGAGCGCTTCGGCCTGGACAAAGATGGCAAGCCCGTCAGCAAAAACCGGGTTTACCAGCTTCGGGACGGCATCGCAGAGCCCATCATCAACAAGTTCTATGAGGACCCGACGCTCATCACCTTTGGCGAGGACGTAAGGGACTGGGGCGGCGCCTTTGCCGTCTACCGCGGAATGACCGAAGCCCTGCCTTACCACCGCCTGTTCAACACCCCCATTTCCGAGGCCGGCATCGTGGGCGCCGCAGTGGGCTACGCCATGGCCGGAGGCCGTGTGGTGGCGGAACTCATGTACTGCGACTTCCTGGGCCGCGCGGGGGACGAGGTGTTCAACCAGCTGTCCAAGTGGCAGGCCATGTCCGCCGGAATGCTCAAGATGCCTGTGGTGTTAAGGCTCTCCGTGGGCAGCAAATACGGCGCCCAGCACTCACAGGACTGGTCGGCCCTGGCCGCCCACATCCCAGGGCTCAAGGTGGTCTTCCCGGCCACACCCTATGATGCCAAGGGCCTGATGCAGACGGCGCTTAATGGCACAGACCCGGTGATTTTCCTTGAGAGCCAGCGCATCTATGACCAGGCGGAGCTCTTCCATGAGGGCGGCGTGCCCCAGGAGGAGTATGAGATCACCATTGGCGATCCGGATATAAAGCGTGTTGGCAGTGACGTCACCATCCTGTCCATCGGCGCCACCTTATATAGGGTGTTGCCTGCCGCTGATATGCTCAAGGAAAAGTACGGCCTGACGGCGGAAGTGATTGACGCCCGCAGCATCGTGCCCTTTGACTACACCAAGGTGATCGAGTCGGTGAAAAAGACCGGCCGCATCATCATCACGGGAGACGCCTGTGAGCGCGGCAGCGTCATGCGCCAGATGGCCTCCACCATCACGGAGCTGGCTTTTGACTACCTGGACGCTCCGCCGGTGGTGGTGGGCGCGCGCAACTGGATCACCCCGGCACACGAGATGGAAGACGCGTTCTTCCCGCAGCCGGAGTGGATCCTGGACGCCATCGACCAGCGCCTCCTGCCGCTGAAGGGCCACGAGCTCACCCGGAACTTCACCGAGGTGGAGCAAATCAGGCAGAACAAGCAGGGGGTCTGATGGAGATCCGCCTGTTCGAGAGCGATTCATTCGATCCTCACCGCAACCTGGCCATTGAGGAAGCGCTTTTGGGGGACGGGGCCATCGGCCCCGCCCTTTTTCTCTGGCAAAACGCCCACACCGTGGTCATCGGCCACGCGCAGAACGCCTGGAAGGAGTGCCGCACGGCGCTGCTTGAGGAGGAGGGCGGCACCCTGGCCCGCCGCACCACCGGGGGCGGCGCCGTCTACCATGACCTGGGCAACCTGAACTTCTCCTTTGTGATGCCCAAGGCGCTCTATGACGTGCCCCGTCAGTTGGACGTCATCCGCAGGGCGGTCAGAGACTTTGGCATAGAGACAGAGAACTCCGGCCGCAATGACATTGTGATCCTACCCGGCGGGGAAAAATTCTCCGGCAACGCCTTCAGGATAACCAGGGACGCCGGCCTCCACCACGGCACCATCCTTATGGACGTGGACATGGCCAGGCTGGGCCGCTACCTGGCCCCCTCCAAACAAAAGCTGGAGGCCAAAGGGGTATCAAGCGTCCGCGCCCGGGTAGGGAACCTCAAAGAACACGCCCGCGGCATCACCATCCCGGCGCTGAAAGACGCCCTCTGGGCCGCCTTCGCCCATGAGTACGGCCCCGCCAATAGGCTGCCCTGGAAGGAGGCGTTGGATACCGGCCTCATCCAGCGCTTTGAGGAGCGCAACAAATCCTGGGAGTGGAACTACGGCCGCACGCCCCGGTTCGACCTGGCGCTTGAAGCCCGCTTCCCCTGGGGCGGGATAGAGTTGCTGCTGAGCCTGAAGAACGCCAGGGTCCAGGAGGTTCATTGCTTTTCCGATGCAAATGACCCGGACCTGGCCAAAAGGGTGGAGGCCGCCCTCATAGGCGCAGCGTTTACGCCGCACGCCCTGGCAGACAGGCTTCTAAAGAGCGAAAAGGCGGAGGACCGGGAGCTGGGGGACTGGCTTCAGACGCAAGAGATGTGATACGAAAAAACAAACAGCAGCATAGGTTTCGGCAGCGAATATGAAGAACGCCAACTTGGTAACATGGCTGGCGTTCTTGGGTGGCAAAAGCAGAAATTATTGATTTAATGCAACTATTTCTTGAAGTGGGTGCAGGTTGGTGTACTATGATTTCAAGACGTTCATTTTCCGATTCCGTAAAAATCATTGCGTATAGTACGCATCCTGTTAACGTGATTAAGCCAAGACATCGATGAGTTTACATCATCTGTTAGGATACAATCTTTCAAGTTTTTCAGCGCTGCTCTGCAACCAAAATCAGCAGAAGATAGTTCGCATTCAAATTCGATGCTTGCTACATACTCATAACCAACCCGGCGAAGCTCAGCAAATACATTGCGCCAATATCCGAGATCGTGGCCATAGCCAAAAATCCGGAAGTTCCATGGTCTTTCAGTTGGCTTGTGGAAATAGGTGCGACTAATTAGACCGCTTTCCTTAACTAATTGTTCATTGATTGCAATATCTTTTGCGTGCACATGATAGATAAGTCCCTTCAATTCGCGAATGACCATTATTGGGTCCATACGCTGCCAAATAAGATGACTGAAGTCAAGATTGACACCAAGGAGATTACTTCCTACATCCGCTCGCAATTTCTTAATGGTTGCGGGATTGTAGCACATCTGTCCTGGATGCAATTCAATTGCGATTTGTTCTATTCCATGTTTCTCTGCAAAGGCTGTGAAATCCTTCCAATACGGCACTAGTACTTTAGTGTCCCCTGAATAACATCGACCTCACGCTATCAACCCGCAGCCAGCTGCAGCAAGCAAACTTCCTGCCTCCAAAACCACAGTTTTACCCTCCCCCATATAAGCGCAAAAAAGAACCTCAACC
>JAQVQY010000035.1 GCA_028701335.1 Eubacteriales bacterium
GGCATCGCCAAGGGATACACGGCCGACTGCCTGATTGGCATTTTCCGGGGATATGGCTGCGTGTCGGCCTGCACGAACCTGGGGGGCGATGTGGCCGTCCTGGGAAGGCGGCCGGATGGCGGCCCCTGGCGCGTGGGCATCCGGCATCCCCGCCGGGAGGGGTGCCTGTTGGGCGCGGTCATGGCGGAGGATTGCGCGGTGGTTACCAGCGGCGACTATGCGCGTTTCTTTGTTGACGCGGGTGGCCGGCGCTGCCATCACCTCATTGACCCCCGGACCGGTTATCCGGCCGATTCCGGGCTGGTGAGCGTCACCGTAGCAGCGCCCGGTGCGGTGGCGGCGGACGCGCTGTCCACCGCACTGTTCGTGGCGGGATTGGAGGAGGGAAAGGAGTTGATTAAGGAATTCGTAGGGACGGACGCTGTTTTCATGGACATAAACGGAGCGGTCTTCCTGACAGACGGCATGGTTGGCCGTTTCATGCCGGAAAATGGGATCACGGCAAACGAGCTTGCATAGCCAAAAGGGGGAAGCATTGTGAGAAAGGGGAAAAAACGCGTGTGGATTTTGATTGTTCTGGGCGCGCTGGCTGTGATGGCTGCCATCATTTACTTCGCCATGGCGCCGGGCATGCGGGAAGCGATGAACCTGACGATGGCGAACATTGATTTCAGCAATCTTAAGGACGGTACCTGGACGGGTGAATACAAGGGCACGAAGGACAGCATTCGCAACTGCAAAGTGGAGGCGACCGTGCAGGACGGCAGGGTGACCGCCGTCAGGGTGCTTGAAGGCCCGCTGGCCAAGCCCGGCGGTGAAACGGTGAAAATACGGGATACATACACCATAGGCGACCTGTTTGGCCGTGTGATCCAGGGCCAGACGCTCCAGGTGGACGTCATCAGCGGCGCCACCATCACCAGCAAAACGCATCTGAAGGCAGTTGAGAACGCGCTTCAGTCAGCGTTGAAGCCATAGAAAAGGCACGCGGCAGCATTCCTCCGGCGGTTTGACAAATCTGGGTAGGAGGCTATAATCATAAGCATAATAAAGCGAACATGAAGGAGGCCGCCATGCGCCCATTCCAGCCCGATTTTGAGCAGATGCTGAAGGTCCTGCGCCGGGAGGTGCCCGACCGCCCGGTACTCTTTGAACTGTACATGAACATGCCCCTGTATGAACAGGTGAACGGGCGCAGGCTGCCGGCAGACGACCAGCTGACCCGGGCACGGTTTACCATCGAAGCCTTCAGGAAAATGGGCTATGACTACGCCACGCTCTACACCTCCCAGTTCCGTTTCACCCACGATCCCGAAGAGCTGGAGACCCACTCACTCAATGAAGGGGAGGGCCTGGTGGACGAGGCCAGCTTTGAGCGCTTTGTGTGGCCGGAGCCGGAGGATTTTGACTCCTCACACCTGGGGAAAGTGGCTTCCGATCTTCCCGACGGCATGAAACTGTGCGTGATGGGGCCGGGAGGAATCCTTGAGATCCTCATCGCCCTCACCGGATACGACAACCTCTGCCTGATGCTCTATGATGAGCCGGAGCTGGTGAGCCGCATTCTAAAGGAGGTGGGCACGCGCCTGATCCGCTACTATGAGATGGCGCTGCAGTACGACACGGTGGGTTTTATCTCCTCCAATGACGACTGGGGCTTTAACACCCAGACCTTCCTGTCACCCCCGATGCTAAGGGAGCTGATCTTCCCCTGGCACCAGAAAATCGTTGACACGGCGCACAAGGCCGGCAGGCCCGTACTCCTGCACTCTTGCGGCAACCTGGCCCCGGTGATGGACGACATCATCGGCATGGGCTATGATGCCAAGCATTCCTTTGAGGACAAGATCCTGCCCATCGAGGAAGCCTATGAGATCTACCACGGCCGCATCGCCCTGCTGGGCGGCCTGGACATGAACTTTATGTGCAGGAGCAGCGAGCAGGAGGTTTATGACCGGGCAATTAAAATGCTGGAGCGCACGGCGGACCGGGGCGGCTGGGCCCTGGGCACAGGCAACAGCGTGCCGGTGTACCTGCCGCCCAAAAACATCTTCGCCCTGCAGCGGGCTGCCCGGGATTTCGCGGGGAAATAAGCCCCGCGAAAGGTAATCGCGATTATTGCTCAGGGGCTTCCGCCAGGAAGCCCCTGCTTGTATCTGGCCTTATACCCGCGTCTGGAGTATCTCCCGGATGGGGCCGCGCACGGGGATCTTATTCATCTCCAGGCGTGCCTTTACCGTTTCGGTGACCTGCGGCAGCGCAGGGTGAAAACCAGCAGGCCGTCCTGGGTTTTGTCCAGGGCGGCTTTGGGCGCCGGATCGGAGAGCACCTCAGGCACACTGGAAGCAGCCTCCTCCATGATGCGGCGCACCGTGGGTACATCCGCTGAGAAATCCGCGGTGATGGTGGCGTCAATGCGGCGGGTGGGATAGGTGAGTTATTGGTGATGGCGCCGTTTGTCAGGCCGGCGTTGGGCGGCACCGCGCGCTTGCGGTCAAGCGTCTCAAGGGTCAGGGACATCACGGAGATGTCCCTGACCGTACCCTTATTGCCGCTGTCGGTGAGGATATAGTCCCCCGCCCGGAAGGGATGGGAAAACAGCAGCATCAGCCCGGCGGTGAAGTTGCTCAAACTCTCCTGGAGCGCCAGGCCGGCGGACGAGAGGACGGCGATAAAGGAGGTAACCGGCACGCCAAGGGAAATGAGCAGGCTGATGATCAGCGTAACGTGAAGCGTCCAGGGAAGCAAGCAGCTCAAAAAGCCCGGCAGCCCGTGGTCCAGCTTGCTCCTCTCCATGGACTTGGTGACAAAGCCCATCAGAACCTTGATGAGCTTAAGGCCCGCCAGGAGTATCACCAGAGCACCCGGCAGCCTGAGGCCGCGTCCGCTGTGAAGGACACAAAAAACTGCTCAAAGCCCTTCAAAATGTTTTCCATTATTCTCCCCAGAGTGAGTATTATTCGATAAAAGTATAGCCATATTCCAACGAATCACGCAAGGTGCGGGGGATATACATCCCTGCATAAATGTGCTACACTGCTCCTATCCAACAGCAATGGGAGAAAAATATGCGCCTATCGGTCACCAGTGAAATCGGCACCCTAAAACAGGTTTTACTCCACCGTCCCGGGCATGAGCTGGAACAGCTCACGCCAACGCACCTGGGGCGCATGCTTTTTGATGACATCCCCTATTTGGCCGGGGCGCAGAAAGAGCATGATCTTTTTGCCCAGACGCTAAGGGAACAGGGGACGCAGGTGCGCTACCTGACAGACCTGGTGGCTCAGGCGGTGGCGGAACCATCGGTGCGCGCGCGGTTCATCGAGGAGTTTATTGCTCAGGGCGGGCCTCTGGCGCTCTACCACCGCCCGGCGCTCATGGAACTGCTGGAAGGGATTAAAGACACCAGGGCTTTGGTCGAGAAAACCATGGCCGGCGTCACCGACCAGGAGGCGGGGCTCAGGCCCACACAACCCCTGACATCCCTTGCCAGGCACGAGACCCGTTTTTTGCTTGATCCCATCCCCAACCTTTATTTCACCCGGGACCCCTTCAGCGTCATACAAAATGGCGTGGCGTTCAGCCATATGCTGGCCCCCGCCCGACAGCGGGAGACCATCTATGGCCGCTACATCATGGCCCATCACCCGGAGTTTGTGGGCAGCATCCCTGCCTGGTACAGCCCGGACATCCCGTACAGCCTGGAGGGCGGCGACATCCTGGTGGTGGGGGACGGGCTTTTGTGTGTGGGAATCTCCCAGCGTACCGACCCGGAAGCCATTGAGATTCTGGGCCGCCGGATGATGTTTCAGCCACAAAGCGGTATTAGCCGCATACTGGCCATGGACATCCCCAACATCCGCGCCTATATGCACCTGGACACCGTTTTTACCCAGGTGGACCGCCATGTGTTTACCGTGCATCCGGGCATCCTGCCGGTGCTGCGCTGCTTCCTTCTGGAAGGTCAGGGCGGTGGCATTTCCGCCCGGGAGATGAAGGGAGACCTGGCGGAGATCCTGGCTGAGGCAATGGGCGTTCCCAAGGTCACGCTGATCCTCTGCGGCGGGCAGGACATGATCGCCGCCCAGCGGGAGCAGTGGAACGACGGCAGCAACACCCTGTGCGTGCGCCCGGGCACGGTAATCGTTTATGACCGCAACAAGGTCACTAACCGCATCCTGAGGGACCACGGCATCAACACCATCGAGGTGGCCGGCAGCGAACTGGCCCGCGGCCGGGGCGGCCCCCGTTGCATGTCCATGCCCCTGTGGCGGGACGAAGTCGTATAGAGCGGGAGGGCCCGCCGTCACTCAAATAATAGAATAACCTGAACAAAGGAGGTTCCCATGCCCGTCAACCTGAAAGGCCGCAGCTTCCTTACCCTGAAAGACTTCACTCCCCAGGAGATCCGCTTCCTGCTGGACCTCTCCCATGACCTGAAACGCAAGAAACGCGCGGGCATCCCGGGGGATCTGCTCCGGGGGAAAAACATCGTGCTGCTGTTTGAGAAAACTTCCACCCGCACCCGCTGCGCATTTGAAACGGCTTGCTGGGACGAGGGGGGCAACGCCACCTTCCTGTCCAATTCCCAGATGGGCAAGAAGGAATCCCTGGAGGACACTGCCCGGGTACTGGGCCGGTTTTATGACGGGATCGAGTTCAGGGGCTTCTCCCAGGTGACGGCGGAGGACCTGGCTCGCTACTCGGGCGTGCCCGTATGGAACGGCCTGACGGACAGCTACCATCCAACCCAGGCTTTGGCCGATGTGATGACGCTGGAGGAATACGCGGGCAAGCCGCTGTCCCAGTGCAAGCTGGCCTATGTGGGGGACGCCCGCAACAACGTGGCCAACTCCCTGATGATCATCTGCGCCAAACTGGGCCTCCATTATACGGCCGTGTGCCCGTGGGAATTGATGCCCGAGCCCGCCCTGCTTGAGGAAATGTCGGCTTTGGCCCGGGAAACAGGCGGGGAAATAGAAGTGAGGAACGATCTGGAGGGGGTAACGGGCGCTGATGCGGTATACACCGATGTCTGGGTGTCCATGGGCGAGGAGGCCCGGTTTGAGGAGCGTATCCTTATGCTTCAGCCCTATCAGGTTAACGATGCCCTGATGGAGAAAACCGGCAATCCCAAAGCTATCTTCCTCCACTGCCTGCCGGCCTTCCATGACCTGAACACCGAGACTGGCCGGGCTGTTCACAAGACGTATAACCTTGAGGAGATGGAGGTGGCGGACAGCGTGTTCCGCTCCCCCCAGTCCAGGGTCTTTGACCAGGCGGAGAACCGCCTGCATACCATCAAGGCCGTGATGGTCGCCACCATCGGCCGCCAATAAGGAGGGAACACACATGCGTGAAGTGAGGGTGGTTCTCTGGGGCCTGGGCGCCATGGGTTCCGGCATCGCCAGGCTCCTGTCCCGCCGCAAAGGGGTTCTGGTGGTGGGCGCCTGCGACATCAACCCGGACTATGCGGGCCGCAATCTCTATGACGCGCTGAACATCCCCCGGGAAGGGCGGCCGGACGCTCCCATCAAATCGGACATCCTGGAGGCGCTGGCCAATAAACCAGTGGATGTTTGTGTCATCGCTACCAACTCCTTTGTGAAGGACGTCTACCCCAAGGTGCTTAAGGTCGTGGCCGAAGGCGTCAATGTGCTGACCATCGCCGAGGAAATGGCCTGGCCCTGGGCCCAGTCGCCCGACATGGCGCTGGACATGCATATCATGGCGGTTCAGAACAAGGTGTCCGTACTGGGGACCGGCATCAACCCCGGCATGATGATGGACCTGCTGGCGGTGTGCCTCTCCGGCGCGCAGACGGAATTGAGCCAGGTGCACTGCGAGCGGGTGAACAGCCTCTCGCCCTTTGGGAAAGCTGTGATGGAGGAGCAGGGCATCGGCATCACCCCTGAAGCCTTTGAGCAGGGGGTATCTGACGGCAGCCTGGCCGGGCATGTGGGCTTTGAGGAATCCATCCACATGATGGCTTCGGCATTCGGCTGGCCGGTGGAAGAGGTCAAAACCCGGATGCGGCCCATTATCACCCAGGTGGACCGCAAGGCCTCCCACGGTGAGGCCAAGGCCGGCCAGGTGGCGGGCGTGGATATGACCGGGCAGGGGATCGTCATGGGGGAAGAGAAAATCACCATGCGCCACCCCCAGCAGATCGAACCGCAGTTGGCGGGCGTTGAGACCGGGGACTACATCACCCTCAAGGGCGCGCCGCCCATTGAAATGGCCATCAGGCCTGAGGTGGACGGGGGCCTGGGCACCATCGCCATGGCCTGCAACACCCTGCCCTTTGTGGTGGCGGCAAAGCCCGGGCTTCTCACCATGCTGGATTTGCCCGTGCCCCGCTGCGTGATGGGGGACTACCGGGCCATTGCCTTTGGGGAGGAGATGGCATGATTAAAAAGGGAACATGGGTACAGCTGCACAGCGTGATCCTCAAGCCCAAAGAGCGCGCGCCCCAGGTGCCCGGGGACACGGCCAAGGTGCCCCTGGAACAGTGGGTGAAAGGCCGGCTGATGGAGGACGCGGAGGTGGGGCAAACGGCCCGGGCTGCAACCCGAACTGGCCGCCTGGTAACCGGCGCGCTGGTGAAAGCAAACCCCGGCTTTGAGCACGGCTTCGGCGCCTTTGTGCCGGAACTGCTGGCCGCCCAGGAGAGCATCCTGAAGGCGGCCGGGGAGGAGGCGCCGGATGCCTGACAACAGCTACCAGGCCGTGATGGCCAGGAAAAACGACATCATGAAAGCCGCGGTTGGCCTTGACTACAGCCGGTTTGAATCCGGCGGCATCGCCTTTGACTACGAGGCCATGATGGCGGCGCCCGGTCTTGATATCCATCAGGTGCAGGCCATCCAGGCGGACTACGGCGTGGGGAACACGCCTCTGCTGGAGCTCAAGCACATCACCGCCCTGGCCCGCAAGTATGCCAGGCCCGGCTATGGCGCCCGCATTTTGCTGAAGGACGAGGCGGCCAACCCCTCCGGTTCCTTCAAAGCCCGCCGCGCGGCGCTGAGCGTGCACGCGGCCAAAGAAATGGGCTATAAGGGCGTCATCACCGCCACCAGCGGCAATTACGGCGCCGCCGTGGCCTCCTGCTGCGCCAAGGCGGGGCTTAAGTGCATCGTGGTGCAGGAGTGCTTTGACTCAAAGGGCCTGGGACAGCCGGAAATCGTGGAAAAGGCGCGCAAGTGCGAGGCCTTTGGCGCTGAGGTCGTTCAGCTGACCGTGGGCCCTGAGCTGTTCTACGCCTTTCTGCTGCTGCTGGAGGAGACGGGTTACTTCAACGCCTCCCTCTACACCCCCTATGCCATCCTGGGCGTGGAGACGCTGGGCTATGAACTGGCCGGGCAGTGTAAGGACCAGTATGGCGCTTTCCCCGGCATGGTGGTGGCCACCAACGCCGGGGGCGGCAACCTGACGGGCACCGCCCGGGGCATGCGGAAAGCGGGCTGTGAAAGCCCCCTGGTCGCTGCCAGCGTGAACCTGAAGGGCCTGCATATGGCCAGCGACAGAGACTTCAACATGAAGTCATTCACCACCGGGCACACCGGTTTCGGCATGCCCTTTACCACCTGGCCGGACCGTTCGGACGTGCCCAGGAGCGCCGCCCGGCCGCTCCGGTACATGTCCCGCTACGTTACCCTAAGCCAGGGCGAGGTGTTCTACACCACCGAGATGCTGGCGGTGCTGGAGGGCATGGAGCGGGGACCCGCCGGCAACACCAGCCTGGCCGCCGCCTTCTGCCTGGCACGGGAACTGCCCCGGGAAGCGCTGATTGTGGTGCAGGAGACCGAGTATACCGGTGCCGGCAAGCACCCCAACGCCCAGCTGGCCTTCGCCCGGGCCAACGGCGTGCGCATAGCGGCCGGCGACCCCCGGGAGGAAGTACCCGGCGAGAGCATCATCCTGCCGGAGCATCCGGGGCAGATTGACTGCCAGGAGGCGGACCTGAACCATATGCGCAAAAGCCTGATCGCAAAGGCCATTGAGGGGGCGGAGATGCCAATCGGGGAAAATGACCTCCGGTTCCTGGCCCTTGAGACCAACAGCGGCGCCGATTTTGTCCAGGGCGTCATCGACCAGTTTGGGAGGGATAAGCATGAAACGAGCCGATGATTTTGATACCCGGCGTGAGCATCTTCAGGGCTTAAGCGACCGGGCGCTGCACGAGCGTTTTTGGTCGCTGGCGGAGCGGCTGACCAACCCGCTGCTGGAAATGGGCAGGTTTTATACCAGCCCTTCCATTGAACGCAGCGTGCTTTTGCGCATGGGCTTCTCCTCCATCGAGGCCAAGGCATTGGTTGACGCCTGCCTGGAAAAGGGCCTTCTGGGCCACGGAGCGGGGCATGTGGTGTACAAAGCCGGCCAGCAAAGCGGAAAGAGCGTCCGGGAAGCCGGGCTTGCGCTCATCAGGGGCGAGGGCTGGGAGGGCCTTGACAGCAGCTTCTCAAAGGAGGATGCGTGATGAGCGGATATCGCTTGGAGCCCGATGCCCCCCTGGACGTGCGGGAAGTGCTCAAAGATCTGAAGTCCTACCGCCCCCGCCGCCGGGGCTGGACTTGGCGGAAGCCGGCGCCTGGCTTAAAGATGCGGGGATTTACCTATCAGGACGCCTCGGAGCCCCTGGAGCGCTCCGTGCCCCTGCCGCCTGCCCACCATTTTGGAAACATCGATCCCCAGCCGGGGCCTGTCATCACCACGGAGATTGCCTCGGGCCGCTTTGAGGATGACATCCGCCGCATGCGCATGGCAGCCCATCACGGGGCCGACCATATCATGGTCATCCGGACCGCGGGGCAGAGCCACTTTGACGGCCTCATTGAGGGCACTCCACAGGGTGTGGGCGGCGTGCCCATTACCAGGAAGCAGATCCGCGCACAGCGCAAGGCGCTGGATATGATTGAGGATGAGGTGGGACGCCCCATCAATTACCACTCCTATGTGTCAGGCGTCGCCGGCCCTGAGATCGCCGTGCTCTTCGCTGAGGAGGGCGTTAACGGCGCCCACCAGGATCCCCAGTATAATGTGCTCTACCGCAGCATCAATATGGCCCGCTCCTTTGTGGACGCCTGCGAGTCAAAGAAGATCATGGCCTGGGCGGATATGGCGCAGATTGACGGCGCGCACAATGCCAACGCCACCGCCCGGGAAGCGTGGAAAGTGATGCCTGAACTGATGGTGCAGCACGCCATCAACGCGCAGTTCTCCGTGGCCTGCGGAATGCCAAAGGGCCTGGTTTGCCTGTCCACCGTGCCGCCCACAGCCACCCCTGCCCCTTGTGTGCATATGGATCTGCCCTATGCCGTGGCGCTCAGGGAACTGTTCTCAGGCTTCAGGATGCGGGCGCAGATGAACACCAAGTACATCCAGTCCTCCACCCGGGAGGCTACCGTCACCCATGTGCTCAACATGCTCATCTCCAAGCTCACCTCCGCTGACATCCAGTCCACCATCACGCCGGACGAGGGGCGCAATGTTCCCTGGCACATCTACAACATCGAGGCCTGCGATACCGCCAGGCAGACGCTCATCGGCCTGGACGGGCTGATGGACATGGTGGAACTGAAACCAGAGGGATATCTCCGCGACCAGGCCCGGGAGCTCAAGGAGCGGGCCGTGCTGTTCATGGAGGAGATATTGGCCTCCGGCGGCTACTTCAAGGCGGTGGAGGACGGCTTCTTCGTGGACTCCGGCTTCTTCCCGGAGCGAATCGGGGACGGTATTGCCCGCGATCTTTCAGGCGGTATCGGCGCCGGATCGCTGATCCCGCGCAAGAAGGACTACCTGGCCCCGGTCACGGCCCACTATGGCTACAACAACACCGCCCAATATGGCCTGAAAGCCGGGGAAAGCCCCGCCAGCCTCATTGGCGGCTGCACGCTGGAGCGCCCGGAATTGATCCAGTACATCGATGAGCTGGACGAGACGGACAATGTAGCCGCGCGCATGGCCGAATCCGAGGAGCTGCGCCAGCCCGGCGCCAAATACCTGAAACCCGAGATGGAATGGCTGGGGGACGGCACGGTGATGCTCACCCTCTTCTTCCCGGCGGAGAAAAAGGTGGCCCAGGCCGCGGCGCTGGAGGCCGCCAGGCGGATGAACCTGACGGACGCTGAGGTGATATCCCTTGAGGTGATGCACCCGGTGGACGGCACCCGGGTTGAGGTGAAGGGCAAGGTGCCTTTCAGCATTGCCGTGGATGAGCTGGTCATACCGCCGGAGCCTGAGGTATTGGGGGATGACGCAATCCGCGCCGCCATTGAAGAGCGCCCCCTGAAGGTGGTCTGCGGCACAGTGGGAGAGGACGAGCACTCGGTGGGCCTTCGGGAAATTATTGACATCAAGCACGGCGGTATCGAGGGCTACGGCATCCAGGTGCACTACCTGGGCACCAGCGTGCCGCCTGAGAAGCTGGTGAGTGCCGCCATTGAGGTGGGGGCGGACGCCATCCTGGCGTCCACCATCATCAGCCATGACAACATCCACTACAAGAATATCGCCCTGATCGACCGTATCGCCCGGGAGATGGGTGTGAGGGACCGGCTGATTTTCCTGGCCGGCGGAACCCAGGTGACACCTGAGCTGGCCAGGGAAGCCGGGGCGGACGAGGGCTTCGGGCGCGGGTCAAAGGGCGTCCATGTGGCGACCTCCCTGATTAAACTGCGGGACACCCAAAAATGACCCCTGGCAGGATGATTGACGCCGTGGTGGCGGAGATCGGCTCCACCACCACGGTGGTGAGCGCCTTTGACGGGCTTGGCGGCAATCCCGTTTTCCTGGGCCAGGGCATGGCTCCCACCACCGCGCAAAACGGGGATGTGCTGCCGGGGCTTGAAGCGGCGCTTGAACAGTTAAAAGCCAACATGAACGCGCCGGGGCTTTCCTGGCGCACCCTCTATGCCGCTTCCAGCGCCGCGGGCGGGCTTTTCATGAGCGTCCACGGCCTGGTGTATGAGATGACCGCCCGGGCAGCCCAGATGGCGGCCCTGGGGGCCGGCGCCGTGGTGCGCCTGGTGACGGCGGGCAAAATGGGGCCTGATGAACTGGAAGACCTGCTTGGGCTTAAGCCCAACCTGATCCTTTTGGCCGGCGGCACTGACTACGGCGACAGGGAAACGGCGCTGCACAACGCCCGGGCGATAGCGGGCCTGGGCCTTGGGATCCCCGTGCTGTATGCCGGCAATTCCCAGGCGGCGGCAGGTGTTGCCCGTGCCTTTGAGCGGGCGGGGCAGCCGCTTACGGTGACGGAGAACGTGTACCCCAGCCTGGACTTGCTCAACATTGAGCCCGCCCGGCGGGAGATCCAAAAGCTGTTTGAAACGCATATCGTCAAGGCCCCCGGCATGGCCCATATCCGGGACATGGTGGACGGCCCCATCATGCCCACCCCGGGCGCGGTGATGGAGGCGCTGCGCATCCTTCAGCCCGACATCGGCGATGTGCTGGCGGTGGACATCGGCGGCGCCACCACGGACGTGCATTCAGGCGCCCAGGGGAGCGAGGATGTTTCGCTTATCCAGACGCAGCCGGAGCCATTTTTCAAGCGCACCGTGGAGGGGGATTTGGGGCTGTACATAAATGCCGGCCATCTGGCGGGTATGATCGGCCTTGACAGCCTGAGCCGGGAGCTGGATCTGGACGCGCCGGAGGAGCTGAATGCCTGGCAGCCCATCCCTCAGTCTCCTCAGCAGTACCGATTGGCCGGGCGGCTGGCGCTGGAGGCGGGCCTGACTGCCATCAGGCGTCACGCCGGAACCCTGCGCCAGATCTATCTGCCCGAGGGGCGCAAAAGCTACGCCGCGGGCAAGGACTTAAGCGAAGTCACCACCTTGATTGCCACCGGCGGCGCGCTGACCCGCCTGCCGGGCCGGGGCGGGGTTCTGAGGGCGCTGCGTGATATGAACATCGCGGATGACATGCTCTACCCCAAACCCCAGGCTATGAAAGTGCTGGTGGACCGGGATTACCTCATGGCCAGCCTGGGAGTTTTAAGCCGCGGATACCCTGAGGCAGCCCTTGCCCTTCTCAAAAAGAGCTTAAGCTCGGAGGGACTGGCATGAAAACGCCCTGTATCATCGCGAACCTGGCCAAAATCAAGGAAAATGCGCGTTATATCCTTGCCGCCTGTGAAAAAAGCGGCGTGACGCTGGCGGCGGTGACCAAGGTGGTGTGCGCCCATGAGCCGATCGTGGAGGCGCTGATTGAGGCGGGCGTGCTCATGCTGGCGGACGCCCGGGCGCAAAACCTTGCCCGCCTGCCCCGGACGCTCCCCCGCCTGTCCCTGAGGCCTTCGGACCCCATGATGGCAGATGAGACCATCGAAAACAGCGAGTACAGCCTGCAAAGCGAGGTGAAAACCATCAGCGCCCTGGGCCTGGCGGCCCGGGGGCTCGAAAAGCAGCACGGCGTTATTCTTCTGATCGACCTGGGGGACCTGAGGGAGGGCCTGTATCACCGGGACCGTGAGGGCATCATGGATTTGGCCCGGGCCGTAAGCCGTGAACCCTGGCTGAAAATGGAGGGGGTGGGCACCAACCTCACCTGCTTTGGCGGCATCCTGCCGGATGACCATAACCTGGGGGCGCTCATTGAAATAGCCCAGACCCTCAGGCGGGAGCTGAACCTGCCCATCCCCATTGTATCAGGCGGTAACTCCAGTTCCCTCCACCTTTTGTTTGAGGGGCGCCTACCCGCGGGTATAAATCATCTCAGGGTGGGCGAAGGCCTGCTTTTGGGCCGGGACACGGCCCACGGCCGCCCCTTTCCCTTCCTGCACCAGGATGCCTTTACCCTGGCGGCAAGTCTGGTGGAAGTACAGGACAAACCCTCAAAGCCGGAGGGGACAAGCGGGCCCAACGCCTTTGGGGAGTATGTGGAATTCCCTGACCTGGGGCCCATGCGCCGGGGCATCCTGGCCATCGGCCGCCAGGACACCGACGCAGAGGGCCTTCATCCAAAGGACGAGCGCGTAAAGATCCTTGGCGCCAGTTCCGACCACCTGATCGTGGACTTGAGCCGCGCCCCGGAATACCAGGTGGGGGACGCGCTGGCGTTTACCCCGGATTACGGCGCGCTGCTGAAGGCTTATACCAGCCCCTATGTATATCGTGAAAGGGAGGAAGACGAGTGGACAAGGTTTTGGTGGTGGCGCTGGGCGGCAACGCCCTTCAGCGAAAAGGAGGAGAGGCCACCGCTTCAGAGCAGCTGAATGTGGTCAGGGACACGGCCCGGCAATTGGTGAAGATCGTGAAAGCGGGCTGGCGCCTGGCCATTGTCCACGGAAACGGCCCCCAGGTGGGCAGGATACTCATGCAAAATGAAGCGGCAAGCAGCCTTACCCCCGCCATGCCTTTTGACGTATGCGGCGCCATGAGCCAGGGGATGATCGGCTACCACATCCAGCAGGCCCTGGGAGAGCTGCTTGGGGAGGAAGGCCTGCCCCAGCGCCCGGTTACCCTGATCAGCCAGGTGGTGGTGGATCAGGAAGACCTGGCGTTCAGGAACCCCACCAAACCCATCGGCGTGTTTTATGACAAAGCCCAGGCGGAGACAAAAGCGGAAGAGACCGGCCACACCTTCCGGGAGGACGCCGGGCGTGGCTGGCGCCGGGTGGTGCCCTCGCCGGACCCCCTGGAGATCGTGGAACTGGCCCAGGTGAAGGCCTTGATGGAGAGCGGTTTTATCCCCATCGCGGCGGGCGGCGGCGGCATCCCGGTGTCACGGGATAGTGAGGGCAGGCTGTTTGGCGTGGACGCGGTGATTGACAAGGACCTGGCCGCCTGCCGCCTGGCGGAGGACCTGAAGGCGGACGTCCTGCTGATCCTGACCGAGGTGGAGCAGGCCTACCTGGACTTTGGGACGACGGAGCAGCAGGGTATTGAACACATTTCGTCCGATGAGTTGTTGACCTGCCAAGGCCAGGGGCAGTTCGCCTCCGGTTCCATGGGGCCAAAGGCCGAGGCGGCCTTTCGCTTTGTCTCAGGCCATCCCTTCAGGCGCGCCGTGATCACCAGCCTGGACCTGGCCCTGGAAGGCCTGGAGGGCCGGCGGGGCACCCAGGTGACGGACTAAAGGAGTCTGAACATATATAAGGCGGCCTGTGCGATTTGCACAGGCCGCGCCTATCTCGGTTTGGGGGATTATCTCACCTGAACCTTTTTTACATCGTAGCCCAGGGTGGTGATGCTCTTCTCAATGTCCCCGGCGCTCACCTGGGTGTCATCAAAGTCCACCTTGACCTTGCTGGCGTTGAACAGCACATTCACGGAGTCCTTGTCCACCCCGTCAAGGCTTTTGACGGCGTTTTCAATCTTCATCACGCAGGAGGGGCAGGTAAGGGTGTCGAGTTGCAGTGTCGCTTTTTTCATGATTTTTCTCCCTAATCAGTTTCGCAGTTTGAACCGCAGGAGCCGCATGGCGTTCAGGATAACCACCAGGATGCTGCCTTCATGCACCAGCATGCCGATGGACATGTTCATCCAGTCGCTGAAGAACACGCCGGACAGAAGCACCAGCACCACCCCGATGGCGATGAAGATGTTCTGGCGCATGTTCCGGGCGGTGGCCTTAGCCAGGCCCAGGGCGTGGGGCAGGCGGCTGAAGTCCGAGTTCATCAGGACCACGTCGCTGGTCTCAATCGCCACGTCCGTGCCGCTGCCCATGGCGATGCCCACCTGGGCCAGGGCCAGGGAGGGGCTGTCGTTGACGCCGTCGCCCACGAAGGCCACGGTGCGCCCCTGGGCGATCAGCTCCTGGATATAGGCGGACTTGTCCTCAGGCAGCATGTTCCCGTGGGCTTCCGTAAGGCCCAGTTCCCGGGCCACCAGATCCACGGTGCCCTGGTTGTCACCGGAGAGCACCACCAGGTGCTTGACTCCGAGTTTCTTAAGCCTTGCCAGGTTTTTCCTGACGCCGGGGCGCACCTGGTCCCGTATACCGGTTAAAGCCATGAGTTCGCCGTCCACCGCCGTGAGGACCAGGGAATCCCCGCGGGTCTGGAAGAGATCGATGTCCTTAAGGCCCTTCTCTCTTAAGTGTACGTTTTCCTTTTCCATCAGCGCCGCGTTGCCCACGGCGACCCGGCGTCCGTCTACCTGGGCCACGATGCCGCCGCCCTTGACCACATCGGTCTTCTCCACGGTGTAGGGTTCGGTCTCGCCCAGGTAGCTGACGATGGCCCGGGCCAGGGGATGGTCGGATTCTTTTTCCACCGCGGACAGGTAAGCCCTGATTTTCTCAGGCTCATCCGTGTAGACGATGGAGTCCGCCACCTGGGGGTTGCCCATGGTGAGGGTGCCCGTCTTGTCAAAGACGAAGGTATCCGTGCGGCTGAAGTCGTGGATGACCTCGCTGCCCTTTAAGAGCACGCCGTTTTTGGCGCCGTTGCCGATGCCGGCCACGTTTGATACGGGGACGCCGATGACCAGGGCGCCGGGGCAGCCCAGCACCAGAATGGTGATGGCCAGTTCAATGTTCCTGGAAACCAGCCATACGATGAAACCCAGCGCCAGCACGGCGGGGGTATACCACCTGGCGAATCTGTCGATGAAGCGCTCGGCCTCGGACTTGGAGTCCTGGGCTTCCTCCACCAGCTCGATAATCCGGCCAAAGGTGGTGTCCTCGCCCACCCGGTCGGCCTGGATCGTGAGGGTGCCGTTATCAACGATTGTACCCGCGTACACCTTGGCGCCTGCCGCTTTCCCCGCGGGGATGGGCTCGCCGGTGATGGAGGCCTCATTGATGTGGGCTTCGCCGGTAAGCACCGTGCCGTCCACCGGGACTTTGGCGCCGGTCTTGACCAAGAGCGTATCGCCCACGTCCACCCCGTCGATTTCCACCTCTTCATAGTCGCCTGAGGACATCAGCTTCAAGGCGCTCTCAGGCGCCATTTCCGTCAACTCCCTGATGGCGCTGCGCGTCTTGTTAAGGGTGCGCTGCTCCAGGTAATCGCCAAACAGGAAGAGGAAGGTGACCACGGCGGATTCCTCATAGTTGCCGATGAGGAGGGCGCCGATCACAGCGATCGTGACCAGGACGTCGATGCTGACCACCTTGACCCTGAGGGCCTGGAAAGCCTGGATGGCAATGGGGGCCACGCCCAGGATGGAGGCGATAATCATGGCCCAGCTGGCGATCTGTTCATTGCCAAAGCCATAGTGGCTGGTGTAGGCAATCACCAGCAGCACGGCGCTGATGAATGTAATGGGTTTCTTTTTGGATAAGATGAATCGCTGCAAGTGACTGCCTCCTTTCAGGCGTAGTAGCCTTGGTCCAGTTCAGAGAGCATGTTGTAGACCGCTTCGTAGCTCTCGCATACGTCATCGGGTACTTGATAGTTCTGGGTTACTTCCCGCAGGCGGGCAAACTCCTGGTCCAGCCGGGGCTTTTCTTTCCCTGCCGTGGCGGCCTTCCTGAGGATGTCCTCAGCCAGCGCCCTTACCTCATGGAACTCCGGATGGTTCTTTCCGTGAACCTTGTCCACCACGGGCACATACTGCCCGAGAAGCTTCAGATGATTCTTCTTCACCTGGTCAAAAGTCGCCTGTTCGTTCATGGTTTCCTCCTGTGACTGATAGTCGATATATTTATGCCAGCAGCGCCTGGGCCACGTCACGGGCTTTGTCCAGGTCTTCCTGCGTGGGGTTCCAGCTGGATTTGATTTCAGGAGCCACCGTTTCAAACCCCGCCTCTTCAAGGAGCTTCCTGAGCACCGAGTTGCCCTCGCCGCTCCAGCCGTAGCAGCCAAACACCGCCGCCTTCTTGTCCCTGAACTTCAGCTCTTTGAGGAACTCCAGCCAGCCGGCCACCGAGGACAGGATGCCCTGGTGTACTGTGGGGGAGCCCACCGCGATGGCCCTGGACTTGAACACCTGGGTCATCACATCGTTCTTGTCGGTGTTGGCGATGTTGTAGAGCTTCACTCTGGTCTCGGGGCTCTGCAGGGATACTTCCCGGGAGATCTGGTGGGCCAGCTTTTCGGTGCCTTCCCACATGGTGTCATACACGATGGTCACCTGGTCCTCCTGGTAGTTCTGCGCCCACTTGTAGTAGGCCTCCACGATCTGGGCCGGGTTGTCCCGCCAGATGACGCCGTGGCTGGTGGCGATGATGTCAATTGGGAGATTAAGGGCCAGCACCTCATCGATCTTCCGCTTCACCAGGGGAGAGAAGGGATTTAGGATGTTGGCGTAGTATTTCATCGCCTCTTCCCACAGGTGGCACTGGTCAGCCTTGTCATTGAACAGCTCCTCCACGGCATAGTGCTGTCCGAAGGCGTCGTTGGAAAAGAGGATGTTGTCCCCGGTCATATAGGTGGCCATGCTGTCTGGCCAGTGGAGCATGCGCATTTCCACAAACACCAGCTGCTTGCCGTTGCCGATGTCCACGCTGTCGCCGGTCTTCACCACATTGAAATTCCACTCCGGGTGATGATACTGCCCCACCAGGGATTTGACCGCGTTGGCGGTGCAGTAAATGGGCGTATTGGGGATCAGATCCATCAGCTGGGGCAGGGAGCCGCTGTGGTCCACTTCCCCGTGGTTCACCACGATCATGTCGATCTTGTCCAAATCGATCCCGCTCTTCAGGTTGTCCAGGAATTCAGTGGAGTGCGGCGTCCACACCGTGTCGATCAGGACAGTCTTCTCCTCTTCGATCAGATAAGCGTTTTGGCTTGAGCCGTGGTTGACAGAGTAGTCCGCGCCGTGAAACTGCCGAAGTTCCCAGTCGACCTTGCCCACCCAGGACACGTTGTTTTTGATCAGTTTCCGCATGGTAGCCTCCTTGTCTTTCTGGCGAAGTATCGTTTGATACAGAATCCCCCGCCGTTATCCTGATGCCATTATACGGCACAGGCGGCGGGGGAATATTGATTTGAATCAAGAAATAGAAAAGATATTACTCTGACGACTCGAAAATGTCTCGGAGCCCTTCGGGGCAGATGATTCGGATGACCTTGTGCCCTTCCAGCGCCACCAGGCCCCCAGCCTCCAGCTCTTTGAGTTTGCGGCTGATGGTCTCCGTGCGCAGGTTGATGGATGCGGAAATGGTATCCCGGGCGATGCGCAGGCCCCTGGCGCTGGCCTCGCCGCCGGCGTGCAGCAAAAAACCCGCCACACGCCCCTTGGCGTCGTTGATGGAGAGGATCTCGTGCAGCCGGCTGACCCGGGAATACTTGGCGCCCAGTTCCTCCAGCATCCTGATGCCCACTTCGGGCGACTTTTTGATGAGCGCCTCAATGTCCCGCTTGTGGATTTCGCAGAAGCTGGCCGCCTCCAGCGCAACAGCATTCACCTCCTGGCGGAGGCCCGAGAAAAGGCGCTGATCACCATAAATGCCGCCCGGGCCTACGATGTCAAGCACATACTCTTTGCCTTCCGCGGAGTAATGGTTCAGCTTGATGCGGCCCCGGTGCACCACCAGGATGCGGTCGGCAGGATCATCCTCCTGGAAGATCACTGTTCCAGCGGGCACATGGCGATGCCCGGCGGCCCTGACCAGCTCCTCCTGCTCCTGGTGGGAGAGGGACTGGAAGATGCCGATCTGGGAGGTACACAGATGGACGCATGCACCGTCCGGGCCCCTCACGCATTCATGGTTGCTGATCGACCGTGCCATCTCAGGGCACCAGGGAAGCGATTTTGTTGGGGTCCAGGTGACTGTACTCCCAGCCGGCCCTGGGCTCTTCCTCCCGGAAGGACATCATCTCAGCCACGGTCACCAGCTGGTATCCCTGGGCCGCCAGCTCCGGCAGCGCCTTCTCCAGCGCCCAGCCGGTGGACTTCAGGGTGTCATGGCAGAGGATGATCACGCCGTTTCCGGCGCCTTTTGTGATGGCC
>JAQVQY010000126.1 GCA_028701335.1 Eubacteriales bacterium
CCATGGGTATGGTTATGGCCAGCCAGTGAATCATCCCTTGCAGGGAGCAAGCATGGCGGAAATCGAAGCTTATCCCTGGCCGGAGCCTTCCTGGGCTGATGCTTCAACGGTTCGGAAAGATGCGCTGCAGTGGAACGGCGAGTACGCGATACTGGGCGGTGAGTGGAGCCCCGTTTTCCATGACGTGATTGATCTTCTGGGCATGGAAAACATGATGATTTCGATGTATGAAGAGCCGGAGAAGGTCCATGCAGTTATCCGGCATGTCACTGATTACTATTATTTGGCCAGCCAGCGGCAATTTGAAGCGGCAGCTGATGTGCTCGATATATTCTTTATGGGCAATGACATTGGCAGCCAAACAGGTCCCCTCCTGGGAGAAAAATTATTCCAGGAGTTTTTCGCCCCATCTTTCCGGCGCCTGGCGGATCTTGGCCATGCCTACAACCTCAAAGTCATGATGCACATCTGCGGCGCGTACGTTCAGTTGATGCCCTCCTTGATTGCGTGTGGCATTGATGCCGTTCAGGCTCTTCAGCCTATCACCGGGGAAATGAAGCCAGCTTCCCTAAAAAGATTGTTTGGCAACGAGCTATGCTTTAACGGCTGCATTGACTCAGTTGATGTGCTGATCAGGGGCACCCCCGCATTGGTTCGGGAAACGACGATTCAAACGTTGGAGGTGATGATGCCTGGCGGCGGCTATATCCTCTCCCCCAGCCATGATTACCTGCTGGAAGAAACGCCGGTGGAAAACATCCTCACGCTGTTTGATACATGTCTGGAGTATGGCGTTTACCATTGAGGCGGGTGCTCTCAGATCAAGCGCCGGAGCAAACTCTCCATTCAGTGGATAAAGCAAAAGCCTGCCTATGTTTCATTCCTTGGCAGGCTTTGCTTATCCGGGCAAGATGCAGGCATGGACGGGGGTTTCAGCCATGATCCTGAACGTTTCATTCACGGAAGAGAAACACCCTGGTACAGTTGTTTCGTTGATGCAAGTGAACGTCGTCCGCCATTCATAATATGAACAACGGTTATCAATCAGCCCGCAGAATCCTCACAACTCCAGCTCGCCCTCGCGGAACTTGGCCAGGTAGTTCAGGCAGTAGTCGTCTATGCCCAGCAGCGCCTCGGTAGCGTAGACAAAACTCATCAGCTTTTTGTCCAGCGGGTCCAGGATGGCGCCGTCCATGCCTGCCGACATGGCGGCCACCAGCATGGCCTGGTTGATCAGCTTCCGGGCGGGCAGGCCGAAGGAAACATTGCTCAGGCCGCAGGCGATGTGGGTGCGCGGATATTTTTCCTTGATAAGGCGGATGGTCTCAATAGCGATCACCCCATATTCGGGGCCGGTGCCAATGGGGCGGATCATCGGGTCAAGGTAGATGTCGTCATGGTCAAAGCCTTCGTCACCCAGCTTGGCCACCAGGCTGTCCGCCACGCGCAGGCGGTCTTCCACGGTTTCCGGCATCCCCTTGTCATCCATGCACAGGGCGACCAGGCTGGTCTTGTATTTCTTGGCCAGGGGCAGGATAGCCGTGTAGCGCTCCTTCTCATCGGTGATGGAATTGATGATTGGTTTGGGGTTGCGGTTGGCCTGAAGCCCGGCCTCAATCGCTTTGGGGTTGGGCGAGTCGATGGAGAAGGGTGCCCGGCTGACCTCCTGCACCGTGTTCACCAGCCAGGTCATGCGCTCCGGCTCATCTTCCAGGAACATGCCCGCGTTCACGTCAATATAGGTGGCTCCCGCTTCCTCCTGGCGGCGGGCCAGATCCCGGATAAAGTCCGCGTCATAGGCCCCGATGGCCGCCCGCGCCGCTTTCAGGGTGCTGTTGATTTTCTCTCCGATGATAATCATGCTTTGTCCTGCCTTTCCTGCCTGTGAAATGCGTATTCCAGTTTGACCGAAAATGCCTTCGTTTGGCGCTAGACCTTGTCAATTTCCCTAATGATCTCGGGGATGACCTCGAACAGGTCGCCCACGATGGCGATGTCCGCAAGCTGCATCATGGGCGTGTCGGGGTTTTTATCAATGGCGATGATCAGGTCGCTGGATTGCATGCCCACCAGGTGCTGGATCTGGCCGGAGATGCCGCAGGCGATGTATACCTTGGCCTGCACCGTCTGGCCGGTCTGTCCGATCTGATGGGAGTAGGAGATCCAGCCTGAGTCGATCGCCGCGCGGCTGGCGCCCACGGCGGCGCCGATTTTGGCGGCAAAGCCGCGCAGCAGTTCAAAGCCCTGGGGACCTTTCACGCCGCGCCCGCCGGACACGATAATCTGGGCGTGGCCCAGGTTGACCACAGACTCCTTGTCCTGGAAAATCTCCAGAATTTGCTTGATTTTGCCGGCGTCTCCGGCCTCAATCCTTTCCCGGATGACCTCGCCCTTACGGCTGGCGTCTTTGGGCAGCGCCTTCATGACGCGGGGGCGGACGGTGGCCAGCTGGGGCCGGTGGTTGGAGGAGCGGATGGTAGCCAGGATGTTGCCGCCAAAGGCCGGGCGGGTCTGCAGCAGGTCGCCGTTCTGCGGGTCTATCCCCAGCTCCGTGCAGTCCGCCGTCAGGCCGCAGACGGATTTGACCGCGATGCGCGGCATCAGCGCGCGGCCGCGCGCGGTGGCCGCGCCCAGCAGGATCTCAGGCTTATATTTCCTAATCAGCCCCTCAACGATGCCGCATTCCAACTCATCAGAGAAGCCCCTGAGGGCCGCCTCGTCCACAACGACCACCTTGTCAGCGCCGTAGGCGATGAGCTCCTCAGCCTGGCTGGCCGTGCCCTCTCCCAGTACCGCCGCCCAAACCTCGCTCCCGCGCGCGTCAGCCAGCGCCCTGGCGGCGCCGATAAGCTCGTGGGTGACGGGCTGTATCTCGCCGGAAAGCACCTCGGCCAGCGCCCAAACGTTCCTGAAGCTATCCTTGTGGTCCTTATCTGTCAAAATCATCTTTCATCCCCCTCCTCACAGAATGCCGCGGGTGCGAAGGTCCTTGACCAGCTCCCGGGCGCAGTCAGCGGGCGCTCCCTGGATCACCTTGGTCACGGTGTTGCGGGGCGGGGGCGGCGAGGTTTTCACCACGCGGGTGGGGGAGGGATCCAGGCCGATTTTGGCTGGGTCCGCGTCGATGTCCTGCGGCTTCCACACCGGGATGTCCACCTTCAGGGCAGCCAGGGCGCCCTTGAGGGTAAGCACGGGCGGGCGGTTGATGTCCTTCAGGACGGTAAGGACAGCGGGGTAACCCATCTGGCAGACATCATAGCCATTCTCGTTCATCCGGCGTACCCGGATGCCCTCCCGGCTTGCCTCCTCCACCTTGAGCACATAGGTCGCCTGCGGCCAGTCCAGGTGCGCGGCGATGCCGGGGCCTACCTGGGCGGTGTCCCCGTCAACAGCCTGCTTGCCGCAGATGACCAGGTCGACATCGCCGATTTTCTCAATCGCCTTGGCCAGCGCGTAGCTGGTAGCCCAGGTGTCCGAACCGCCAAATGCGCGGTCGCTCAGCAGGATGGCGCGGTCCGCGCCCAGGGAAATCGCCTCCCTAAGGCTGTGGGCCGCCTTTTCCGGGCCCATGGACAGGGCGATAACCTCGCCCCCGAACTGCCCGCGCAGTTGCACGCCTTCCTCGATGGCGTAGGTATCAAAGGGGTTCAGAATGGCCTTCATGCCTTCCCTGACGATACGCTTGGTTTCCGGATCGATCCTGGCGTCATTGGACGCGGGCACTTGCTTGATACAAACAACAATTTTCACGCGGCTTTCCTCACAGCTTTCGGTCTTGTTTTTACTGCCAGATGCCATCCAGCAGATGGTACTGCGTCTTGAATCCCAGCAGGGACAGGTATACGCCGCAGGTGGGATACAGCCTGTGCAGCTCTCCCAGGGTCTTGAGCGGATCAAAGACAGTGGACTCGGGGATTTCGTAGCCCACGGCCTCAGACAGCAGGGAGATGCGCTTGCTCATCCAGGCTTCAACAAAGACAGTCAGGCCCGGATACCTCCTGATCATCTCATCCACCACCGCGTTCTTCTCAATAATGGGCTGGGTGATGACATAGGTGGCGCCGGCCGCCAGCTTGCGTTCCAGCTTCTCAAACTCATGATCCGCCGGCTCATAGGGGTTGAAGGCGGCGCCGATTTCAAAGACGCCCGGATATTGCTGGTGGACATAACGGATCAGCTCGACCGCCGTCACCGCCTCCACCTGGCCTTCTACCCCCAGGTCGGAAGGCTGCAGCTTGGGCAGGCGATCCGAGCCGTCCCCGCTGATGATCAGCAGGTAGCGGATGCCCAGCTTCACGCAGGATTCCAGGATTTCACGCAGGTTTTCCTTGGTGTGGAAAGTGTTCAGGTGGATCATCACCTGATCCGGCTTGACCGGCAGGCCAAGCTCCTCAATGGTCTCAGCACCCTGAAAGGCCAGCAGGCCCATGGCGTTATCCGTGATGCCGACGGTATAGCCGCTGTCCAGGCACCGCCTGTACTTCTGGGCAAAGAGTTCCAGATCGGCTTCCAGCTTCTCGGTGTCATGCTTGGGCGGGCCAAGCTCAACCTGGTAGCGTTTTTTCCTGATTTGTTCCTTCATGCCGCTCCTCTTATTGTTCTGATATTGTTATGGATACATGCTCCTTATGGCCGGAAAGCGCCCTGCTGTTCCTCGGGAAACAGCATCTCCTCCATATACGCCTCATTGAACCAGGGATTGCCGCCCAGGGG
>JAQVQY010000036.1 GCA_028701335.1 Eubacteriales bacterium
AAAACCTCCAGTTAGGGCATCGCCAAAAACAAAAAGGCCGTCAAAAGGAGGATGGCCGCAAACAAAGCGAGCGAACGCGCGGTGAGCGTCTCGCGCAGGTGAAAGCCGGCAAAGCGCAGCAGCATCTCAGCGCGCCTTTGGGACCGGCACGTCGTTCCCATCAACTCGCCCGTCCTTGAGCGTAATGATGGCGTCGCAGATGGCCTCAAGCTCTCCATGGTAATGGTTCACCATGATAACCATGCGGCCCTCTTTCTTAAGATCGGCGACGGAACGCAGCACGGCGTCCCGGTTCTCCTCGTCAATGCCGGCGGTCGGCTCATCCAGGAGAATCAGGGAGGGGTTGCCCACCAGGCCCGCGGCCAGGTTTGCCCGCCTGCACATACCGCCTGAACAGCGGGACACTCGTTTGCCCTGAAAGGCGCCGATGTTGGTCAGGCGGATGGCTTCTTCAACCGCTTTCTCCCTCGCTTGTCCCTTAAGGCCGCTTGCCGAAGACCAGAATTCAAGGTTTTGCCGCACCGTCAGGCGCGGGGAGAGCGCTATTTCCTGGGGAACAAGGCCGATTTTTTGCCGATAAGCCCGGCTGCGCCTCGCCCGGATGCCAAACAGGGTAATCAGTCCCCGATCCGGCTTGAGCACTGAAGCCAACAGATGCAGCAGCGTTGTTTTTCCGGCGCCGTTGCTGCCGCATACACCCAGGGCGCTTCCCGGAAGCAGTGAAAAACTCACCCCCCGAAGCACGCTTTCCCTGCCGTAGGATTTGTACAGCTCGCGGACTACAAGGCCCTGTTCCGCCGCTTCCGGGGGACATGTGGCGCCCATGGTTTGGCTGATGGGTCCTGATGTCATTGATGATATCCTTCCCGCATATGAAAAGGGATTTACCGCGCGTAATGGCCCTGTTTACTCGCTGCCAGTATATGGCGGCATCAATGTGATGTCAACGAAACCAGGGCTTCCTGACGGTTTGACGCCCCGGCTGCCAGGCGCGATGATTGCACAAACCAAATCGATTGTTTAATATTGCATCGTTACTTCCCCGATACTGCGGGAGCAGAAACGCATTGTTTGGCAAATAGGGAGGACGAATCTCTTGATCAAGCTTGTAATCGACAGAACCTGTGACATACCCAAATCAGTTGTTGAAAAGTATCAGATCGCGGTTTTGCCGCTGCAGGTGACCATTGGTGAGCGCAGCTACCGGGACGGTATCGATATTGAAATTGAACAGCCTTATGGGGTGATGCGCCAGGGCATCGTACCCAAAACCTCACAGATAAACATCTCTGAAACAGAGGCTTTATTCCGCGAAATCTGCCAGTCCGGGAGCGATCTGATTTATCTTTGTTTTTCAAGCCAAATGTCCGCGACTTACCAGGTTGCACAAATGGTCATGGATGAGCTGCGGGAGGAGTTTCCGCATCTGAATATGCGGGTGGTCGATTCACAGGGCGGCAGCTTCGCGGCGGGCCTTATCGCCATGCAGGCCGCGCGGTGGATTGCCGGCGGCACAGGCTATAACGGGATCATTGCGCTGATGAATGATATGATCTCGCAGGTCCGGCATCTTTTTGCCCTGGACAGCTTAAGCTGGCTTGCGAAAGGAGGGCGCATCAGCCGCCCGGCTGGATTTATCGGCGACAAACTGCAGCTAAAGCCCATCCTGCATGTCGTTGATGGCGCCATCCAGGTCGCCAATATCGTCCGCGGCCGGAAAAACACGCTCAACACCATCGCGCAGATGCTGTTTGAACGGGTCAAGAGCTTTCCGGCGCAGCTCATCGGCATTACCCACGCGGATGATATGGGCACTGCTCAACACATTGAGCAGGTGATTCAGGCTATGCTTCCAAAAGCAAAAACCAAAATTCTGCCGATTGGCTGTGTCCTTGGATGCCATATCGGCATCGGGGGCGTTGGCATGTTTTTCCTCAAGAAGCCTGCTAAAGGCTATGACCTGTTATGTGAAACGGGGTTTTAGCGGCAGGTGTAAGGATGCGCAACGCAAATCCCTTACCGGTTCACACTTCCCAACAGCATGCCAGGCGGCATCCTGTCCCGGGATGCCAATAGATAAAGAAGGACAGGCGCAGGGGTGGATTCTGCGCCACCCCTGCCTGCGCGCGATCATCCCCACGGAAAATATTGGTATTCCAGCCCGGTTATCTGGTTCAACTCATTTAGCGTCACAACGGCGAAAAAGGTAAGCGGCGCATATTCTTCTGTTTGCCGCGCCCACCACCCAAGGATGTCTTCCTGAGGGAAGTTGGCCATGATATTGTTGCTGAAATCCTCCGGCAGAAGCGCTTCATAAGTTTCCGCCAGCTCCAGTTGCACTGGGTTTTCTTCGTCAAAGCCCAAAAAGCCAGGATTTGACTCGCCATCCGCGCCTTCCATGCGGAAATCCCCAAAACACCCCGTAATCACAATCACGGGAAGGCTCCCAGCTTCCGCCTGTGCTACGTCCATGACGAGGAAGTATGGATAATCCTCCGGGTTTACAGGAACAACCATTACCGCCCTGCCGTGTTGCGCCAGCGCGGGCACAGATCCAAGGGCAAGCACGAATGACAACAGCAGGCAACCCGTCCTCTTCATAAAGATGTCCCTCCATTATTCATTGATTTTATTGGCAACAAACAGCAGAAACGCTTGGTATTGCTGATATAATATATATTGCTTCTCCAATTGTCCAGAGCATTTTCATGGCTTTGGGCTAATAATTATCCCGCCGGCGGCCACAGGCATTATGCATGCAAAACATCCCCAACCACACGGCCAGGAGCCTGCCGGGCGCCGCCATGCTTGACAGCCGGGCCATCCCATGCTATCTTTCGATTCGTTAGTCTAACTAAGCATTGGGAAAGGGATGGCATGGACGCATTCTCAGCGGCGCTCAATGACCTTTTGGTCAACACCTTCAACAGCATCCTGCGCCTGGAGGAGGATTCCCTCCGGCACCTGAGCGGCGGGAAACTCAGCATCAGTGAGATGCACTTCCTGGAGGCCGTGGGCAAAGGCGGCCAGGGCGGGCGCAGCATCACGGACATCGCCCGGGAGCTTGCCATTACCCTGCCCTCGGTGACCGCCGCGGTCAACAAACTGGAAAAAAAGGGATATCTCATTAAGGCCCGCAATGAGACGGACAAGCGCGTGGTGAACGTCAGCCTGTCCCGGGAGGGGCAGCGGGCGGAGGCCGCGCACCGCTTTTTTCACAGGCAGATGGTGCACGGCGTATCAGACGGCCTTGAAGACGGGCAGCGCAGCGCCCTGCTCAAAGGCCTTGAAAACCTGCACGCCTTTTTCAGGAACCAGGAGCGGGCCCAGGTGGTATTGCCCCAATTTACACGGGAAGGACAGGACAGTTGAACATACTTGGCATCGGCAGCGCGCTGCCTGAGCAAACTGTGACCAACCACCAGCTGGAAGCGTTCCTTGACACCTCCGATGAGTGGATCAAAAGCCGCACCGGCATCGCCCAGCGCCGGGTGATGAAGGAGAGCGAGCTCACCAGTCTGGCGCTTTCAGCCGCCCAAAAAGCGCTTCGGGACGCGGGCCTAAAGGGCGCTGACCTTGATATGATCCTGGTGGCCACCACCATGGGGGATTATGTTTTTCCCTCCCTCTCCTGCCTGATTCAGGAGGGCCTGGGGGCAACCTGCCCCGCCATGGACCTGCACGCCGCCTGCGCCGGCTTCATCTACGCGCTGGAGACGGCGGACAGCTTCATTAAGGCAGGCAAGGCCAAACACATCCTGGTAGTGGGGGCGGAGGCCATAACCCGGCTTGCCAACTGGGAGGACCGGGCCACCTGCGTGCTTTTTGGCGACGGCGCCGGGGCTGTGGTGGCGGGGCCGGGGGAAGGGCTCAAAGCCCTCCGCCTGACTGCCCGGACCGACAGGAACGCGCTGTATATGCTGGCGGAGCCGGGCAACAACCCGTTCACCGGGAAGCCGGAGGAAGCACCTGAAGGGGTGAAAATGCAGGGGCAGGACGTCTTCCGCTTCGCTGTGACCCAGTCAATTGAGGACCTGGGCTGGGTGGCAGACCAGGTGGGGGTGGCAGTGCAGGAGATGGACTGGGTACTTCTCCACCAGGCCAACCGGCGGATTCTTGACGCCGTGCGCCTGCGGCTGAAGCTGGACCCCAAAAAAGTGCCCGGCAATATCCACCGCACCGGCAACACCTCAGCAGCAAGCATCCCGCTGCTTCTGGATGAGCTTTACCGTGCGGGGCTCCTTGAGCCCGGGCAGCTTATCGCCATGAGCGCCTTTGGCGCGGGGCTGGTGAGCGGCGCCTGCGTCCTGAAATGGGGCAAGGAGCCCCCAGAAGAGCTGACTGCGGCGGAGGACCTGTTTTCCCCGCCTGTCAATATTATGCCTGAAGTATAAGGAGGAAATCCCAAAATGGACGATATCATGAACAAGGTGGCCCTGGCTCTGGCGTCGCGCACCAGCAGCGACCCTGACGGCATCATCGCTGAAACCCGCTTTAGTGAACTGGCGCTGGACTCCCTGGACGTGGCCGAACTGGTCATGGACCTGGAGGACGCCTTTAGCGTAACCATCGACATCTCCCAGATTGACGGCACCGTGGGCGACCTGGTCCGGGTGATCCGGGAGGCCGCCGAATGATACAAACCCCGGTCTCCCGGCTGTTTGGGATCAAATACCCCATCTTCCAGGGGGGCATGGCCTGGGTGGCGGACGCCCAGCTGGCTTCTGCCGTATCAAACGGCGGGGGCCTGGGCATCATCTCCGCCATGAACCTGGACGCGGCCTACCTTAGGGAGCAGATCAGGCTCTGCAGGGAGATGACAGACAAAACCTTTGGCGTCAACATCATGCTCTTAAGCCCCCACGCAGGGGAGTGCGCCCGGGTGGTGGCTGAGGAAAAGGTGCCTGTGGTGACCACGGGCGCTGGGCTGCCGGGGAAATACATCCCCCAGTGGCTTGAGGCGGGTATTAAGGTGGTGCCGGTGGTGCCATCGGTCGCCATCGCCCGCCGCGTTGCCCCTGAAGGGGCCTGTGCTGTGATCGCCGAGGGCTGTGAGGCCGGAGGGCACATCGGGGAGCTTACCACCATGACCCTGGTGCCCCAGGTGGCGGATGCCGTGGATATCCCGGTGATCGCCGCCGGCGGCATCGCCGATGGGCGGGGTGTGGCGGCAGCCCTGATGCTGGGCGCCCAGGGCGTGCAGTGCGGCACCCGCTTCCTGGCGGCGGAGGAATGCACCATTCCCCAGTGTTTTAAGGACAAGGTGACCTCCGCCCGGGACATCGACACCATGGTCACCGGCCGCCGCCTGGGGCACCCGGTCAGGGCGCTGAAGAACAGCTATATGCTTGAGTTCGCCAGGAAAGAGGCGGATGTAAGCATTTCCAATGAAGAACTGGAGGCCTTTGGCACGGGCGCCCTTTGGCGCGCTGCCCGCCAGGGCGATATGACCACCGGCTGCATCATGGCGGGCCAGGCAGCGGCGCTGGTGAAGGAAACCCTGCCGGCCAAAGAGATCATCCATGCCATGTTTGAAGAAGCGGAAAAACTGCTTGAGGGAGCGGGGCAGTGGCGCGCGTAGCCATTGTGTTCCCCGGGCAGGGCGCCCAGCAGCCGGGCATGGGGCAGGCGCTGTATGAGGCTTCCCCGGAAGCCCGCGCGCTCATGGATCGGGCGGAGGGGATGATGCCGGGTCTGCTTGAAACCTGTTTTGGGGGCCCCATGGAGCGGCTGACCCGCACGGACATCGCCCAGCCGGCCCTGTATATGGTGGAGTCAGCGCTGGCGGAAGCGCTGCTGGCGGAAGGCGTCAGGGGCCAGGCCGCGGCGGGCTTTTCCCTGGGGGAGTGGCCGGCCTGCCGCTACGCCGGCATCATGGGCTTTGAGGCGGGCTTTGAGCTGGTCAGGCAGCGCGGGGCCTTCATGCAGGCCTGCGCCCAGGAGTCGCCCGGCGGCATGGCAGCGGTGCTCAGGCTCAGCGCCGATCAACTAAATGAGCTTCTGAAGCGGCACCCGGAGCTTCGGGCGGTCAACTTCAATGCCCCGGGGCAGACGGTGGTGGCGGGGCCCATTCCGGCGCTTGAAGCGTTTGAACAGGATCTCAGGGGGCAGGGGCTTAGGAGCATGCGGCTGAACGTGGCCGGCGCTTTCCATTCCCCCCTGATGGAGAAAGCAGCGGGTCAGTTGTCCCGGGCGCTTCATGACACCCCGCTCAACAGCCCCGAAATCCCGGTGTACAGCAACCTCACCGCCCTGCCCTATGCCGCCGATACAGCCAGGGACTGGCTGCCCCGGCAGCTGGCAAGCCCCGTGCGCTGGGAGGAGAGCATCCGGAACATGGGGGAGGCGGGCTATGACACCTTCCTTGAGCTGGGGCCGGGCCGGGTGCTAAGCGGGCTCATCGGCAAGATCCTCCCGGGGGCAAGCACCCTCCAGGCGGAGGACATGGACGGCATCCGGCAGGCCGCGGAACAATTGGGAGGCCAGGCATGAACCACAATAGCAAAACCGCGCTCATCACCGGGGGCACCCGGGGCATCGGGCGCGCCATCGCGCTGGCGCTGGCAGGGCAGGTGGAGAATATAGCGCTTCTTTATGCCGGCAGGCGGGATGCGGCGGAGGACACGGTCAACGCGCTTTTGGGAAAGGGCGTCAAATCCCTGGCTTTCGCCTGTGACGTGGCCGACTCCGCCCAGGCAAAGGCCGCCTGTGACCAGGCGCGGGAGGCTTTCGGGCCCATTAGCATCCTGGTGAACAGCGCCGGCATCACCCGGGACGGCCTGACGCTCAGGATGCCGCCCGAGGACTTCAAAAGAGTCATCGAGGTGAACCTGGCGGGCGCCTTCCACACCATCCAGGCCTGTTACCGGGACCTGATGAAGGCGGGCTGGGGGCGGGTGGTGAACATTGGATCGGTCTCAGGCCTGATGGGGAATCCCGGGCAGATGAACTATTCCGCCGCCAAGGCGGGGCTGGTGGGGCTGACCAAGACCCTGGCCCGGGAGCTGGCCGGCCGCGGCGTGACGGCAAACCTGGTGGCCCCCGGCTTCATTGACACTGACATGACCCGGGAGCTGCCGGATGGCACCCTCGCCCGTGCGCTTGCCCAGGTGCCGATGGGCCGGATGGGCAAGGCGGAAGAGGTAGCCGCGGCGGTAAACTACCTGTGCTCCCCCGGGGCGGACTATGTGACCGGCTGCGTCCTTCAGGTGGACGGCGGCATGTACATGTAAGGAGGCCGGCATGCATCGTGTGGCGGTAACGGGAATGGGGATTATCTCCCCCCTTGGGAATGATGTCCAGAGCTTCTGGGCAGGGCTTCTTGGCGGAAAGTGCGGCATCGGGCCCATCACCCGCTTTGACGCCCAGGGGTTTAAGGTCACCATCGCGGCTGAGGTGAAGGGCTTTGATCCGTCGGATCATGGCCTGGAGCCCGCGGAGGCCCGGCGCATGGACCTGTTTACCCAGTACGCCATGACGGCGGCCCACCAGGCCATGGATCAAAGCGGCCTGATGGGGCAGGTGGACCCGGAGCGCCTGGGCGTGAACATCTCCAGCGGCATCGGCGGGATTGACACGATGTTCAGGGAGTCGGAGAAGCTCTTAAACCGCGGCCCGGGGCGGGTGTCGCCCCTGTGCATCCCCACCATGATCGGCAACATGGCAGCCGGGAACGCCGCCATCCGCTACAACGCCCAGGGCGCCTGCGTGCCGGTGATCACCGCCTGCGCCACCTCCACCCACGCGGCGGGGGAAGCCTACCGGATGATCCGCCACGGCTACCTGGACGCCATGATCACCGGCGGCAGCGAGGCCTCAGTGACGCCCATCGCCATCGCGGGCTTTACCAGCTGCATGGCGCTGTCGGAGGCCAACGAGCCAAAGGCCTCCAGCCTGCCCTTTGACGCGCGCCGGAAAGGCTTTGTGCTGGGGGAAGGCGCCGCTGTGCTGGTGCTGGAAAACCTGGAGCATGCACAAGCGCGTGGCGCCAAAATCCTGGGCGAGATCGTGGGCTACGGCGCCACCTGTGACGCGTTCCACATCACCGCCCCCCATCCTGAGGGCGACGGCGCCAAACGGGCCATCTGCCTGGCGCTTTCGGAAGCCGGGGACACGGGGGAAGAGAGCCTCTACATCAACGCCCACGGCACCGGCACGCCGCTGAATGACAGGACGGAAACCCTGGCCATCAAACGGGCCCTGGGGGAGGAGCGGGCCAGGCAAACGGCCGTCTCCTCCATCAAGGGAGCCACGGGGCATATGCTGGGCGCGGCGGGGGGCGCTGAGCTCATCGCTACGCTGCTGGCGCTGCGTGAGGACACGCTTCCCCCCACCATTCCGCTGGAGGCGCCGGACCCGGAGTGTGACCTGGACTATGTGCCCAGGGCATCCCGGCACGAGGCCAGGGACCTGGGCCTGTCCATTTCCCTGGGCTTTGGCGGGCACAACGGGGTGCTGGCCGTCAGGAGGGGATCATGAACCTGGAGCAGCTTAAGGAGATCATCCGGCTGTTTGAAGAAAGCAGCCTGACGGCGCTGGACATCCAGGCGGAGGGCGAGCGCTTCCGCCTGCGCCGGGATCCCGCGTGGAAAACGCAGCCAAGCGCTTTGCAGGCGGATTCGGCCTCCGCCCAGCCGCAGGCACCGCCTGCCGTGGAAGGCCCGGATTTCAACCGCATCATTGAGGTGAAGTCCCCGGTGGTGGGCATCTTCTATGAGGCGCCCGAACCCGGAGGCAATCCCTTCGTTCAGGTGGGCGACCAGGTCAGAAAGGGTGATGTGCTCTGCCTGATTGAGGTGATGAAGCAGGTGACCGAGGTGACCGCCCCCCAGGACGGCCAGGTGGCGGATATCTGCATGGCCAACGGCAGCGTGGTGGAGTTTGGCCAGACGCTGATCAAGCTGTATTGAGGGAATGATGAACCAGGAAGAGATTAAAGCCTTTTTGCCCCACCGGGAGCCGATGCTTTTGGTGGATACTTTAGCGCTGGATGAAGAGGGCCAGGCCAGAGGAGAGTACCTGGTACGGGGAGACGAGCCCTTTCTTCAGGGGCATTTCCCGGGCTTCCCTGTGGTGCCGGGGGTGGTGCTGTGCGAGATTATCGCCCAGTCCGCCGGCATTCTGGTCAGAGAGAAGCTCCAGGAGGGGCTTTTGCCGCTGTTTGTTGGCATGGAAAAGGTGCGTTTTCGCCGCATGGTGCGCCCGGGAGACAGGATCCTCACCACCTGCAGGCTGCTGCGCCGTTCCGGCATGATGGTGAAGATCGCCGGGGAGGCCTGGGTTGAGGGAGAGGTCTGCGCTGAGGGCGCCTTTTTGATGATACTCAGCGACGCCGGGAAGTAGAGAATGTTTGCCAAGATACTGATCGCGAACCGGGGCGAGATCGCCGTGCGCGTGATCCGCGCCTGCAAGGAGATGGGCATAAGGACCGTGGCCGTCTATTCGGAGGCCGACCGGGAGGCGCTGCACGTGTCCCTGGCGGATGAGAGCATCTGCGTGGGGCCCGCCCCCTCTGCCCTGAGCTACTTAAACCAGGAGGCGCTCCTGTCCGCGGCCTTAAACACCGGCTGTGAGGCGGTGCATCCCGGCTACGGCTTTTTGTCCGAAAACCCCGGTTTCGCCGCCCTGTGCGGGGAAAACAGGCTGAAGTTCATCGGGCCCCCGGCGGAAGCCATCCGCCGGATGGGCAACAAGGACGAGGCCAAGCGCGCCATGGCGGCGGCGGGCGTTCCGGTGATTCCGGGGAAGGAAGACCTTCAGGATCTGGCTCAGGCACAAAAGGCCGCCCAGGAAATCGGCTTTCCGCTGCTTATCAAAGCCCGCAGCGGCGGAGGGGGGCGGGGCATCCGGCGGGTCAACGCGCCGGAAGAGCTGGACCACGCCTTTACCGAGGCTTCCTTTGAGGCGCAGAGCAATTTTTCTGACCCCGCCCTGTATATGGAAAAGCTGCTGACGGATGTAAAGCACGTGGAAGTGCAGGTGCTCTGCGACTTAAAGGGCAACGCCGTCTGCTTTGGCGAGCGGGACTGCTCCATGCAGCGCAAGCACCAGAAGATCCTGGAGGAAAGCCCCTGCGCTTTAATCAGCCCCCAGCAGCGGGCCAAATTGATGAAGTACGCCCGCCAGGCGGTGCGCGCCATGCGCTATGAGGGCGTGGGGACGCTGGAGTTCCTGATGGATCAGCAAGGCAACTTCTACTTTATGGAGATGAACACGCGCCTTCAGGTGGAGCACCCGGTGACGGAGCTGGTTTCCGGCATTGACCTGGTGAAGTGGCAGATCAGGACAGCCGCGGGGGTGGCCCTGCCCTTTAGGCAAAAGGACATCCAGACGCAGGGACACGCCATAGAGTGCCGCATCAACGCGGAGGACCCGGCCAAGGGTTTTGCCCCGGCCGGGGGCACCGTGGACATCCTGCACATTCCCGGCGGGCCCTGGGTGCGCTTTGATACGGCGCTCTACCAGGGATACAAACTGCCGCTGCACTATGACTCCCTGATCGCCAAGCTCATCGTCTTCGCGCCCACCCGGACGGAGGCCGTGCGCAAAATGCTCTCGGCCCTGTGCGAGACCGTGATTGAAGGGGTGGACCATACAGCCTTGTTCCAGGCCGGACTGATGACCGACCCGGTCTTTGAGGACGGCAGCTACACCACCGATTATCTTGTTAAGCGGGAGGGTATGGCGTGATTGAAAAATCCCTGTTCAGAGACCCCAAGCTCCGCCTGGAAGGGCAGGAGAACGCGCCGGAAAAGCCGCCGGTTTGCGAGTGCCCCCAGTGCCGTAAGACCCAGGAGCTGCCCGCCCTGGCACAGGCTTTATTCCTCTGCCCGCGATGCGGTTATCATTACAAAATCAGCGCCAGGGACCGCGTGGGGATGACGCTGGACGAGGGCAGCTTCAGGGAAATGGGCGTGCGTATCGCTTCAAAGGATCCTCTTTCCTTCCCCGGCTATCAGGAGAAGCTGGAGCAGGCCCAAAAGCTAAGCGGGGAGCGCGAAGCCGTTATCACCGGGATCGGCAGTATTTTGGGCCAGCCCTGTGCCTTTTTCACCATGGAATACCAGTTTATGATGGGCTCCATGGGCGCGGCGGCGGGGGAGAAACTGACCAGGCTGTTTGAGCGGGCGCTTGAGCGCCGGCTGCCCGTGGTGGGCTACACCATTTCAGGCGGCGCCCGGGTGCAGGAGGGGATACTGAGCCTGATGCAAATGGCCAAGGTCTCAGGCGCCGTCCGCCGGCACGCGGATGAACGGCTTCTGTACATAGCGGTGCTGTGCGACGCCACCACCGGGGGCGTTGCCGCCAGCTTCGCCATGCAGGCGGATATTATCCTGGCGGAAACGGGCGCCTTGATAGGCTTTGCCGGGCCCCGGGTGATTGAGCAGACCACCCGGCAGAAGCTGCCGGAGGGTTTCCAGCGGGCGGAGTTCCAGCTGGATAAAGGCTTTGTGGGAAAAATCGTCAAACGTGAGGACCAGCGGGACCTGCTGGGGCTGCTGCTTCGGATGCATACGGGGGGCCTGGCATGAACGCATACCAGCGGGTGCTGGCCGCCCGGAATAACGCGAGGCCTGACGCCATGCGCTACATCGATTTTATGATCACGGACTTCGTGGAGCTCCACGGCGACCGCCGGTTCGCGGATGACGCGGCCATTGTGGCGGGGCTTGGCTTTTTTGGCAATCGCTGTGTGACGGTGCTGGGGCTGGAGAAGGGGGTGGACACCCCGGACCGCTTAAGGCGCAACTTTGGCTCCGCCCAGCCTGAGGGCTACCGCAAAAGCCTGTGGCATCTAAGGCAGGCGGAGAAGTTTGGCCGCCCGGTGCTGTGCTTTATCGACACCGCGGGGGCTGCCTGCGGCGTGGGCGCTGAGGAGCGGGGGCAGGGCCAGGCCATCGCCGAGAACCTCTGGGAGATGATGGGGCTCATGGTGCCGGTGCTCAGCGTTATTATCGGCGAGGGCGGCAGCGGCGGGGCCTTGGCGCTGGCCTGCGCCAACCGGGTGTGGATGCTGGAGAACGCTGTGTATTCCGTCCTCTCCCCTGAGGGGGCGGCCAGCATCATCTACAAGGACGCGGGCAAGGTGGAGGAGGCCAGCGAGGCGCTTAAAATGAGCGCCCGGGACATGCTGGCCTTTGGCGTCATCGAGGGGATCCTCCCCGAGGGGGAAGATTTCGCGCAAGCCTTTACGTCAGTGAAAGGCGCGTTTGAAGGGGCGCTGGAGGGCTTTGACAAGATGACGGGAGATGAAATCAGGCAGGAGCGCTATGAGCGTTTCCGCGGATTGGGAGGGGACTGGGCGTGATTTACCTGGTCACAGATTCGACCGCCTATTTGAGCCGGGAGGAGGCCAGCGCCCTGGGCGTTTTGATGGCGCCCATGGCCTACATCCGGGACGGCAAGGAGGCTTTCCAGGAAGGCTTCGCCGGGGACTGGCTGCCCCAGCGGGAAGAAATCCTGGGAAACTACAGCACAGCGCAGGCGCAAGCATCCGCCTTTTCGTACCTCTTTGAGCGCATCAAGGCCCAGGGCCACCAGGCGCTGTGCCTGACCATCTCCTCCCGCCTGAGCGGTACCTATTTGAATGCCCTGAAAGCCGCCGAGGAGGCGGGGGACGGCGTCCGGGTGGTGGATTCCCGCACCACGGCGGGGGCCATGTACCTGATGCTGAAAGCCGCCCGGGAAATGCTGGACGCGGGCTCAAACCTCAAGGAGTGTTTTGATGCGATGAAGGCAATGCGCAAGCGCACGCATACTATCTTTACCATCCAGGATATGGAGCCCCTGCGCCGCAGCGGCAGGCTGGGTTTTATGCGATCCTCGGTCTCAACGCTCTTAAACCTGCGCCCACTCCTGGCGCTCTCTGACGGCAGCGTGGTGAGCCACTCGCTGGCCCGGGGCAAGCAGGATGTGCAGCGCCTTATGGCCCAGGAGGTAACAGGCAGCCCCCCTGAGGTTATCGTCCAGCACTGCGGCGGGGAGGACAGCGCTTTGGCCCTGGCTGATAAACTAAGGGGGCAGGGCAAAAATGTGTCCGTCCGGAAAATCGGGATTGTGCTGGCCATCCATCTGGGTGTGCCCGTCCTCTCAGTGGCCTGGGTGTCACCCGAGGAAGGTGCTTCATCATGAACCAGGAGAGGCTCCAGTCCTTCCTTTCGCAGCCTCATCCCCTGCGCTGCTTTGAGGCGCTGGACTCCACCAACACCTATGCCAAAGCCTGGGCCCGGGAGGGCGCGCCCCACGGAGCGGCGGTGACAGCCGATGAGCAAACAAAGGGCCGGGGCCGCCGGGGGCGGGCTTTTTGCTCACCCAAGGGCGGGCTTTATATGAGCGTGGTGGTGGAAAACGCCAGGGCAACGCCCGGCCAGCTAACCACGCTTGCCGCAGTGGCGTCGCTTGAGGCGGTTGAGGAAATAACCGGGCAGCGCCTGAAAATCAAATGGGTCAACGACCTGATTTTTGAAGGCAAAAAGGTGGCCGGCATCCTGAGCGAGGGGGTCATCATCAGCGGGGTCCTGGCCAAAAGCGTCATCGGCATCGGCATCAACCTGGGTCCCGGGGACCTGCCCGTGCCCGGCGCCGACAGCTTGTACCGGGAAGGCCTGGCAATTGACCGGGAGAGGCTGGCGGCCGGAATTATCAACCATATCCTGGATGGCTTGCCCAGGGTACCGGCCCATATGGCGGTCTACCGGAACCGGTGCCTCACCCTGGGGCAGACGGTGACCTTTGAACATGAAAACCAGCCCCAATCAGGGCTGGCGACAGGCATTGACGATGAGGGGGCGCTTTTGGTGAGAACCGCCGGCGGCGTCATCCGGCTTATCGCCGGAGAAGTGAGCGTTAAGCCTTCAGGCTGAAAAAGCTCTTGAGATCTGGTTAAGCCGGGGCGCCAGGTAGGCCGCTGCCAGGCATTTAAGCGCGTCACCCGGCAAAAAGGGCAGCACCGCCAGGCCCAGCGCCTCAGGCAGCGCCCGCCCGGTCAGCCACATCAGCCAAGCGGTGCCGGGTACGTAGCATACAATAGTTGCCAGGGCGCAGACGAGCGCCCTTTTTATAAAACTGCCGGCCCAGGGCTTAAGCCCCGCCACGGTTGCCACGGCCAATAGATAACCGGTCAAATACCCGCCTGTGGGCCCCAAAAGATGCTGGGGCCCGCCGCGAAACCCCGCGAACACCGGCAGCCCGGCGGCGCCCATCAACAGGTACAGCAGCACCGACGCCAGGGCCCAGCGGCCCTCCAGCAGGAAACCCGCCATGAACACTGCCAGGAGCGCCAGGTTGATGGGCACCAGTGGCAGCGGGATGGCCAGTTGGGAGGCTGCCGCGATTACGGCAGCCATCATGGCGGACAAAAGCATCTGCGGCAGGCGCGGTCGGCTGCCCGCCCTGGTCTCTTTACTCAGGGGTGCTTATTCTTCCACTTCGGGGATCCGCTTGATCCTGGGGTCAGTGAACACGTCGGACTCGTCCCGGCTGGTGGTGGAGAACTCAGACACGATGGCGCCCTCGGGGCCGGACTGGAACCAGTGCAGGGTGTTGGGCAACAGGGTGTATTGGTCTCCGGGCATGAGCTTCACTTCATGGAACACCGTGTAGTGCGCCTCGCTGCCTTTGGGCGGCCTGGCGCCGGGGTTCTGCGTTTTTTCGCCGGGGACATAGAGGTAGACCGTGCCCCAGCGGCAGCGGAAGGTTTCTTCCTTGCCGGGTTCGCCCATTACGGTGGGGTGGCGGTGCTCCGGGCAGGTCTGGCCGGGGAAGAGTACCAGCTCCTTGGCGCAGCAGCGCTCGGTGTTCACATAGGTAACCAGCTCCAGGCCGGTCTTTTCAAGTTCATCAAGGCCAAAGTCCGCCACCTCGACACTGTCTCTTTCCTTCTGGGTGAGGACGATGCCCGCCTTGTCAAAATAGCTGATCGCGCGGCCGCGCGCGTCCTCATAGGTTGATTTCTTCATCTGCTGTTCCTCCTTCTATTGGAAGCCGAAGCTTTTTCTGTTATTGTAGGGGCGAAACAACAAACCGTCAAGCAGCGGAGAGGAGCGGTGAGATGCCAAGAATCGCTGTCATCGGCAGCATGAATGTGGACCTGGTGTCCCGGGTGCCCCGGTTCCTTTTGCCGGGGGAGACGCTCACGGGCTTAAGTTTCCAGGTATTCCCGGGCGGCAAGGGGGGCAACCAGGCGGTGGCGGCCTCCAGGCTTCTGCCTGAAGTGATGATGCTGGGCAAGCTGGGGGATGACCAGAACGGCGCCCTCTACCGCCAGGTGCTGGTGGAAAGCGCCATTGACGGCGCTTGCGTGGAGACGGTGCCCGGGGTGAACAACGGCACCACCGTGATCGAGGTGGCGGCTGACAGCGGGAACAACCGCATCATCTATTTCCCAGGCGCCAACCTCCTGGTGGACCGGGCACAGATAGACCGCTACTGGGAGCGGCTCATGAGCTGCGATGTGTTTTTGATGCAGCTGGAGATTCCCCTGGAAACAGTTACCTACGCCGCCGGAAGGCTCCGCGGGGCCGGGAAAACCGTCATCCTGGACCCGGCGCCGGCAGTGCCCCTGACGGAGGAATTGCTAAGCCACGTGGACTACATCACCCCCAATGAGGTTGAACTGGCCATCCTCACGGGGCTTGAGACCGGAAGCCCCGGCAAGCTGGCTGCCGCCGGGAGAAAACTCGTCCGCATGGGGGCCAGGGCCGTCGTCGCCAAGGCGGGGACCGACGGCGCCTACCTCATCCGGGGGGACGAGGAGATCCACGCGCCCGGCTTCCGGGTGGCGGCGGTGGACACCACGGCCGCAGGGGACAGTTTCAACGCCGGCTTCGCGGCTGGGCTCTGCCGGGGCATGCCGGAAAAGGAAGCCCTCAGGTTTGCCAATGCCGTGGGCGCGCTGTCCACCCTGGGCTCAGGCGCCCAGGGTGCCATGCCCAACTATGATACTGTAACGAAGTTCCTGAAAAGCCAGGAGAAAGGGAAACAAAAATGATAGCGTTGGGAAGTGACCACGCGGGCCTGCCGTTGAAGCTGGAAATCATCAAGCTCCTTAAGGAGCGGGGCATCGCCTATGAGGACTTTGGCACCTACACCATGGAGAGCTGCGATTACCCGGTCTACGCAAAAAAAGCCGCCGAGGCGGTGGCGGACGGCCGCTGCCAAAAGGGCCTGGTGTTCTGCGGCACGGGCATCGGCGTGGGCATCACCGCCAACAAGGTGCATGGCGTCCGCTGCGCCATCTGCTCGGACTGCTATTCCGCCGTCATGTCAAGGTCCCACAATGACTGCAATATGCTGGCCCTGGGGGCCCGGGTGCTGGGCGTTGACCTGGCAAAAATGATTGTGTCCATGTGGCTGGACGCCGGATTTGAAGGCGGGCGGCACCAGAGGCGTGTGGATTTGATCATGGAGACGGAGAACGGGGGCTGAGGACGGGGGACGGGAGGACATTGTGAACTTTCTTATAAGAAAGTTCACAAACCCCCAAAGAATTTTGATTATTGTTGGAGGAGTCAGGCATACAGGATGAGCGCCACCATCTCCAGTGTCTCTGAGCCCGCGTTATGCACGCCGTGGCTGTGGCCGGAGGGGCAGAGATGCACATCGCCGGCTTGAAGCGTATATATCTCTCCATTGTCGGTGAGCTGCCCCTGGCCGCTTAGGACATAAAAGGCTTCCCATTCCCCCTCGTGGTTGTGCTCACCAATGCCGCAGCCGGGTTTTAGTGTAATGTGGCTGAACAGCCGGCCCTTCCCGCCCAGTTCCTCATGGCCGTTTAAAATAGCGGTCATCATCACCTGGCCCGAGCCGCCGTAGCGGTTTTCCGAAACATTCACCAGGCGTTCCGCTTTGCGTCTGATCATGGGATGTCCTCCTGTTTTTTTCCATTATAAGGCGCGCATCCAAAAAGACAAGCTGAAAAGCCCTTGCGCCGCAATCCCGCATTTGCTATACTGCACCACAATTGCACAGGCAATCGCGGGGAAGCAAGCGGCCATGGAGAGCGAGCGCGGAGGGTGAAAGCGCGCGAAGGCCGTATCCCGCCCCGCGGCCGCGGCCAATCCCCGCCGACTTCCCGCGTTAAGGGGCAAGAGCGGGCGCTCAGGCGCCAAGCAAGGTGGTACCGCGAAGCCAGGCTTCGTCCCTGCGGGGGCGGGCTTATTTTTTTGAAGGAGGCTCTATGGCTAAGGAATCAAAACAGGCTTTTGTCCAGCACATCACGCCAAGGGATGAGAACTTCTCCCAGTGGTATACCGATGTGGTCCGCATGGCGGACCTGATGGACTATACTCCGGTGCGGGGCTGCATCGCGCTGAAACCTTACGGTAACCGCATCTGGGAGCTGATCCGGGAGGAGCTGGACCAAAGGTTTAAGGAAACGGGGCACGAAAACGTGTCCATGCCCATGCTGATCCCCGAATCCCTTCTGTTAAAGGAAGCGGAGCACGTGGAGGGCTTCGCGCCGGAGGTGGCGTGGGTCACCCAGGGGGGGGATGAGGTACTCCAGGAGCGCTTAGCCATCCGGCCCACATCGGAAACGATGTTCTGCACGATGTTTGCCCAGTGGGTGCAGTCCTGGCGGGATCTGCCCATGAAGTACAACCAGTGGTGCTCCGTGATGCGCTGGGAGAAGACCACCCGGCCCTTCCTCAGGACCACCGAGTTCTGGTGGCAGGAGGGCCACACCGTCCACGCTACGCCTGAGGAGGCCCAGGAGGAGACGCTCCTGATGCTGGAGGTTTACCGCTCCTTCTGTGAGGATATCCTGGCGGTGCCGGTGTTCGCGGGGCAGAAGAGCGACAAGGAGAAGTTCGCCGGGGCCCGTGCCACCTATTCGGTGGAGGCCATGATGCAGGACGGCAAGGCACTGCAGGCGGGAACCACGCACAACTTCGGCACCAATTTCTCTGTGCCCTTCAACATCCAGTATCAAAACAGGGAGGGTGAGCTGGCCTACGTCCATGAGACCAGCTGGGGCATGTCCACAAGGCTAATCGGCGCCATCATCATGACCCACGGGGATGAGCGGGGGCTGAAACTGCCCCCGGCCATCGCTCCCCACCAGGTGGTCATCCTGCCCATCGCGGCCCATAAGGGCAGCGTGCTGGATGTGTGCGAACAAACCTATCAGCAGTTGAAGCAGGCCGGTTTCCGGGTGAAGCTGGATGACCGGGACCACCTGTCTCCCGGCTGGAAGTTCAACGAGTGGGAATTGAAGGGCGTGCCGCTGAGGATTGAGATCGGGCCCCGGGACATTGAGAACGGCGTTGTGAGCTATATGCGCCGGGACAGTTTTGAGAAGGGCACCCTGCCGCTTAATGGGATTGTGGAAGGCGTTTTTGAGCTTCTCAAGAGCGTCCAGCAGGGGATGTTCGGCCTGGCCGAGGCTTTTCGGGTGGAGCGCACCCGGGACGTTCACAATATGGAAGAACTGGCCCGGCAGGTGCAGCAGGGCTATGCCCGGGCCATGTGGTGCGGTGAGCGCGCCTGTGAGGACCATATAAAGGAAGAGACCAGCGCCACCAGCCGCAACATGCCCTTTGACCAGACTCCTTTAGATAATCACTGCGTGTGTTGCGGGAAACCGGCGGACAAGGTAATGTACTTCGCCAAGGCCTACTGATCCGGGCTCCCTGCCTTAC
>JAQVQY010000127.1 GCA_028701335.1 Eubacteriales bacterium
CACCACCAGAGACTTTCCGGCGCCGGTTTCCCCGGTCAATACGGACAAGCCTCCACTAAATGCCACGGTGATTTCATCAAACAGAGCGAAATCCCGAATAAACAGCTGCTCAAGCATGCGTAACCGTGCCTGTTACCTTAGGATATTATGGAATTTCTCCACCACCAGGTCAGCATCGGCTTCATCCCGAACCACCACCATAATGGTGTTGTCACCTGACAGGGTGCCCAGCACTTCAGGCCAGCGCATGCTGTCAATGGCCTCACCCGCCACATTGGCACTGCCGGACAGGGTTTTTATCACGATGATATTGCCCGCTGACTGGATGGATATGACTGAGTCCACAAACATGCGCACAAAGCGCTCCGATACAGAGTGCTCCGCCTGGTCGGCGGTGGCGTACTTGTAGCCGCCGGTTCCCGAGAGCACCTTCAGCAGGCGCATTTCCTTGATGTCTCTTGAAACCGTAGCCTGAGTGACATTGATGCCCTGGGTTTTCAGCTTGTCCGCCAGTTCCTTTTGCGTTTGAATGTCCTGCTTGTCTATCAGGTTAAGGATGGCCGCATGCCTGGTGCTTTTCATCATAGTCCTCCATTCGTTTGCTGTGTCCAGTCCCGTTGCTTCTGATGCAGCTTGGTGATAAACCCCTGGTGTGAAAACCGGATGAAACAAACACGTTCCTCCGCTTTTGATACCCTGATTTCGGTCTGCCCTTCCAGGCAGAGGACTGTCTGCCCGTCAATGGCTATCTGATGCTTTCGGTTGCGAAGCCCCCGAATCAAAAGCCTGACCTTTTTATCTGCCGGCAGGACCACCGGGCGAAGATGCAGGTCGTGGGAGCAGATGGGTACCACCGACAAGCATTCAAGCTCCGGGTGTACCACAGGTCCGCCCGCTGACAATCCATAGCCCGTGGTGCCAGTCGCGGAGGTCACCAGGATGCCGTCCCCGTGGCTGGTGTAAATCAGTTCCTTGTCCGCATAGGCCGAAACAGAGATGCTGCTGGGGTTTTGCCCACGGGATACCGCCACATCATTCATGGCAAGGGAGAAACTCCCGTCCAGCTCACACTTAAGCATCATGCGTTCTTCAAGATCGTACGCGCCGCTCAACAGCCTATCGGCGCCAACCTCAAGCATCCCAGGGTCAAGTTCCAGAAGAAAGCCGGCGTGGCCCATATTGACGCCCAAAACAGGCACTTTTTGGGCGGCCGCGATCGGCAGACACCTGAGCAGGGTGCCGTCCCCGCCAAAGGCGATGATAGCACGGTAGTCACCGCCAACATCCTTCAGCTCCGCCCGTTCCCCCACCTTCAGCAGGTCATAAAGCCAGCCATCCAGGCTGACGGCACATCCCCTTTTAATCAATAAACCGGCAAATGCGCCAGCCGTTGAAACAGTATCCGGTTTATATGGATTCGCAAAAAGAAAGCAGCGTTCACCTTCCACCTCTAAGCATCCTCCATCTAAGCATAATCATACTGTATACGAATAAAAATTACAAGGCTTCAATGCATAAAATATGATCTTTTCGTTCCAACGGTATGCATTGTTTCACGAGTCGCATAAGCCCTCACAGGAAAGCAAAAAGCGCTTGCGACGCTTTTTGCATTGAAACAATTACTGTTACGGGCTGACTTGCATTCAAAACCAGCATTAAAAGCAATGATTACGGCACAGCGGTGTTGCCGCGGTAGTATACGGCCTTCTTTGGCTGGTAGGTGTCGCTGGAAACAAACTTCCGCTCAACAACCTGCCCGTTATGCAGCTTCTCCAGGTATGTCTCCACCACATAGCCTTCCTGCGCTTCGCTTTTCAGCTTTTCCTCGTCTTTATACGTCACAATCAGGCCGGTCATGTCCACCACGTATTTCTTATCAGCAGGAGGAGCCAGCACTTGCACGGTTTCAGAGTTCATTCGGTAACTTACCCCCTCTCCCAAACTCTGGCCATAAATTCTTATCTCTGTCACCAAACGTTTGGAACTGTTGGAAGCCGGGCGTACACGGGCGGCGATATAGATGTCTTCCGGTGTGGTGTTTTTAAATACAAAATCAATCTCCCGGCCGCCGGACAGATATACGGTGGCATCCTGTCCGAGATCCGAGTAAGACACCTTATCAGAATGAATGGAACGTTTGCTGATGGTAAGCCCCGCAGTCAGTGCGGCCTGGTACAGGGTGGTGCTGGCCTGGCATACGCCGCCGCCCACACCAGTGACAAGGTCACCATATACCTGCTCCAACGCCTCAAAAAAACCGGCCTGAAGCGTTCTGGGCCCCACAACCTTGTTGAAACTGAAGCTTTCCCCCGGCTTCAGAATCATGCCATTCATGCGTGAAAGGGACACACGGATGTTGTTGTTGCGGTTTTCGGTGGACGAGGTGCTGATGGAGGTGCTGATGCTGGAGCGCAGGGCCACTTTTTCCTTAAGCTGCGCCACGGTTACCTCAGGAGGGATCGGCTCTCCGGTCAGCTCAAAATCACCTGACCGGCCGGACGCGGCCCAGGACATGATTTGCTGCCTGGCGGAAACCATATCAAATCGAGCGCCTGCCTGCTCATGCTGGAAGACAAAAGGCTCGCGATCGTTATCCGGCTGGAAATGTATAATCGCGGCATTCACCGGGTCCTTGTTGATGAAGGGCGCGATCTGCGAAAGCATAGCTTCAAGCTGCTGGTCGCTTAGCTCGCTTCGGGCCGCCTGCCCATTGTAGGGAGTGATCTGAAGACGGTCAATGGCGGCTTTTCGGGTATGGACATCACCGCTGTGCGTCATTTGCCAGGCCTCGTTCAGCAACGCGTAGAGTTGGTTTTCGTCCACAGTCATGCCCAGGGTTGCATAGCTAAGCGAAGCGAAAGTGTGCCCCCGATAGTTCAGGTTCAGCGACCAACTGTTGAGCTTCCCATACATGTCTTCTTTAAGGGTATCCAGGGCTTCCTGTGGCTTAAGGCCGGAAATGCTGATGCCATTTATATAGATATTGGGGGCGTACACTTCTTCATATGGCGCGATGAGCCCAGCTACCTGCCGGTCCCGCAGGGCCTGAACGCCAATAACGCCCAGCCCTGCCACCAACAGGAGGACAATCAGAATCAAAGGCCATTTGCGCCGTTTTGCCCTGGTTTTCTTATCAGGCTTCGCGGGCTCTTCGTGAGGCGGTTGGTGGAATCCCTGCTGCGGGCGCTGGGCCTGGAAAGGATACTGTGGTTGCGGGAATGCATTATCCGCGAACTGATAAGGCAACCCATTACGGCCGGCCTGTGAAAAAGGCTGAGTTGAATTGGGCTGCCATTTATCGGAGCGCTGATTCATCGTACAAATACCTTATATAGATCCATGCAGGTTTCAGGCCTGCGCGGGGATTAGTTCCGGCACCTTGGCGTCCATAAAGGCCACGAACTCCTCCCGGGTGACGGTTTCCTTCTCGATCAACAGGTTGGCAAGGCCATGGAGCTTATCAATGTGGTCCTTCAGGGTCTTTAAGGCCACTTGATAGCACTTCTCCAGAAGAGAGGATACCTCATGGTCGATCTTCCGGGCATAATCCTCGCTGTATTCCCTGGACTGGCCAAACTCCATGCCTACAAAGATCTCCTGGTCGTTCCCCAGGTATACAGTGCCCAATTCATCACTCATGCCCAGTTTGGTCACCATGGTGCGGATCACTTCGGTCGCTTTTTTTAGATCAGACTGAGCGCCGGTGTACACATCGTTTTCAATGATTTTAATTGCCGCGTGGCCGCCCAGCATCATGGACACCATCTGAAGCATCTTGGTGCGGCTCTGCATATCAAACTCTTTTTCGGGCAGCGACAGGGTAAATCCCCCCGCTCCGCCCCGGGGCACAACGGTGACGGTATGCACCTCGTCGCACTCAGGCAGGTAGTGCCCCACCACCGCGTGGCCCGCCTCGTGATAGGCCACGATGCGCTTGTCCTCTTCCAGCACCTTGTGGCTCTTCTTCTCCGGTCCCATTTGCACCCGTTCCACCGCCTCAATCAGGTGGGACTGGCTGATTTCCCTTTTCTTGTACCGTGCCGCCACAATCGCCGCTTCGTTCATCACATTCTCCAGGTCAGCGCCCGTGGCAAAAGGCGTCCGTTTGGCAATGTTCTCCAGGTTCACATCCGGACCCAGCGGCTTTCCCCTGGAGTGGACTTTGAGTATGGCCACACGGCCGTTCAGATCCGGAAAGTTCACCGTCACCTGGCGGTCAAAGCGGCCAGGGCGAAGCAGCGCCGGATCCAGGATGTCCCGCCGGTTGGTGGCGGCCATCACAATGACGCCCTCGTTGGTGGCAAAGCCGTCCATTTCAACCAAAAGCTGGTTGAGCGTCTGTTCCCGCTCATCATGCCCGCCGCCCAAACCGGCGCCCCGATGGCGGCCAACAGCGTCAATCTCATCAATAAACACAATGCTGGGCGCGGAGCGCTTGGCCTGGTCAAACAGATCACGCACGCGGCTGGCGCCAACACCCACAAACATTTCCACAAAATCGGACCCGCTGATGGAGAAGAACGGCACCTTTGCCTCTCCCGCGACTGCCTTGGCCAGCAGGGTCTTTCCGGTGCCAGGAGGGCCGACCAACAGAACCCCCTTGGGAATGCGGGCGCCCAGGTCCAGATATTCCTTCGGATTCTTCAGGAAATCGACAATTTCCTTCAGCTCATTCTTTTCCTCATCGGCC
>JAQVQY010000037.1 GCA_028701335.1 Eubacteriales bacterium
TGGCCCGGGAGATTTTTGAGGCGCTGCGGGTCTTCCAGTCCAGGGAGTCCACCCCCCAGAGGATCACCGGCAGCCCAAGCTCTGTCATCACCCGGCGGGTCAAACGGTTGGAGGCGCCATAGGGAGGGCGCATCATGGAGACTTTTCGCCCAGTGATTTCCTCGATTTTGTTCATGGTGCGGGTCATCTGGCTGCGCACGGCGGAGGAGGACAGATCGTCCAGGTTCGGGTGCGACCAGGAGTGGCTGGCCAGCTGGTGCCCCTCATCCGCGGCGCGCTTTAAAATCGCTTCGTTTCCGGCGATGTTCCGGCCCAGGACAAAGAAGGTGGCTTTGGCTCCGTAGGCCTTGAGCTGGTCCAGGATGGCCTCCGTCGCCGGGGAGGGACCGTCATCAAAGGTGATGGCCAGCATGGGTTTACTGGGATCAATGCCCCGGGCCAGGGCGGACTCCCGGGCGGCGCCAGCCCAGTCATAGGGCTCAGATTCGGCCGCGGAAGCCTGCGCGTCCGCGGGCGGCAGGCCATTTAAAAAGGCCAGGTATTCCTTCATCATATAGCCCTCCAGGCCGTCGGGCGCCAGAACACGGCAGTAACCCTCGCCATCGGCCAGCACCTGGACCACGGTGCCCGAGGAATACCGGTTCAGCACCCTGCCCGTATCGCTGGGTTTTTCCCGGAGCCTTAAGGGGCCGCCTTTGACCGTGGCGGTGTAGGCGGTGTCCCCGGCCCAGGCCTGCGGTGGCATCGCCCCCGACAGGAGCACCATGACCGCCATGGCAGCAATAAAACGGGCGCACAAGCCCAATGAATGCCTTTTCATGGGCTTATAATACCTTGCGGGGCCAGGTGCCGTCAACGCCCCGGCAAATTGTACAAACATTGTTTAACCGAGCGCCTGGCCAATATCAGACCGAAAGATACATTGAAGACGCCGGATTGGCGGGATACAATGCCCGCAACGGCACTGATCGGGAACAGGTAGCCGCCAGGCAAACCTTCAAGAGAGCTTCGGCAGGTGGAAAGAAGCAAGGGGCGCGGGCAGTGATTTCATCCCGGGAGCCGCAGGCTGAAACACCCAGTAGGCCATGCCGGGTTTCCCTCCGTTAACGGGGAAGGCAATGTTGGTTGCCCTGAGCTGTCATTGGACAGAAAATTGAGGTGGTACCGCGGATCATCCGCCCTCAGCGAATGCTGAGGGCGGTTTGTTTTTCCGGCAAACCCAACACATCATAAGGAGGAACCCCACATGAAACGGATCAAACACCTTCTGCCCCTGCTTCTGGTTATTGCCCTCTTGATGCCGTTCTTCGCGTTTGCGGGGGAGAACGTGCCCGTGATCGGCATCCTCCAGTATGTGCAGCATGGGGCGCTGGATCTTGCCCGGGAAGGCTTCCTGAAATCTCTCGAGGAGCAGGGATATGTGGACAAGGAGACCATCATCATCGACTACCAGAACGGCCAGGCGGACCAAAGCACCTGCGCTTCCATCGCGGACAAGTTCGTGGCTGACAAAGTGGACCTGATGCTGGGTATCGCCACCCCCGCTGTCCTGGCCCTGGCCGGGAAGACCGAGACCATCCCGATCCTGGGCACAGCGGTCACTGACTATGTGGAGGCCAGGCTGGCCGCCAGCAACGAAAAACCAGGTTTCAACATCTCCGGCACCACCGACATGAACCCCATCAAGGACCAGATCGCCATGATCAAGCACTTTGTGCCGGAAGCCCGGATTGTGGGGCTCATCTACACCGGCAGCGAGATCAACTCCACCCTGCAGGCGGACATCGCCAAAGAGGAGATCGTGGCCCTGGGCATGGACTACACCGAGGTCACTGTCAACAACTCAAACGACGTGCAGCAGGCGATGCTGTCCCTGGTGGACAACTGCGATGTGATCTACATCCCCACGGACAATGTGCTGGCCGCTTCCATGCCCATCGTGGCGGAGGTCGCCCTTGAAGCCAGGCGGCCTGTAATATGCGGGGACGCGGGCATGGTGAAGGAAGGCGGCCAGTTCACCCTGGCGATTGATTATTACAAACTGGGCGAACAGACCGGCCTGATGGCAGGGAAACTGCTCCGGGGCGAGGCGGAAGCGGTGGGCGATATGCCCATTGAGAGCCAGAGCGAGTACAGCTATTACGTGAACAAAACCCTATGCGACGCCATCGGCCTGGCGATTCCCGAGGACATGCTGCCCTACGCGGAGGAGACGCACTAAGGAACACCCCTTGAAGGCTTGATGGCTTGTACTTCCCCTGCATTTCACCCTGATTCACAGGTTTCGGATAAAAAACGACCGGATCGGACATTGATGGCCCGACAGCTGATTGTATACAATCTCCCCAAGGGCTGTGATCAGGAACAGGTAGTTGCCTTTAACCCCTTAAAGAGAGCTTTCGGTTGGTGCGAGGAAGCAGGGGCAGGGCAGTGAGTACATCCTGGGAGCCGCAGGCTGAAAAAGAGTAGGCCGCGCCGGAATCCCTCCGTTACAGGGGAAGGCAATGTCAGTTGCCCTGAGCTGTCTTTGGACAGGAACAAGAGGTGGTACCGCGATTGAGTCGCCCTCTGCGTATTTCGCAGGGGGTGTTTTTGATGAAACACAGCAAGCAAGGAGGAAACAAGGATGAAACGGACAATGAATCTGTTGGCGGCGCTTTTGTTGATGGCGCTCCTGCTGCCGGGCCTGGGGATGGCAGAGGAGCAGCCGGTGGTGGGCATCCTCCAGTATGTACAGCACGACGCCCTGGATTCTGCCCGGGAGGGCTTTGTCAAGGGCTTGGAGGACGAGGGCTTTGTGGATAAGGTGAACATCACCATCGATTATCAGAACGGCCAGGCCAGCCAGGATATCTGCTCCTCGATCGCTGACAAGTTTGTGGCGGATGGGGTGGACCTGATGCTGGGCATCGCCACCCCCGCAGTGCTCTCCCTGGCGGGCAAGACCGACCGCATCCCCATCCTGGGCACCGCGGTCACGGACTTCGTGGGCGCCAAACTGGCCAAGAGCGATGACGAGCCGGGCTTTAACGTCTCGGGCACCTCCGACATGAACCCGGTGGCTGACCAGATCAAGCTCATTAAGCGTTTCTTCCCGGAGGCGAAGGTGGTGGGCATCCTCTACACCGGCAGTGAGATCAACTCCCAGACCCAGGTGCGCCTGGCGTTGGAGGAGATCGCAGCCCAGGGCATGGAGGCCCTGGAAGTCACCGTCAACAACTCAAACGACGTGCAGCAGGCTGTCCAGAGCCTGGCGGGGCGCTGTGACGTGATCTATCTGCCCACGGACAACATCATCTCCGCCGCCATCCCCATTGTGGCCGAGGAGGCCATGAAAGCCGGGCTGCCCCTCTCCTGCGGTGAGGAAGCCCAGGTCACCGGCGGCGGCACCTTCACCCTGGGAGTCAACTACTTCCGCCTGGGCGAGCAGACCGGCCATATGGCAGCCCAAATCCTAAAGGGCGAGGCCAGGGTGGGGGAGATGCCCATCCAGCGGCAGACGGATTTCCAGTACCTTGTCAACAAAACCGCCTGCGATGCCCTGGGTATCGCGATTCCTGAGGACCTGGCCGAATTCGCCGTGGAAATGAAGTAAACCAAGACAACATGACGCCCCGCCGGGCTTATTATCCGGCGGGGCGGGAGGATGAAAGTGGAACAAGTGTTGCTGGGCGCCCTGTCCCTGGGGCTGTTGTGGAGCATCATGACGCTGGGCGTGTATATAACCTACCGGGTGCTGAACGTGGCGGACCTCTCCGTGGAGGGCACCATCACCCTGGGCGCCGCTGTGACGGCACAGATGATCTATGCGGGGCACAGCCCTTTTTTGGGCATGCTGCTGTCCTTTTTAACGGGGCTTCTGGCGGGGCTTGCCACGGGGCTGCTCCACACCAAGCTTAAGATTCCGGCGCTGCTATCCGGCATCCTCACCATGATCGCGCTGTATTCCATCAACCTGCGGGTCATGGGCAAGGCCAACCTGTCCCTTTTGAGGCTGGACACCGCCTACACAAAGATCGGGGGCTGGCTGGGGCTGGACAAGACCTGGTCAGTGATCGTCATGGGGGCTGTGATGTCCCTGGCCCTGGTGTTTATCTTGTATTGGTTCTTTGGGACGGAACTGGGCAGCGCCATCCGCGCCACCGGCAACAATCCCAACATGGTCAGGGCCCAGGGCATCCACACCGACACCACGGTGATTATGGGCCTGATGCTCTCAAACGGGCTGGTGGCACTTTCAGGATCATTGATTGCCCAGTCACAGAACTATGCGGATGTGCAGATGGGGGTTGGCGCCATTGTGATAGGTCTTGCCAGCCTCATCATCGGCGAGGTGATATTCGCCCGGAACAACTTCCTGAGCCGCCTTTTGTCCATGATCTTAGGCGCCGTCACCTACCGGATCATCATCGCCCTGGTTCTGCGCCTGGGGATGCCGGCGGACGACCTGAAGCTATTCACCGCGCTCACCGTGGTGGTGGCGCTGTTCCTGCCCCGCCTTAAGGAAATGCGCGAAACCTCCCGCCACATCACGAAAGGGAACCAACATGCTGATCATTGATCATCTGTCCAAAACCTTCAACCCCGGCACCGTCAATGAAAAGCTGGCCCTGGATGATGTGAGCCTGCACCTGGCCCCGGGGGACTTTGTCACCGTCATCGGCGGCAACGGCGCCGGGAAATCCACCCTGCTTAACTGCGTGGCCGGCGTCTACCGCCAGGACCGCGGCAGCATCCGGGTGAACGGCACGGTGCTTGACAGGCTGCCGGAATACAGGCGGGCCAAGCACCTGGGCCGCGTGTTCCAGGACCCGCTGATGGGCACGGCGGCGGATATGGAGATCGAGGAAAACCTGGCCCTGGCCTTCCGCCGGGGGAAACGGCGCACCCTGGCCTGGGGTGTCACCCCCCAGGAGCGGAAACGCTATCACGAACTGCTTAAAAGCCTGGGGTTGGGGCTTGAGGACCGGATGTCCCAGAAGGTGCGCCTGCTCTCCGGCGGCCAGCGCCAGGCGCTGACCCTGCTGATGGCCACCATCGGCGCGCCCAAAGTGCTGCTTCTGGACGAGCACGCGGCGGCGCTTGACCCCAAGACCGCCAAAAAAGTGATGGAGCTAAGCGACCAGTTTATCAAGGAGATGGGCCTCACCTGCCTGATGGTCACCCATAACATGCGCCACGCCATCCAGTACGGCAACCGTCTCATCATGATGAGCCAGGGCCGCGTTATCCTGGATGTATCCGGGGAGGAAAAGCAGCGGCTGACCGTGGAAGGCCTCGTCCGGCGGTTCTCTGAGCACAGCGAGGATGAGGTCATGAACGACCGTATGCTCCTGGGTTAAGCTGTCGTGGAGGTTTCCTTTGAGGCGCCGGGATCTCCGGCGCTCTTTTTGTTGCCGCCCAGCACCGAAATGGTAAAGCCCTGGTAATCGCGGGCGGCTTTCCGGTTGTCTTCGTTCAGCAGGGAGGCCCTGGACAAAAGCCGCTGCAGCACCCCGTAGGGGCACAGCAGGTCGTGGAGCACATCCGGGTGCCAGCGCAGGGTGAAGAAGGCGGCCACCACCATCCACAGGAGCATCACCGGCAGCGTGCGGCCCAGCGCCTTGCGGCTGATAATAAAGAGCGCCGCTGTTACCCCAAGCCCCGCCCAGGCCCACCTGCCCCCCGCCAGCGCCCTGGGCATGGGACGGGAGGCGATGCGTAATTTCTTTTTTAAAGATTGGACGCCCATCATCAGCGTGTTGATGGGGCAGATAGCCATGCAGTAGGCCCGCTTGCCGATAAACAGCGGAATCAGCAGGCTGAGCGCGTACAGTATAAGCCAGGCCGTCAGCCTGTTCATCACGATAAGCGCCGCAAACAAGGCCGCGAACAGCAGGCGGACTGCCATCATTTTTGCCTTCATCATAACCTCCAAGGCCGTAATAGCCCCATTATAATGGCGGCCGCGGAGATATTGTGTTACCATGGCAACAGTATTGAGGGGGGATGCTTGAGATGGAAGATGTTCTGGGCGTTCCCCTGCTGGATTGCCTGGGGGAGGAGACCATCCGGGAGGAACTGGCGGGCGGCGGCCTTGCGCTCCGCCGGTTTAAAAAGGGCCAGCTCATCCACGCGGAGGGGGAAGCCTGCGAGCGGCTTGAGATCATCCTGTCCGGCCGCGTGGCGGTGGAGCGCCTGGGGGAGGACGGAGACCTGATGACCATTGCCATCTTCGCCCGGGGGGACTGCGTGGGCGGCAACCTGCTGTTTTCCTCCCGCCCGGTTTACCGGCTGGCGGTAAGCGCCCAGGCGCTCACCCGGATCGCGGCAATCACCCGGGAGGCGGCGTTCCGCCTTTTCCAGGAGAACAGCGCCTTTCTGGCCAGCTATCTGGCCTATGTGGCGGACAACGCCACCCTGCTGGAGGACAAGCTGAAGCATTTCACCAACCTGCCCATCCGCCAGAGGGTGATCAACTTCCTGACATATGAGCGGAAAAAGCAGGGCAGCTCCCGGGTGCTTTTGCCCGCCAGCAAAAAAGCGCTGGCCGCCCAGTTCGGCGTCCAGCGCAGCTCCCTTTCCCGCGAGCTTCAGAAGATGCGGGACGCGGGCCTGATTGAGTTTGACCGTGAGAGCATCACCCTCCTGTGATCACGCCTTTTTGACCGGCACCCACAGCACCATCTGATAGTCAGGGCTGTTCAGGTCGCCCGGGGCGTACACTTCAAAATCAGGCGTGCCCGCGTGGCGGTAGCCCTGCTGGGGGAAGAAGGTGTCCCAGACATAGATCCAGCCGTCCTTGATGTTCTTTGGCGTGGGGCCCTTGACGGGCACGATGGCATACTCCGCTTCCGGCACGTCCAGCAGCTCCAGCCCCAGCGCGCGGGCTTTCCCCACGTCCCGCGAGTGGTAACCCGCCATGTAGCGAAAGCTGCCGTCTTCTTTCATATCCCAGCACACGCCCAGGCTCTGGCCGCTCCCCAGGGCCTCCAGCTGTTGGTAGGGCACCTTTTCAAACAGCTCGTCCCAGAGTTTGCCGAAGTTGGATTTGGGGGTGGCGTCTATTGCCAGGCCCGCCACTTTGAAACCGTCCTTTTTTTCCATGCGGATGTCCATAGCGCTTCCTCCTTGCCTATTTTATTGTATCGTTCAGGCGGACTTTTACCGCCAGAAGTTCCGCTTCCCCGGGCGCCCTGAATGCCGCCTCCGGTGGCGCCGTGAATGCCATCGCGGCGCCGGTGACAGGATGGGCGAAGGCCAGGGACCAGGCGTGGAGCATCAGCCGGGGGGCAGGTGGCAGTCCTTTGTGCCCGTAAAGGGTGTCCCCAAGCACGGGGTGGTTGGCGTGGGCAAAATGCGCCCGGATCTGGTGGGTGCGCCCGGTCACCAAGCGGATTAAAACCAGGGCGCTTGTGTCATCCTGGCGCGCCAATTGCCACAGGGTGAGCGCTTCCCTGCCGCCCTCAAGCACCGTCATCTTCTTGCGGTCCCTGGGGCTGCGGGCGATTGGGCCGTCAATCCGCCCGCTTTCTTCCTTGAACTGCCCTGCCACGGCGGCCAGGTAGTATTTTTCAATCTGGCGCTGCGCCAGTGCCCTGGAGAGGGCCAGGTGCGCCCGGTCATTCTTTGCCACCAGCATCAGCCCGCTGGTGTCCTTGTCCAGCCTGTGTACAATGCCCGGGCGCTTCTCCCCGCCGATTCCGGAGAGCTGGTCCAGGTGGAACAAAAGGGCGTTGACCAGGGTGCCCGAGGGGTTGCCCGCCGCCGGGTGCACCACCAGGCCGGCCGGTTTTTCCACGACGGCCAAGGCGTCATCCTGATAGAGGATGTGAAGCGGGATGTCCTCCGGCTGATTCCCGGTTTCGGCCGCCTCAGGCACCATCAGGCGCGCCTCCTCCCCGGCTTTGGGCTTAAAGGAAGGCACGATGACTGTTTTCCCCAACACACTCGCCAGCCCTTCCTTGATGAGCCGGGCGGCCTGGGAGCGGGACAGGTTAGCCTGGCTCAAGAGCACATCCAGCCGGGTGGCGCCATCCCCCAGGGCAATGATCTCTCTCATGCCGCCCTGCCTTCCCGGCTGAAAAGCGCGCTGATGATTATAAGCGCCGCCCCCAGGGTGATGCACGCGTCCGCCAGGTTGAATACCGGGAAATTGATGAACAGCAGCTGCACATAGTCGATCACCGCGCCATGGGCGACGCGGTCAATGAGGTTGCCCACAGCGCCCCCCAGGATCAGCCCGCTGCCCGCCACACCCAAGCCGGGCAGCGCCAGCTGGCGCAGGAAGGCGGCCGCCAGGATGATGAGGGCAAGGGTGAACAGCGCCACCAGCTCAGGCTGCCCTGAAAACAGCCCGAAGGACACGCCTGTGTTCCTGACGCCAAACAGCTGGACGATCCCCGGGATCAGAGCCTGATTGGCGTCCTTAAGGCCCAACTTCAGCCGCTGGTCCAGAAGGATCACCGCCAGCGCTACAAGCCCCGTCTTCCTTTCCGCCATCCCGCCCTCCATTCTGCGCTTTTCATTATAGGCCAATCGGGTATAATTTAAAAAGACTTATTTAAGGAGGAGTGACAATGCGCCAGCTTTCGGCCCTGTTGATTCTGGCTCTGATGTTTTCCCTGGCGGCCACGCCGGCCTTGTCGATGGGGGACGGGATGAAGACGATATACTTCGCGGGCGGCTGCTTCTGGGGAGTGGAACACATGATGGAACTGGTGCCCGGGGTGAAGGACGCGGTTAGCGGCTACGCCAACGGCACTCTGGATAACCCGGACTATGGCCAGGTGGTCTCCGGCACAACCGGGCACCGTGAAACGGTAAAGGTGACCTATGACCCCGGGCTGGTGACGCTTGAGGAGTTGACCGAATTGTTTTTCTCCGCCATCGACCCCACGGTGAAAGACCGGCAGGGCAATGATGTGGGCAGCCAGTACCAGACCGGCATTTACTACGATGATGAGGCGGACGGCGGGATCATCCGCACCCTGGCGGATGCTGAAAAGAAGAGGCACAGCGCCTTTGTTGTGGAAATTGAGCCCCTCGAAAACTTTTGGGAGGCGGAGGAATACCACCAGGACTACCTCATTAAAAACCCGGGCGGCTACTGCCACCTCACCCGGCAGGATTTTGACCGCGCCATGGTAACAGGCCGGGTTGAGTCCCCGAAGGTCGCGGTATACCGCCGCATCACCCCCCAGGATGCCAAGGCCGCCATCGACACGGGGGAGAACCCCGTCATCGTTGACGTGCGTGAGCCCTTTGAGTTCATGCAGGGGCATATTCCGGGCGCCATCAACCTGCCCCTGGGGGAACTGTCCGCCAGCGCGGCGGATGTGCTTCCGGACAAGGGCGCCCTCATCTACCTCTACTGCCGTTCCGGCAACCGCAGCGCTTCCGGCGCGTATGAGCTGATCCAGATGGGCTACCACAACCTCTACGACCTGGGCGGCATCATCGACTGGCCGTATGAAGTGGTCAAATAAAGCGGAAATACAGACATCACGCCCTGCCATTGCCTGGCAGGGCTGTTTTTATTTTGGGGCGCCCTGCGTCCCCTGTTTTCCATCGCCTTGGGAGGCAATTCAAAACGATTCGCCCGCACACCGGGTGTTTTCCGGATTTTTATGCCGGGCTATTTGTGTTCACGGCAGGGTACAGCGAAGTACGGCTCGGGGAATTCCATACGGGGCAGGCTGGCAAGGATGGCGCGATGGGGAAGCGCCGCGGCGTCCGCTTCAATCGCCGGCGCAATCGCGCGCTTTTTCGTCCGCACCCCCGTACCATGGTGGGCACCGGCTGGATGAGAAAATATTCGGCAAAAAAGCGGTCATCCTGACGCATGCCATCGGGGTGTTCAGGCCGTCATCGCCGGTTCCAGCCGTCCTGTCCAGCAGGATCGTTTGATCAAAACCGGGCAGGCTGAAAAAGTCCATCCGCGCTGTTCGTGTGCCGTCACCCCGCCTGTTGTGCCGCGGCAAGCGGTTTTCGGCCGCGTCACATCAGGTTGGCGGCACCGGGCGCCGCTTGGCCTGTCCTGATGCCTGTTTCCCGATGATTTGAGCGGCTCCCTGCTCAGGCAGGACGCCGGGTTGGGGAAGCGGCCGATGACCCGATTACGCCGCCCATTCTCCCTGTTGAGCCGCCGGGAAACCTGTGATAGAATCACATGGCAAGAGGATGGATAGGGATCATCAGCGGGCCTTGGAGGTCGCCCTGCCGTTTTGCCTTAAAGGGGTGCCCTGTCGGATGAGGAATACGTGCCGATGAGGCAGCACCCAGCGCTGGGATACCGCATCCTGAGCCGCTTTAATGATACCCTGAATCTGGCCGAGTGTGTCTATGGCCATCATGAAAAGTGGGGCGGCACGGGATACCCACGGGGGTAAAAAAGGCACGGAGATCCCGCTGCTCTCGCGGATCATCGCGGTGGCTGAAGCCTATGACCGTGTTTATAACAGTGGAGAGCTTCCTCCGGAAGGCCGGGCAGAGTCCGCCCTGAAGGTGATAAGGGACGGCGCCGGCACGCAGTTTGACCCGCAGCTTGCGGACATGTTTCTGCGCCTGGCCAGTAATGAAAGGGATTTGGATTGAAGTATTCCGACTTGAGCAAAGAGCAGCTGCTGGCAAAAATTGAAGGCCTTGAAATGCTGACCCGCCAGCTTCTGGATGAGAAGGAGCAGGAGGCAAAGCTCGCCTTCGCCTGGACGGGCAACCTGGGGCACTGGTACTGGAATGTGAAAACCAACGAGGTCACGTTCAATCCCCTTAAAACCAGAACCCTGGGCTATGGGGACAGCGAGGTCCCGGAGCCGGTGACCTACCAGTTTTTTACCGACATGCTGCACCCTGAGGACCTGGAGAACACCATGGACGCCATGCGCAGGCACCTGTACGGCAAGGCCGGCATCTATGAGGTTGAATACCGCATCCGGGCCAAGGACGGCACCTACAAATGGTTCTACGACCGGGGAAAGATCACCCAAAGGGATGAAAAGGGCAAGCCCTCCTTCCTGGCGGGCATCGTGTTTGACATTACGGACAAGAAAGAAGCGTTGTTCAGGCTGGAAAAGGATAACCTGGCGCTCTCTGAGATGGCCGCGGTGGACGGGCTTACTGGCCTCTATAATCACCGCGCCCTGATAGAGCGCCTGAAGGCGGAGATCTATGAGGCGGATCGGACAGGCAGTCCCCTGTCCATTGCCATGCTTGACGCGGATAATTTTAAGCAGCTAAACGACACACAGGGGCATGTGTTTGGCGATCAGGTGCTGGTGAACATCGCGGGAGCCATCACGGGAAGCGTGAGGAACACGGATTATGTCGGGCGGTATGGTGGCGAGGAGTTCATGGTCATTTTCCCCAACGCCCCCCTTAGTATGGCGTGGAAGATTTCAGAGCGGATCAGGCAGGGGGTGGCAAGCCATCCCCATGCCGGCTTAGCCAGGGTCACCCTCAGCGGCGGGGTGGCCCAGTACAACGGCGAAACCCTCACTGAGCTTGTCCAATTGGCCGACGCTCAGCTCTACCGGGCAAAAGCCGAGGGCAAAAACCGGATCATGCTCAGCGTCTGACGGCTGCCGCGTTTTCTGGGAGAAACGCCCCGGTTCCGCTCCCGCCGGGGGCTCTCTGCCCAGGCTTTCCCAGGGGCCTTTGTGTTGCCATACAAGGCCCCCGGGTCAAATGCGTAAACAAGCCTGGCCGGGCCCGGATCCGCCCATGGCATCAAGGGCCCGGGCTTATTTTGTTGCGCGCAAGGGCGGGTGGGAAGTGGCAAGACTGGCCGAAAAAATCGGCGCCAACCCTGAAAATGTGAAGAACGTGGTGAATGCCTCCAACAAGGCTGCCAAGGGTGAAACCTCAGATCCCTTTGGCCGCACAGTGTTCGGGTCCCCCTTTACAGGGTGCCCTATTATGCTGGCAGGAGCAGGGCCGTGGTTCACCACACCATGTCCGGCGTTGGAATCAACGAGCGCTGTCAGGTAATCAGCACTGCAGGCGAGGCCATCCCGGCCTGCACGCTGAGGGCGAAGTTGCAGGCGGCACCCATGGCGGCAACCGCCTGGACGGCAACGCCATTGCTGTTAACATTGTCTTTAGCCAGGTCGCCGACCAGCAGGCCATGAAGCAAACTGCCCCGACAAGGGAAGACATACCAGGGCCGGGATGCAGCGCTTCCCGGCTCTTGGATGAATGACTGCAAACGCCTCCCTAAGGGGGCTGGGATGAGGGGCTGCATGCTGCCAGTGGGCCACATGGTGCCCTGTTTGGCTGGTCCGCCCGTGGGCGACAGGGGAATAGCCCCTGCATAATTCAGGCGGCGTGCTTCTACCAATAGTATACGGAAACCTCTTGGCCGCACTCCGAGAAGAACGCGGCTGCCAAAGCCTCCCTTTTTGGCCCTGCGGGCGGAGCTTCCTGACCTCCTCTCAGCAAGGCCCGCATGTTGCTTTCTGCTCGCCAGCGATGTCAGAACCCCCCTTCAGCATCGCGCTGTAGGGGAAAATTTCTTCGCGGGATATCCTTCCCCTTGACAATAGCGCGTTTCGCTCCTATAATCCTTCCATCAACTTTACTTGATTTGGAGGATTATCATGGCGTCATCTTATGAAGAGAACGCAAAGGTCTTCAAGGCGCTCTGCGATGAGAAGCGCCTCAAAATCCTGGAGTTCCTGCAGGATGGGGAGCGGTGTGTTTGCACGCTGTATGAACCCCTGGGCCTGCCGCAGTCCACGCTCAGCTACCACCTGAAGATTCTGTGCGAGTCCGGCATCGTGGAAGGGCGCCAGGAGGGGAAGTGGACCTTCTATCATATCAGTGAGGCGGGAAGCCGGGCGGCGGCGGAGCTGCTGGTGAAACTGACAACCGTCACCCCGGGGAGCGCGCTTCAGGAGCCGCAATACAGCTGCGCCACATAAAGCGCCGCCGCCCTGAGCGATCAGGCGGAAACCAAAAGGAAGAGGACAGCCAACATGGAAACAGTCAAGGGAATCTGGGAGTTCTTTCAGGATCAGGTCCTGGGGATGCAGTGGCTCAATGGCCTGATCTGGAATGGCCTTAAGGCGCTGGGCCTGGACCTGTCCAACCGCTGGGTGGGCAGCCTGCAGTTTTTTGTGTATGACGTTATCAAGATCGTGCTGCTGCTGTGCACGCTGATCTTTATCATCGGCTATATCCAGAGTTACTTTCCGCCGGAGCGCAGCAAGAAGATACTGGGCCGCTTCCGGGGCATCTGGGCCAATATCGTGGCCGCCCTTCTGGGCACGGTGACGCCCTTCTGCTCCTGCTCGTCCATCCCCCTGTTCATCGGCTTCACCTCCGCCGGCCTGCCGCTGGGGGTGACGTTCTCCTTCCTGATCTCCTCGCCCATGGTGGACCTGGGGTCCCTGGTGCTTTTGATGAGCATCTTCGGCACCAATGTGGCCATTCTTTATGTGGCGCTGGGCCTGGTCATCGCGGTGATTGGCGGTACCGTCATCGAGAAGATGAACATGGAAAAATATGTGGAGAGCTTCATTCTCACTTCCGGCAGCGTGGATATCCAGTCGCCCGACCTGACCCGGCGGGACCGGCTGGTGTTTGCCAAAGAACAGATGGCGGACACCTTCAGGAAAGTTTTTCCCTACATCCTTCTGGGTGTGGGAATCGGAGCCCTCATCCATAACTGGATCCCTGAGGAGTGGGTCGCCACGGTGCTTGGCAGCAGGAATCCGTTTGGCGTTATTCTGGCGACGCTTATCGGCGCGCCGATGTACGGTGACATTTTCGGCTCCATCCCCATCGCCGAGGCGCTTTTGGGCAAGGGCGCCCTGCTGGGCACGGTGCTTAGCTTCATGATGGCGGTGACCACGCTGTCCCTGCCGTCTTTGATCATGCTGCGCAAGGCCATCAAGCCCAAACTGCTGGCGCTGTTCATCGGGGTCTGCACCATCGGCATTATCATCGTGGGGTACTTTTTCAACTTCATTCAGCCCTACATCATGTAGGCAGTAAAGGGGACAGATATGACGGACCGTTCGCCTGAGAAGATAGTGTTGGTTGAATACCTGTTTCTGAACCTGGACACCTGTGAGCGCTGTATCGGGACAGACAAAGAGCTGGAGGAGGTCCTGGCGGCCCTGTCCCCTGCCCTGGAGCTTGCCGGCTACACCGTGCAGTACCAAAAAATCGAGATGGCCACCGCGGAGCTGGCGAAGCAGTACCGGTTCCTCTCCTCGCCCACCATCCGCGTCAATGGCCTGGACATTGGCGGTGAGGTTGTGGAGAACAGCTGCGGCTGCTGCAGTGATATCAGCGGCACGGATGTGGACTGCAGGATTTGGGAGGTATCGGGGCAGGCCTATGAGGTGCCGCCGAAGGAAACGCTGGCGGACAGCGTCCTGAGGGCTGTATTTGCCAGGCAGCAGAGCGGGTGCGACCGCGCGGCGTATGAACTGCCGCGGAACCTGCAGGCGTTTTATGAGGGAAAGGAAAGCCAGTGCGGCTGCTGCTCCTGAAAATTGCGGGGAACCCATAACGCGCAGCCATGGCGGGCGCCGGCGCTGCCGGTATGATTAAGAAATGGAGGAACTGTAATGGCACTGTTTGGAAAGAAGAAGGAACAACCCGCGGCCCTGTGCTGTGATGGGTGCGCCGGCTGCACGCCGCAGAACATGGAAAAGGCTGAAGCCGCCAAGAGCGAGGGACCTTCGGTGAAAATCCTGGGCAGCGGCTGCGCGAAATGCAACGCGCTGGAAGCCGCGACAAAAACCGCGCTGGAGCGGCTGGGAATGGATACTCTCATTGACCATGTGACGGATTTCGCCAAAATCGCCGCCTATGGCGTGATGACAACGCCCGCTTTGGTGGTGGACGGCAAGGTGGTCTCCTACGGCAAAGTGCTGAAGCCCGATGAGGTTGCCAAAATCCTGGCGAAGATCAGGGGATAGGCTTTCCCGCTGAACTGCGGATCAGCAGATCCGGGGAAATACAAACGAAAGTATGGTTTGCCTGTGTTCTCTATTTCGCCCGGAGACAAGAAAGCCATGGCCTTCCTCAATGGCCTGGGCAAAGGGAGATCCCCGGCCGAAAACGCCGCGCTGGAACCGGGCGCTCTCAATCCCCTGGTGGTGGAAACCATGGCTGAGGCGGGCTATGACAGCTCACACAACCCGGTCTACTCGTTGTTTGATTTTTCCGTGATGGGCGCGATGATGGCCTGGGAATCAAGGGGCGCGAGCAGAGCGACGGGCAGAAATACCTGTATTCCCCAGTGAGGTCATATCGCTGTCGCGGGGTTTCGCTGATTCCGCCGCATCCAGCGGCACTGGGGAAAAAAGCTGGACAGATGCGGTTTCCCAGGGACAGATCAGGAGCAGGGTTGAGGATTTCCGGCGCGCCCGGCAAGCCTGACAAACAAATTTCAGGAGAGAAAACGAATGACCTCACAACAGCAATCAGCAACAACAAACAAGCCTGGAATCGGTTTTTTCCAGAAATTTCTGACGCTTTGGGTCGCCCTGTGCATGGGCGCGGGGGTGCTGCTTGGCAGGTATATCCCGCAGGTGCCCGATTTCCTCAACCGGCTGACCTATGCCAACATCTCCATTCCCATCGCCGCCCTAATCTGGGTGATGATATATCCCATGATGATGAAAGTGGATTTTCAAAGCCTGAAGGATGTGGGGAAAAACCCCAAGGGGCTTTATGTTACGTGGGTGACCAACTGGCTGATCAAGCCCTTCACCATGTACCTGATCGCCGCCTTTTTCCTGTATTTCGTGTTCGGCCGCCTGATTGCGCCCGACCTGGCCAAACAGTACCTGGCCGGCGCCATCCTGCTGGGCGCTGCGCCCTGTACGGCCATGGTGTTCGTATGGAGCACGCTGACCCGTGGCAGTCCTGCGTATACCGTAGTCCAGGTGGCGACCAATGACCTGATCATCCTTGTAGCTTTTGTGCCTATTGTCAAACTGCTCATGGGTGTCAGCAATGTGTTTGTCCCCTGGGACACACTGGTCCTGTCCGTGGTGCTGTTCGTGGTCGTCCCGCTGACTGCCGGTGTGCTCACCAGAACCAGGATGGTTAAGCGCAAGGGCGCGGACTACTTTGAAAACACCTTCCTGCCCAAATTCGACAATGCGACCACTGTGGGACTGCTTCTGACGTTGGTGCTGATCTTTGCGGGGCAGGCCGAAGTGCTGATTCAAAACCCGCTGCACATCCTTCTGATCGCCATACCCCTGGCGATTCAAACCTTTCTCATTTTCTTCATCGCGTACCTGGCAAGCAGGAAACTGAAGCTCACCCATGATATCGCGGCGCCGGCCGGCATGATCGGCGCATCCAACTTTTTTGAGCTGGCTGTGGCTGTTGCCATCGCGCTGTTTGGACCGACCTCACCAGCTGCCCTGGCCACCACGGTGGGTGTGCTGACAGAAGTGCCTGTGATGCTGATCCTGGTGAAAATCGCCAACAGGACCACGCACTGGTTCCCTGAAAACAAGGCGGTCAAGGCGCAGCCGGAGCATCAAAGACCGGAAGAAACTGCGATTGTATGAACCTTTTATATGCGGCTGCATTGGACTTTGCGGGGAGCACATGGATAATGAAAACTGAGAGCAGGGGAATGGATACATGAAATAGGTCGCTTTTATCTGTGTCCACAATTTTTGCCGCAGCCAGATGGCGGAAGCGCCGGGGAAGCATCTCGCCATGAACGTATTTGAGAGCTTCTCCGCTGGTACCAAGGCAGAGCCGCGGATTAACCAGGACACCGTGCGGATCGTGAAGCAGCTGTACGGCATCGACATGGAAGCAACGCAGTACTCCAAGCTCATTGGTGAGTTGCCTCCCGTTGACGGTGTCATCACCATGGGCTGCAATGCCAATTGCCCTTACTTGCTTTTAAGCTTCCGGGAGGGCCGGGGCCTGGATGACTCCAGCGAAAAGTGATGAAGAGTTCATTCGCACCGCCCGGGAGATCCAGAGCAGGATAATGGAGCTGATGAAGCGATTGCCATAGGCGCTAAAACACATCAGGCAAAGTACTGTACGCCTGCACTTGGGTATTCGCGTTTTACTGGATCGGCTGAGGCAAGGCCGGAATGAACGCGCGAGAACAGAGCGCCTGCCCTTTTCAAGTCCTGCCGCCCGGTGTAAGATATTGCCGGGCCTTTTTACCGGGGACATCGCCGCAAGGAGAAACATATGCTGATACTATCGTGTAACGTGGGGAGTACCTCGCTTAAATACCGGCTGTATGACATGGCGGCGGGGGAAAAAGAACTGGCGTCCGGCCATTTTGAGGGCGTGGGGCGCAAAACGGGGGCGTTCAAGCAGCAGACGGCGGAGGGCATCCGGGAGGCGGGGAACGCGCCGCCTGTCAGCTATGCGGATGCCATCAACCAGCTGATGCGCTTCCTTTTGGAGACGGGCACGCTGCCGGAGGGGAAATGCCCGGCCTGCGTGGCATTCAAGGTGGTGGCGGCGCTTGGTTACAGCGGGGTCCAGCAACTGGATGAGGCGGTGCTTGGGAGTATGGCAGCAATCAATTCCCTTCTTCCCGCGCATAACCCGCCCTATATCACCGCCGTTCGCCTGTTTGCCCGGCGTATGCCGGGGACGCCCATGATTGGCAGCTTTGAGACCGGGTTTTTTCAGGATATGCCGGAGTACGCCGCCATCTATCCCCTGCCCCGGAACCTGTTTGAACAGGGAGTGAGGCGCAACGGCGCCCATGGCGCGTCGCATGAGTTTGTGAGCCGGTGGATCATGCAGAAGGAAGGGCGGGAGGATTTAAAAATCATCACCTGCCACCTGGGCGGCTCCTCCTCCCTGGCGGCGGTGAAGGACGGGAAGGGTGTGGACACCACCATCGGGATGTCGCTGCAGACGGGGCTTCCGCACAACAACCGCATTGGGGACATCGACCCCTACCTCACTTTTTATCTGAATGAGAGCCTGGGGATGGGGCTTGAGGAGATCAAAGCCCTGTATTCACAGGAGAGCGGGCTCAAGGGCCTGTCCGGCGGGCTGTCGGATGACTTCCGGGAGATCCAGCAGGCGGCGTGGGGCGGCAACCCCGCCGCCAAAACGGCTGTTGAGGCCTTCGCCTACCAGATCAAAAAACAGATCGGCGCCTATGCCGCCGCTTTGGGCGGGCTTGACGCCATTGCCTTTGCGGGGGGTATCGGGCAGAACAACCCGGCGCTGAGAGCCGCCGCCATAGAGGGCCTGGAGTTCCTGGGCATTAAGATTGACCCGGAGAAGAACGGCAACGCCGCGCCCGGCAGCCTGATTTCAGCGGAGGGCAGCCCCGTGCGCGTGTATGTGGTAGCCACCAACGAAGAAATCGTCATCGCCCGCAAGGCGCTGGCGTTCCTGACGGTATAAAAAGGGACAAGGCTTTGAAGCCCTGTCCTCAGACTGTAGACAAAGTCCCAGCCCCGAGCGGCTGGGACTTTGCCATTGAGCTGCAGGAAAGCAAGGAATAATCAAGGGAAACAAGACGAAATGTGATATAATAGGGCAAGAAACAAAGGGGTTTA
>JAQVQY010000128.1 GCA_028701335.1 Eubacteriales bacterium
TAAACCCCTTTGTTTCTTGCCCTATTATATCACATTTCGTCTTGTTTCCCTTGATTATTCCTTGCTTTCCTGCCGCTCAATGGCAAAGTCCCAGCCGCTCGGGGCTGGGACTTTGTCTACAGTCTGAAAACCCCGCCGGCCTGGCGGGGTTTTTCCCTTTGGTAAGGGGCTTAGCTATCCTCCTCCAGTATCCTGCGGCCCTCAGCCAGCAGCGCGCGCTCCTCGTCTGACAGTTCCGGGAACCGGGGGTTGATGCGCTCCAGGGCCTTGAGCACGATCTCGCTCACCAGGTAGCGGGCAAACCACTTGCGGTCCGCCGGCACCACATACCAAGGCGCCTCGGGTGTGGAGGTGTTGTTGAGCAGGTGCTCATAGGCGGCCTGGTACTTGTCCCAATGGCGGCGTTCCTGGATGTCCCCGGGGTTGAACTTCCAGTTCTTGTCCTCCTCAAGGATACGGTCCAGCAGGCGCTCCCGCTGCTCATCCTTGGAGAGGTGGAGGAATATCTTCACCACCGTGACGCCGTTTTCCCCCAGATAGCGCTCAAAATCCCGTATCTGCCGGTAGCGCTGCTCCCAGATGTCCTCGGTGATCAGCTCCTCGGGGATCTGGGAGGAGCGCACCAGGTCATGCACCCGGGCCACGATGACATCCTCATAATGGGAGCGGTTGAAAATGCCGATCTCCCCCCGCCGGGGCACTGCCTTGCCCACGCGCCAGAGGTAGTCGTGGTCGTTTTCCTCGCTGGAGGGCACCTTGAAGCTTACCACCTGGGTGCCCTGGGGATTGAGGCCGGTCATCACGTGCTTGATGGTGCCGTCCTTGCCCGCCGCGTCCATGGCCTGGAGCACGATGAGCACGGCGTGCTGGTTTTCGGCGAAAAGCCGCTCCTGCAGCGCCGCCATCTTCCGGATGTTCTCCGGCATCAGCTGCTGTTTGACTTGCTTTTTGTCCAGCCCGTCCCCGCCCCGGGTGTCAAAATCGCTGGTGAGGACCTTCGCTTTTCCCGTTACGGCATATTTTTCAATATCCATCTCCAAACCCCCTCCGCCGGCTGATCCGGGTTTTTCGCGGCAAAACGCCTATTTTATTTCCGGCACGGGCAAATGCCGGGCCAGCCCGGCCCGTTTTAGCGCCGGCATCAGCGCCGAATAGAGAATAGGCGCCGCAATCACCGCGAACAGCCCGTTCACGGCGGATGAAGCCAGCTTGCCCAGCAGGGCCGCGGGAATGGTGTCCACGGGAACGGGCGTCACCCAGCGCATCTGGATATAGCTTTTGAACATATACAGCCCAATATAGCTTATTGCGCCCGCGGCGCTCCCCACTATCAGCTTTGCCGTGCGGCGCAGGCGGATCCGGGGGCTGGCCACGATCAGGCCGCACACCAGCGCCATGGTTCCTTTGGTAAGGAAGGTGACCCAGGCCTCCACCGCATACGCGGGAAAGGTGATATCAAACAGCGCTGAGCCCAGCCCGGCGATGATCCCCCCATATAGCCCGCCAAAGAGCATGCCCGCCAAAATACAAACCGCGTTGGCCACATGCAGGCGGGAAAACGCGGTGGGAAAACTGATATAGTTGGACACCATCACCACCGCCACCATCATGCCGGCGAATGCCAGCCCTATGGTTGATAACCTCTTCCTGCTTGCCATGAATGCCTCCCAACCTCAATTTACCAGTTCAAATACCATCGCGCGCCTGTATGTAGAATACGCGATAATCAGCGAAAGGCAATACCTTCCGGACAATCATACCCTGTTTTGTGTGCTACATATTGCCCAGCAGCACCGTATCAAGATAAGCCCCCGCCAAATCTTTCAGCTTTTTGAGCGCCTGCCTGTCGGTGGGCGGCTCTTCAGCGTGGAAGCGCGGGAAGCAGCGGCTTAAGTGCAAGGGGATTTTGGGGCTGATTCCCGCCAGCCAGGCGGCCAGGGCGGCAATTTCCTCCGGGCTGTCGTTCCGGCCGGACACCACCAGGGTGGTCACCTCCACATGGCTTGCCTTATGGGCGGCAGTGATAAAATCCTTGACTGTATCCAGATCGCCGCCCAGGCGCCGGTACCACTCGGGCGTAAACCCCTTCAGGTCGATGTTGAAGGCGTCCACTTTGGGCAATACCTCCCCCACCGCGTCCAGGCAGAAGCAGCCGTTGGTCACCACCACGGTTTTAAGCCCCATGGGCCTTAAGATATCCGCGCAGTCGGCGATATACTCCACATTCAGCATGGGCTCGTTATAGGTGAACGCCAGGCCGATATTCCCCTGGGGCACCATTTCCCGTGCCATTTCGCAAAGCGCCCGGGGGCTTATTCCCCGCCAGGGGATCTCTTTTTCGCCGGCGCGGGCGATCTCATGGTTCTGGCAGAAGTAGCAGGCCATGTTGCAGCCAAAGCTGCCCACCGACAGCACCTTCTTGCCCGGATGGAAGCGCGCCAGGGGCTTTTTTTCAATGGGGTCCAGGGCAATAGAGGTGACCTTCCCATAGCCCAGGGGCCTTGAGGCCCCGTCCCGCATGATGCGCGCCTGGCAGAAGCCGGTCTGCCCTTCCCTAAGCCGGCATTGCCGGTGGCATAAGGGGCAATGGTTCATTCGTGCCTCACCACCCTGAACCGCTCAAGCTGGATTGGCTCCTTTGGGCCAATGCCGGCCTTCTGCCTGGCGATGGCTACCTGTTCTTCCACCGTTTCGATACCTTCCAGGTTGGGCAAAAGCAGGCCTCGCCGGCTGCCGCTTGAGACAATGACGCCGTATTCCTTCACGTCCAGATCCACCATAGACTGGACAGGCTCCGGCGCGTCCAGTACGTCCACGGAGCAGGTGATATGGGGAAGTTCCTCAGCCCGCACCGGCTCAAACCGGGGGTCCCGGAAGGCGGCGCTTACGGCGTTGTGGATAATTTCCTCCGCCAGTGTGTCCTGGCAGGGGCTGATGGTGCCGATGCAGCCCCGCAGCGCCCCGCCCTTGCGCAGGGTAACAAAGGCGCCGGCGCGGCGCTTGGCCAGTTCGCCTGGCAGACCGTAAGGCTTCGGCATCATCCGTCCGTTTTTTAGATAGTGGGTGAAGGACTCCACTGCCAGGCGCACATAGGGGTTTTGGGCGGCTTTCGACTCTGCCCTGCCGATGAAGTGCCTGGCGCCATCCGGCCCCCGGGGCGTAAACAGCCCCACGCCATAACCCACTCCGGTGACGCCCTCGTAGGAAAGGATTTCCGCCTCCACTTTCTGCCCGTCCAGCGCGCCTGCCAGAATCAGGAAGCTGCGCTGGCCGCATTCCCCCGCCTTCTCACAAAACGCTGGGGACATGGCCAGCAGCTCATCAAAAGCCGCACGGCCCATGATGTCCATGAGTTTCGCGTCATATTCCGGACCTTCCGGCCTGAAGCCATAGGGCCCGTCCTCCCGCCCGTAATGGGACAGGTCCCCGCTGGCAATGACGCAGACCCGGCGGTCCAGCTTTTCGGCGGCTTCCCGGATCAGCATGCCCAGTCGGTAATGGCTCTCAAAAGGCAGGCCGGACAATCCAACCCGCACAAACCGGCAGGGGAAAGAACCGCCCAGCGCCTCTTTGAGGAAATACAGCGGAACCATGAAGCCGTGGTCCAGCGCCTTCTCCCGCTCCCCCTCGGTGCCGGCGGGAAACCCCGCCGCGTCGGCGAGATCAGTGACCGCCGCAACCAATTCCTGGTCATATTCCACACGGAAGCCAACACCTGAAGCGCCAAATCGCCCAAAGTCGCCTTTAGCCGACTTCCCGGGCGAGATATGGATATAGTCATGGTACATGATACTGTGGGGCGTCACGATAACCACCGTCTCAGGCGCCCAGGCGGCCACCCGCTCCGCCGCCCGGGCGTAAGCCCCGCTGGTCTTTGAAATTTGTTTTTCCCCGCCCCTGCCCACCGCCGGCACGATCAGCGGCGGGTGGGGAACCATGGCAGCGCCCGTAATCGCCATCCGGACCCCCTCCTTTATCGCTTTACATGATTATACCATACTCCCGGGAAGCTGCGCCGTTGACATCCCAAACGCCCAACGCTATACTGCCTGTGACAAGTGAATCTTGACGCGCGCCTGGCGCGGGAACGCCGCGCCAGGGAACACGGATGAAATTTCCGGGCTAACCCAGTAACCGTGAAGCTGACAAGCAGGCAAATGCCACTGCGAAAGCGGGAAGGCGCCTGTGCGGATGAAGCCAAGCCGGGAGACCGAGGCGCGTGTGAAGCTCCTGCGGTGGGGCGCGTACAATCGCGTTTGCTTTCGGGCAGTTCCATGTGCGGAGCTGCCCGAAATTTCATTTGATCAACTGGAGGAGGAACCCAAATGAACAATCGCGGACTGTCCCTGATCCTGGCGCTGGCGGCGCTGCTGGCCCTGCTTGTCCCCGGCCATGCCGAAACCCTCACGGTAACTGACATGACGGGGCGCGAGCTTTCCTTTTCAAAGCCGGTGGAGCGCATCATCGCGATGATGCCCGGGGACTGTGAGATCCTCTACGCCATCGGAGCAGGCGGCATGGTGGTGGGCCGGGGCGAATACTGCAAATATCCGGCGGAAGTGCTGGAGCTGGAAGCTGTCAAGTCCGGCCAGGAGACCAACCTGGAGCAGGT
>JAQVQY010000038.1 GCA_028701335.1 Eubacteriales bacterium
GCATTGGAAACGAAGCAATTTGACATACAGGGCATGCACTGCGCCTCCTGCGCTGCCAGCGTGGAAAAGCGCGCGGGCGCGCTTCCCGGCGTACAGGAAGCCAGCGTCAACCTGGCCACGGATAAACTGCAGATCCGCTATGACCCGGGCGAATTTACCCTTGACGCGCTCAAAAGGGAGATAGACGGTCTGGGCTATGTGTTCGTGGCCCCGCAAGTGGAATCCAGCGTCACCATCCCCATTGAAGGGATGCACTGCGCCTCCTGTGCCCAGGCGGTGGAGAGGGAACTGAAGCAGTTGCCGGGCGTCCTGGAGGCAAACGTCAACCTGGCCACGGAGAAGGCCAGCGTGCGCTACCACCCTGACGAAACAGGCCAGCGGAAGATCCGGGAGGCCATCCAGAAGGCCGGCTTCAAGCCGCTTCAGGCGGCCAGGCCCTCCCAGGCGGAGGAAGACCGGGCGCGACGGGAGGAAAATATCAGGAAAATGTGGCGCCGGGTCATCATCGCCGCGGTGTTCTGCCTGCCCCTTTTATACCTGGCCATGGCGCCCATGATCTCGTCAAGCTTGCCCATACCGGCTTTCCTGGACATGCACACCTCTCCCCTCAGCTTCGCCCTGGCGCAGCTTGTTCTGCTTTTGCCCATCCTGTGGGCGGGGCACCGTTTTTATATTTCCGGTACCAAAGCGGTATTCAGGCGCGCGCCCAACATGGACACCCTGGTAGCCATGGGCACGGCAGCTGCCATCATCTACAGCCTCTGGGAAACCGCGCTGATCGCCCAGGGCAACCATGAAGCCGTGCACGGGCTGTATTACGAGTCCGCCGGCGTCATCCTGACACTCATCCTGCTGGGGAAAACCCTGGAGGCCGTCTCCAAGGGGCGCACCGGCGAGGCAGTGAAAGCCCTGATGGCCCTCACCCCCAAAACAGCCATTCTTGTAAGCGGCGGCGAGGAGCGGGAGATCCCCATTGAAGAAGTGGAAGTGGGCGATACGCTCCTCCTGCGCCCCGGCGCGCGGGTGCCGGTGGACGGCGTTATCATCCAAGGCGCAACCGGCATTGACGAATCCACCCTGACAGGGGAGAGCATGCCGGTGATGAAGGAATCGGGGGACGAGGTGTTCGCCGCCACACTTAACACCACAGGCTCGGTGCGCTTCCGCGCCCAAAAGGTCGGGGATGACACGGCGCTGGCCCAGATCATCCGCCTGGTGGAGGAGGCCCAGGGCTCCAAGGCACCCATCGCCAGGCTGGCGGACAAAGTGTCCGGCATCTTCGTGCCGGTGGTGTTCGCCATCGCCCTGATTGCCGGTGTCGCCTGGCTGATTGCCACGGGAGATATCAACTTTGCTCTTAGGGTCTTCATCCCCGTACTGGTCATCGCCTGCCCCTGCGCCCTGGGGCTTGCCACCCCCACCGCCATCATGGTGGGCACAGGCAAAGGCGCGGAGCATGGTATCCTGATCAAAAGCGGCCAGGCGCTGGAGACCGCACAGGCGGTTGACACGGTGGTCCTGGACAAGACTGGCACCTTAACCCAGGGAGAGCCCCTGGTCAGGGACATCCTGCCGCAGGCAGGCATGAGCGAAAATGAGCTCTTAAGCCTTGCCGCCTCCCTTGAGAGCGGCAGTGAGCATCCCCTGGGCCAGGCCATTCTTGTGGAAGCCCGGGCTCGGGAACTGGAGCTTAAGGATGCGGTTGGCTTTGAGGCCCTGGCCGGATTTGGCGTAAAAGGCCAGGTTGCAGGCCAGGAAGTGCTTATCGGCAACCAGGCCCTGCTGACAGGCGCCGGGGTGGCGGTGGACGCCCTTGTTCCCGGGGCCCAGGCGCTGGCGGAGGCCGGCAAGACGCCCATGTATGTGGGTGTGGACGGAAGGCCCGCCGGGCTGATCGCCGTGGCGGACAAACTGAAGGACACCAGCATCGAGGCTGTCCGTAAGCTCAAGGCCTTGGGGCTGGAAGTGATGATGATCACCGGCGACAACGCCCGTACCGCCCAGGCTATCGCCCGGGAAGCGGGCATCCCCCGTGTGCTGGCGGATGTGAAACCCGGGGAGAAGGCTGACGCCATCAAGGCGCTCCAGGCGGAAGGTCTGAAGGTGGCCATGGTGGGCGACGGCATCAACGACGCCCCTGCCCTGGCCCAGGCGGACATCGGCATCGCCATCGGCTCCGGTACCGATGTGGCCATCGAGTCGGCGGACATCGTGCTGATGCGCTCCAGCATCATTGATGTGGCCACCGCCATCAAGCTAAGCCGCCAGACCATGAATAACATCAGGCAAAACCTGTTCTGGGCCTTTGGCTATAATGTTTTGGGTATCCCCGTCGCGGCGGGTATCCTCTACCTGTTCGGCGGCCCCCTGCTCAATCCCATGATCGCCGCCGCCGCCATGAGCTTCAGCTCCGTCTCTGTATTAACCAACGCGCTGCGGCTCAAGCGGTTCAAACCATAAGCAAACCCGGGAGGTGCTGGCAATGGCTGAAGGTAAACCGCGTATCCGTTTCTATGACCAGGTGGATGAAAGCCTGATCGTCTATGCCCTTGTACCCTGTACCTATAAAGGCCAGTGGGTGTGGGTGTTCAACAAAAAGCGGGGCGGCCTGGAGTTCCCCGCCGGCCATGTGGAGCCGGGGGAACACGCGGACGCCACCGCCCGGCGGGAGCTGGAGGAGGAGACCGGCACCAGGGATTACCGCATCTGGCCGGTCAGCTATTATTCCGTCAGCCTGCCTGAAGCGCACGGCGCCTTCTCTCCGGAGCAGTTCGGACGCCTGTATTACGCTGAACTCATGAACCTTGGCAAGCCTGATCCAGAAATCGACCGCCTGGTGCTGAGTAACGAAATGCCCGGGAACCTCTCGTTCCCGGACATTCAGCCCATTCTCCTGCGGCATGTAACGTATTGGCGCGAGGCCCATAAGCCCTGAGCGCTTTTATTTACCAGATGCCAAACCACTCCCCCAGCGCCCAGGGCCTGACCAAGTGCAGCAGGAACAGCAGGAAACCGGCCAGCGCCATCACCTTGTGCCCCTTGAAAGCGCGGCGGTCCTTGGCGTAAAAGAAGGCTATGCCCAGAATCACCGTCAGCAGAAAGCCCAGGTAAACCAGAAGCCCCGTGTGCAGGGTGATCCGGCCGCCAAGCGCCATCCAGCCATGCACCAGGGCGGTGGCGGCCAGGAGGATCCCGGCCGCCTTGTGAATAGGACGCAGGTGTTTGATGAGGTTCAGGAAGCGCTTGTCCCTGGTCTTGAAAGTCCACTTGTTGAGCGCCCGCAGCCAGTAAGGGGAGCTGGCAATCACGGCCAAAGCCACACTGATCCATCCTAAAACTCTAAAATTCATCGTCCCTCCAAAATCTGCCGGCCCGGGGCCGGCAGTTTTTCATCAATCGTTCTGTATCTTTATTGCACCAGCACGCCGATTTGGACAACGTTCTCCAATAGTTCCGCTCCGTGGGGCGCCTCCGCCAGGGCCTGGGTCAGGTCCTGCCCCGCCTGGTTGCCGTAATGGGCGCCATCGGCCCAGGACTGATTGCCCGTGACATCATAGATGACGCCGTCCACGGCGATAAAGGCGCGCATACCGTCCAGTCCATTGAACGCCTTTAGTTGTTCCAGGGTCAATTCCACCTTCAGCCTGCCCACGATGGGCATCCGACTAAGGATCGCTACCCCGTGGGGGGACAACTCCTTGATCTGCCGGCTGAGGTCCATCCCGGCCTCCTGGCCGTTGTGCATGCCGCCGGTCCACAAAGCGCTGTTGGTCATGTCATAGATAACGCCGTCCACCGCCACATAGGCGGGCTTTCCGTCCTTGCCGCTGAACTCCTTGAGCTCATCCAGCGTCATCTCAATAACCAGCCGGCCCACTGCCGGAATGCGCGCGAGGACCGCCGCGCCGTGGGGGGACTGCTCCTTGATTTCCCGGGAGTAGTCCTTCCCGGCCGCCTGGCCGTTGTGCATGCCGCCAGCCCAGGCAGGGTTATCACTCTCATTATAGATGATACCGTCCACGGCCACATAGGCGGGCTTTCCGTCCTGGCCGTTGAACTTCGCCAATTCCTCCAGGGTGAGCAGCAGGGGGCCAATCTCACGCTCCTCTGAGGCCTCAGCTGCCGCGTACAGCGCTGGGGCGAAGCCTCCCAGGATAATGCCGGCCACAAGGATCAGGGCCACAGCGTACAGTTTTCTATTCTTAAACATGATTATCTCCTTTCCGCTTGCCTATCGCAATGCGTTCGAAGTTAAAATACCCCGTATTGATTGGCCTAAACCCGTTATCGCGCCCCCGCTGTTGCAATTGCAACCGCGCTTTTGCGGTGTTATAGTATAATGGTGTTGCCCAGGGACAGCCCGCGGTGACAGGAGGAATGTGGATGCTGCGTGAAATCATTACCATCGACCAGGAGAAATGCATCGGCTGCGGCCTGTGTGTCAAAGCCTGCCAGGAAGGCGCCATCGGCATGGTGGACGGCAAGGCGCGATTGTTGAGGGACGACTATTGTGACGGCCTGGGCAACTGCCTGCCCGCCTGCCCCACGGACGCCATCAGTTTTGAAACAAGGGAGGCCGCCGCATTTGACAGCGCCGCTGTCAAAGCCAACCTGACCGCTGCCTTTAAGGGCGCCCAGGCCCCGGCCGGTTGCCCCGGAAGCACGCCTGAGAGCCTCAAGGCAGAGCCCGCTCAAAATACGCCCCGGCAAGCCGTTTCCAGTGAGCTGGCCAACTTCCCCGTGCAGCTTCAGCTGGTGGCTGTCAACGCGCCGTTCCTGAAGAATGCGAAGCTCTTGATCGCCGCCGACTGCGCGGCCTACGCCCACGGGGATTTCCACCGCCAGTTCATGGCGGGCCATGTGACCCTCATCGGCTGCCCGAAACTGGACGACGCCGACTACGTCAAAAAACTCACGGACATTCTGGTCCATAACAACATCAGGTCCCTTAAGGTGGCGCGCATGGAGGTGCCCTGCTGCGGCGGGCTCGTCCGGTCCGTCACCCAGGCGCTTAAGGACTGCGGAAAGATGATTCCCTGGCAGGTGGTGACCCTGTCTGCCCAGGGCGACATCATAGATGACTAAGAATCACTAAAAACATCAGGAGGGGAAACCATGAAAGCGAACGTTGACCAGGGACTTTGCATCGGCTGCGGCCTGTGCGAGAGCATCTGCCCGGAAGTCTTCAGGATGAATGACGACAACCTGGCCGAAGCCTACGCCGATGTCACGGAAGACCTGCAGGAAACCGCTGAGGAAGCCCGGGACAGCTGCCCCACGGACGCCATCACCATCGAGGAGTAAACACCCGTGCTGATCCAGGGGCCGCGCCATGGCGCGGCCCCTGCTTCATGCCGGGCGCTTTTCCCGCCCGAAAACCCTTGCCAATTTTCTTTCAGCATGGTATGATTTCCCCGTCGCGGGATTATAGCTCAGTTGGCTAGAGCGCCACGTTGACATCGTGGAGGTCGTTGGTTCGAGCCCAATTAATCCCACCAGAAAAGCCCTTGGGAACACCACGTTCTCAGGGCGTTTATGCCTGTGTTGACCACAACGGTGCGAATCGGTTCAACTTGGCAACTGCTTCCCGATTATCGCATACGCGGCCACCGGATGCTTTGGCCCATAACCAAAGCCCCGCGGCATATGTGCGGGGCTTTGGCTTAAGATCAGTACTGCGATTAATTGGCTACTTCAGGAACTCATCCACATTGGAGGCGTCAATGATGAGGCCTTCAGCCAGAATCTCGCTGGGGACTTCTTCACCCGCCCAGAGTTTCATTGCGCTATCCACCGAGGCTTGTGCCTGCGCTTCAGTGTTCTGGGATACGGACAGCTCCAAACGGCCTTCCTTAACAGCCCTTAGGGCATCATCCGTAGCATCCAGGCCATAGCATTTGATTTTCAGGTTCTTGTCTTCTGTCGCTTTGACAGCTCCCATCGCCATGCCATCGTTCTGGCAGACGAAGGCATCGATCTCAATGCCTGTCTGCAGCCAGTTTTCAGCAAGCACCAGGGCTTCTTCAGTGGTCCAGTTCGCGGTTTCTTCAAAAGCAATTGTCACAGCGCCATTTGTTTCATCAATCGCGCGTTTGTAACCCGCGCTCCTGCCAAGCTGGCCATCAGAGCCCAGGGGGCCAAGGAGCAGCGCCACGCTGCCAGAGCCTCCCATATCCTCAATGGCGCGTTTCATCTGCATGTATCCCAGATCAGCGTTTGATACGCCGCAGAAAGTTGAAGCGCGGGAAGGATCGGATATCGCCTGGTTGAAGATAACAACGGGAACCCCGGCTTCCATCGCGGCGCTTACTGCCGCAAGGACGCCATCGGTTGAAACGGGTTCGATGATGATGACGTCGGATGTATTGACAGCCATTTCGATCTGGCTGACCTGTTTGTTGATATCCTGCGCGGCTTCGACAACGGTCATTTTCGCGCCGGCGGCTTCTGCGGCGGCGGTCATCGCCTCCGCCGCGGTAACGGTAAAAGCATTGGTCATGTGGCTGATACAGAAAGTAAAAACGGGAGTTTCGGTCTGGGCCAATACAACGCCACTCATCAAGATCAGGCACAGGGTGAGGAACAGGGCAACCATCCTTTTCATCTTCATTCCTCCAAGCTTTATTTCGAAGCGGTCACCCGCCGCGATTCATCTACTGCATCCTGGCGCGCCCGCGCACATCGATATAGACGGCGCCAACCATGATGATTCCCTTGATCAAATATTGGTAATACGAGGCGACGCCCAATATATCCAAACCATTGGACAGCACCGACAATACCAGCGCGCCGATAAGCATGCCGTACCACTTGCCCACGCCGCCGCTGAGGCTGAAACCGCCAATCACAACCGCTGCGATGGCATCCAGCTCATAGCCGCTGCCGGTTATGGGTGAGCCGGAAACTGTCCGGCTGGTCAAAAGCATGCCGGCTATTCCCGCAAGCAAGCCTGCAATCATGTATACGGACAGTTTCACGTCCTTCACGTTGATGCCTGACACCCGGGCGGCCTCGGCATTGCCGCCCACCAAATAGATGTGCCTGCCATAAACGGTCTTTTGGAGAATAAAGGCAAAAGCGGCTACAATGACAAGGTAATAAACAACGAGCAAAGGCACCTGGCCAAAGATGTTCATGCCGGCTATTTGTTCATAAGCGCGGGATACCCCGAAAACGGGTCTTCCGCCGCTGATGATATACGCCAAACCCCGTATGAAGTTCTGCGTTCCCAGTGTAACGACAAAAGCGGGGATGCCCAGGTATGACACCAGGGTGCCATTGAGAAGTCCGGCAACGCCTCCAATACCGATGGCGCTTAGGATTGGAATGATGATGGGCGTATTGCCCTGTGCCAACAAGGCCGCTACAACGCCGGATAAGCCAACGATGGATCCCACAGAAAGGTCAAAACCGCCGGTGAGGATAACGCAACCCATGCCCACCGCAAGAATTCCATTGATGGCGGTCTGCTTAAAGATGTTGATAAAGTTGTTGAGCCTGGCAAAGGCCGGAGACAACAGGGAAAGTATCCCAACCATAATTAACAGGATAATGAGCATAACGAACTCTCGAAGGCTGCTCAGATGTACGGCGTTTTTCTTCATACTCACCATCCTAAACAAACTGCAATCCCAGAATCTTCTCCTGGTTAAAATCCTTGCGTTCCACGAAGCCGCTTACTCTGCTGTCGGCCAGGACCATGATCCGGTCCGCCATACCCATCAGCTCCGGCATCTCCGAAGATACCATGATAATGGCCTTGCCCCTTGCCGCAAGCTCCCCCATAAGGGCATAGATATCGTATTTTGAACCCACATCAATTCCGCGTGTGGGCTCATCCATGATGACGATGTCCGGATCACCCGCCAGCCACTTGGCGATCGCGACTTTCTGCTGGTTTCCCCCGGAAAGCAGTTGCACCCTCTTCTCCCTTGACTCTGTTCGAATCTTAAGCATCTGGATGTACTTATCGGCGGCGTTCTGCTCATTCTTCTCATTTATAAGACGGCGCCTCGTGAACAGGCGAAGATAGACAGATGTGATGTTGTGCTTGATGGAGGCAATCAGGTTCAGGCCGGTGGCTTTTCTGTCCTCAGTTATATACGCCATTCCCCGGGCCACTGCCTGTGACGGTTTTTTGATGTCCGCCTTCCGGCCGTTCAGGTAAACATCCCCGGCATCTCTTCTCAGCACGCCAAACAGCGCGCTCATCGTTTCACTGCGCCCCGCGCCAACCAATCCAGCGACGCCAAGAATTTCGCCTCGCCGTAAGCTGAATGAGACATCCTTCACCCGGTTTTTCCACCCGATTCCCCTGGCCTCAAACAAAACTTCGCCGATAGGCACCTCACGCTTTGGATAGAAGTTGGTCAGCTCCCGGCCCACCATGCGCGATATCAGATACTCACGCCTGACGCCTTTGGTAGGCCTGGTCTCGATCATCCTGCCATCCCGCAGGATAGAAACCATATCGCTGATTTCAGATATCTCCTCGAGCTTGTGGGAGATGTAAATGATGGATACCCCCTTATCGCGAAGCGCGCGGATCTTATCAAACAGGATATCTGTTTCCTTCTCTGTCAACGCGCTTGTCGGCTCATCCATGACGATCAGCTTTGCTTTCCGGCTGATCGCTTTTGCGATTTCCACCATTTGCATCTGGGCGATGGATAACTCCCGCATCCGTTTGGCCGGCGCGAAATGCAGCCCTACCTGCGCCAGGGCGTCCGCGGCTTCTTTATCCATCCGCTTTCTGTCAACAATGCGGAAAATCCCCAGGCACTTTTTCGTCTCTTCCACGCCGGCAAAAACGTTTTCAGCTATCGTCATGTCAAGCACGGGACTCAATTCCTGATGGATCATCTGAACACCCAGATCCAGCGCCTGGCGAGGCCCGCCAATATGTACTTGTTGTCCGTCAAGGACGATGTTGCCGGCGTTTGCGCTGTAAATGCCCATCAGGATTTTCATCAGCGTGGATTTCCCGGCGCCGTTCTCTCCGATCAAGGCGTGTACCTTGCCTGGAAGGACGCGGAGCGTCACATCGTCCAGAACGCGGTTGCCTGAGAACGATTTGGTGATTCCCTGCAGTTCCAGCAAATAATCAGCCATATATGAGCTCCCTGTCGGATGATTGAACAATTAGAGTATACGTTTGGTCATTTTTGGTGTCAAGACGAAACAGCGCTCAGGCAAGGCAATCCGCATTCAAAGAAATTGCTGGGTGCGGATTGATGCTCTGGCAAAGGCGGCCCCCTCCACGCATGCCTGGGCGCGATGGGCCGGGCAAGCCCACCCATAGCCCAAAAGCCAATTATCGGCAGGTTTGCGTGGTTTGCCAGCAGACGCGCCTGCTGGTTATTTTAGCCTCAAGTTCGTTGGATACCTTCGCTTTTCCAGGCAGAGAAAGAATAACAAGCATTATTGACAGGGGGGCGCGTGTAGAAATAAAAGCGCCAGGAGGAGCTCCCCTCATGCAACAAGGGCTATGGATAAACAGGCGCTGCCTTGCCCGGAAAACCATATATGTAATTATTGTATTTTTATACATATTATTCAAGCGCCTTTCTCTTTCTCCATTGCAGGGCATTGTTTCCACACACACGAACCCCCCAGCTGATTATGCTGGTAATTCGTTTTCGGGAGATTTCGCCCTCATCTTCGTTGTTATTGCTTGCAAAACAGCAAGGGCATTATCAGCATGCCCCCATGCTGGCTATTCGCCGAATACTGCCAATAATTCTTAAGCATGCCGGAATGGCCGGAAGTATCAGCGCCCTGGGGAGGTTGATTTGCCTGGGGTTGGTTATCTCTCCAGCCTTGGCCGGTCCGTCCGCGGCAATTGGTGATTACCCCTGAAGGGGAAAGGGACGGGCCCGTCCCTTCATGGCGCTGGGGTTGAACTATACTTGCCCGAGCCCGAAAGCCATTTATTGGCAGGTACACGGGGATTGCCGGCGGGCGCGCCCGCCGGTTATATTTGCCTAAAATCCGTTGATTTCATTGGGTTTTTCTGGCATCCAGGAAGTATTTGGAATTATTGGCAGGGGGGCCGCGTGCAGGAATAAACGCCTCCGGAGAGGCTCCCTTCAGGCAAGCGCGTTTATATTCCCCCGCATGGCATAGTTTTCACTGACATGAAACCCCCTGTCAAAAATGCCGGTAATTTGTTTCCCCGATTTTTGCCCTTGTATTTGTTGTCATTGCCTGCAAAACCGCAAGGGGAAAATCGGCAGGCGCTTCTGCCGATTTCCCCCGGATACATGCCGGTAATACCTTAGCGGGCCAGAATCTCCGGATGGATCAGCACCATGGGCTTTGGCGGGCGCCCCGGCCCCTTAAAGTCTTGCCGCCTGAAACGCACCAGTCCCGCGCCCGCAAGCTCCTGAAGCGCGTTTTCGCTGGCCTGGGCTTTGGCGAAACGCTTGCGGCCCCTGAGCCCGCAGCGCACGGAGGCCGTACTCACCCTGCTTTCCCCCCGGCGGGCCAGGTAGCGGAGCATTTCCTCGGCTTCCTGGCTGAGCTCGCTCACCCCGCACAGTGCCTTCATGCTGTCGGCAAACCAGCGGGCCTGGCGGATGGCCCCGCGCATCACGTGCTCCCGGATGGTGAGGCCGCTGAAGTCAATGAGCGCCATCAAGCCCGCTAAGCGCAGGGTGTTCCCGGCCAGCTTGCCCTCCCAGCCGCCGCCCAGGCCCCTGAGGTCACCCCCGGGACCCAGGCGCCGCTCGATCTCCCAGGCCCAGTCCTCCCAGGCCTCCCGGGCGCCCTCATCAGGCGTCAGGGCGAAGGGCTGGGGGACGGAGAGGATGGACTTGACGCGCCGGGCATACTTGTCATACAGCTCCGGATCCATCCTGGGGCCCTTAACCAGGCGCCGGCCCATCGCGCTCTCAGGCTGGGCCAGAAGGAAGCGGGCCACGGCGCCCCGTTGGCGCATCTGCTGGTCCTGGATGAATTCCTCCATCACCTCCGTCTGCACCGCCAGGCAGACGGACAGCGCCGCCTTGGGGATATTCACCGGGGGCCGGCCGATCCGGCAGACGGACACCGGCTCCCCGGAGTAGCCCTGCAGCACCGCGTCCAGGTTGGTCATGCCCTGGGAATAGCAGCCCGCCATCACGGACAAAAACGCGCCCTCCGCTGAGATGACAGCCATGCGCCCCTCATTCCTGGCCATGGCCTGGCCCAGGGCCTCCGGCGTGGCGTCGGTGATGATGAGCTCAAAGGGCTTGGTTTCCGGCGTTTCATGAAGGTTCGCCACCAACCTGGCCGCTTCCTTCACATCCCCCCGATGCTGGGCTTTTTTCAGCGCGATTTCCTGGATCTCCCGGTTGGACGTTTCCTGTTTGATGATGGGCACCCGGCGCGCGTTTTCCTCGTTCGTATAGTCATAAAGGGGCTGGGTCAGGAGCTTCAGGCAGGGGCTCTTCCTTTCCGATGGGTCGGCGCCCAGGGCGATGTAGAGCTGGATGGGCTCCACGTAGCCCTCGCCCATGTCCACGCTGCCCTTGCCCACGGCGGCGGCGGACAGGGTGCCGATCAAAAAGCAGGCGGCCATGTCCGGGGACACCTGAAGGTATTTGGCGGCCTCCCGGGCAATCCTCTCCCCCAGTTCCGGCATGGCGTCCAGCGGGTAGGGGCCCGGGGAAGGCCGCTGGAGGCTCTCCCAGGGGGCCTCGGGCTCCCGGCTCAAAAGGGACTGAGCCTCCGGGGTGTCAAGCAGCTGTTCATAAATCTCAAGTTCTGTGGTCAATGGGTTTCTCCTTTCATATTGTGGTTTGGTTTAAATGGGTTTCAGCTTCCCTCAGGCGCTCCAGGGGGCTCAGGGACATGAGGGCGTCCAGTTTGGTTTCCTCAGCGCTCAGGCTGGCCAGGGCATGATAAAAAGCCTGTGTGCCGGGGGCCAGGGCATCCGCCAGCGCGTGGGCTTGTTCCCGCTTCCGGCAGGCGGCGTCCCACTGGGCCTTATGCCATTGGTCCGCCCGGGCCTTGAGTTTCAGCGCCCTCCCTCTTTGGGCGGCCCTGGGGTCCGGGGGCGGGGCCGGCCTGCCTTGGGCCAGCATCCGCGCCGCCTGAAGCGGGGAGATGCCCCGGAGGGCTGACAACAGGGCTACGGCGTCTCCACCCCGGCCGCAGCCAAAGCAGTGCCAGCGGCCCCTGTCATCAAACATCATCGAGGGCGTCTTCTCACCGTGCAGGGGGCAATTGGCCCAGTGGCGGCTGCCCCGTTGTTTCAAGGCCAGCCCCTCCCGCCTGGCCACCTCCAGCGCCGGGATCCCCCGGCAGCGCTCAAACACCGACAGCTCCTTCAAAAAAATCACCTCCTTTCGGGGGTGACCGTACCGCATGAGGCAACTGACATGTAATGACATGTTGACTGACATCTGCTGACATCAGGTGACATCAGCTGACATCCCTGCTTGTTTTGTTGTCCCGGATAATATATATGATTCGGGACAAAGGAGGAGTCCCATCCAAAGCTCGTTTACCGCGGCTCCTGTTCCCAGGCACGAACCAACGAAGAAATGTGCCAGGCGCCGCTGTATGCTATAGTAGAATCAAAACAGGCGAAGGAGGCGATCCAGTGTCACCGGTCCATGAAAAGAAGCGCTCAACGCTGGATCGATCAATCCTCCATTGTGATTGTAACGGCTTCTTCGCCTCTGTCGAATGCCTTGATCATCCGGCGTATTGGGACGTTCCGATGGCGGTGGCGGGGGATCCGAAGGACCGCAGCGGGATTATTCTTGCAAAGAATGAGCTGGCCAAGAAATATGGCATTATCACGGCCGAAACCATATATTCCGCGAAACGGAAATGCCCGCGGCTGGTGCTGGTCCCGCCGCGGCATTGGCGGTATAAGGAGATTTCAACGCAGGTCAACCTGATTTATCTGCGGTATACCGATCAGGTGGAACCCTTCAGCATTGATGAGTCCTTTCTGGATGTGACCGGTTCACTCCCCTATTTCCACAGCACCGCTTATGCGTTGGCGGACCGCATCCGGGAACAGGTGAAGCATGACGTGGGCATCACGATTTCAGTCGGCGTAAGCTTTAACAAGACGTTTGCCAAACTTGCCTCTGACATGAAGAAACCGAACGCCACCACTGAAATCACACGGGAGAACTATCAAACACTGATCTGGTCACTTCCCATCCGTGACATGCTGTTCATTGGCAAAGCAAGCGTCGGCATTCTTCAGAAGAACCACATCAACACGATCGGCGATCTGGCCGGAAGGCCTAAAGAGGAGGTTATCCGTCTGCTGGGCAAGGCCGGCGAAGCGCTGTGGCATAACGCCAATGGGCTGGACGCGGATCCAATCAGACCATACGGCGAACGCGAAACCGTCAAGTCAGTAGGAAATGGAATGACCTTCCGGCGGGATCTGATAAGCTATGATGAAATCCGCCAGGGTGTCATCGCGTTATCAGATGAGGTTGCTGTCCGACTTCGTGAGAACGGATTAAAAGCGCGCACGGTGCAGGTTACAATTAAAGATCCTTCGCTTAAGACGATCTCCCGGCAAATGTCGCTGGACATACCGACACATCTTCAAAAGGAATTGGTGGAAACCGTGATGGCTATTATCCGCGCCAACTGGCATATTATGCCAGATGGACGGTGCGCGCCTATCCGTGCCCTCACCATCACCGGACAAAATCTGATGCGGGACAAGGAGACCTTAAAGCAGATGAGCCTCTTCGACTTGGTTGACGGGGCCAAGCCATCCTTACAGCGTTCCAAGCGTGAGAAGCTCGAAAACACGATAGAACAGCTTAGGGCAAAGCATGGTTCGGGAATCATATCCCTGGGTTATGGGGAAAATGAAGAACTGGGAATCCGGCCGTTCGGGAGACATGATGATCATCATGGTGCTGACAGCGGCAACGGATAGGCGGCGGATCAACAGGGGCACGCAAGCACAGCTATCCTATAGCCTGATTTTCATTGATCGTGCCGATTCCGTGTCAGCGCTTCTATAAAGTCTGCTCAACAGATGATATGGTAAACATAAAAGCGGCTCTGGCCCATGGGAATTTCGCCCTTATTTTTTCGAAAGGTTCACCACGATATACCATTTCAGCTGTTCCCCTGAGTAAAAAGCCAGTCCCTTTATAGGTATGCCCCATGACTTCACGGTTGCATAGGGTGAGCAGGGCTTTGTTATTATGTTTTATGTTTTCTTCCGTTTGGTTCATTCTGCCTGCCGGAATGAGCAGCGTATCATCAGAATAAATGATGATATAGCTGTTCCATGAGTTAACCGCGTGAGCGCCACGCTTGCCGTTTGTGACAATTGTCAAAGCGGCGTCCGGCAGGGTGTTGATTACTTCAAGCAGTTTATCATTGATCATATTAGCAGCTCCCCTTTGGATCAATCAAATTCCCATCCATGACAGCAGGCCCTCCGCAACTGAATAATACACACTTATACCCCATTATCGGGATTCTCTCACTAAAGAGATTCACTCACCCTCTGGTAGAGGGATGTTCTGATCAGGCGCACCTTTCGCGGAACACATACACGCTCCGCTTTGTTTCAAAAAGCATATAACCCCTGAATTATCAGCCGTTAATACGCACCATGCTTTCCCGAATAGTAGCGCTCGGACAGTATTTCTCTATTAAATCTTGCACGATAATTTTTTCGCCATCGTTTGTTTTGGGTCCAGTCATAATCTCACAGTTGTCAAAAGCATCTTCGGCAAGTACCATGTCCAAATATTCATACGGTGCTGTCGTGTTTTTGTCAAATAAACGTCGAAACCATTCTTTATGCGTTTCAAACGTGTAGTTTGCCTCGATTTCACGTAAAGTCATTGGTGATGCAAAAACCCAATACCTTTCTTCTTTCTGAAACTCCCAGTATTTTGGCTTGCATACTCCGAATTGAGACAAATCTATAGTTGCCTCAAATCCGGAGCACTCATTCATATTGGCTTCTTATAGAATTCGCTGAAGTAGTTCTTCATTGTTTGTACTGAGTACACGCGGATATAATTCGCCAGCATCATCGGTATATCGAATAGCTTTGAGTTGTAAACCATTGGGCGTAATCATCCCACGACCTTCCAAAAGAATTTGCTTGTCAAAATATGATGTGCAGTCTTCGGTAAAATGCCCTTCACCTTTATGATGGTTGTATACTTGAAAAGGGTACTCCCGCATCCCTATTCGAACACCGCACAAATTTGAGGAATACATCTGCCACATCGGGATGGACTCTTCTGACTGTCTTGTCCAACAGCTAACCAAAATATATTTGCCTACACCTTCAATGTCTTGCGACTGAATTTCTGTTGGATCATCAACATTCTTGAGGCTGTTCAATCGCATAGTCCTGTTTTTTAGGATTAATGCCAGCGTAGGTATTGAAGTGTAATGATAAAGAAGCTGCGGCATCTTCACCCCTCTACACCGCGCTCTTGACACGGTTACAGCTGCGGCAGAGCATCTGGCAGTTGTCCGGCAGGGTTTTTCCGCCCTGGCTCCAGGGCGTGATGTGGTCGGCTTCCATGTCCTCAAAGGCGAAGGTGTCGGCGCATCTCGGGCAGACGCCCTTCTGCCGCTCATAGGCGGCCCGCTTCTGGCTTTCGGTGAAGGTCCGCAGGGACAGCGTCCTCTCATTGCGGGTCAGGACATAGGGATATACGCCCCGTTTGCTGGTCACGTCGTCGTCCATGAGGAGCGCCTGTATCTCCTCCTCCAGCTTGCCCGTGTCATACAATTTGCCATGGAAGCGGTCATACAGGCCGCCCCAGTCCTGCCCCTTCATCTCCCGGCGGTAAGTGGGGAAGGTTAGCTTTACCCACTCGATCACGTTGCGGAAATAGGTCCACAGCTCGTTGGCGTTGGGGTCGTGCTGGTGGACGGACATATACTGCTCGATCTGCCCGCCGCTCTTCCACTTTAGGGCCGTTTCCAGGAAATCCTGCCGGATGGGCACGCCGTTTACATAGTCCCGGGCCAGATGGTAGGCGGCGCAGCCGGTTTTGCTGAACTTGAGCTTGGCATCCGACAGCCAGGGCCCGGTGTAGACGGCGTTTCGCAGTTCCTGCTCGGTGTGTTTTTCCCCAGCGATGTTGATGACACGGAACCAGTCCAGCTTCTCCTTATCATTGCCCTCACAGAAGTAGATCATCAGGGGATAGCTGAGGATCTGCTCCTGCTCTGTCCGGGTCAGGTTGTGGAAAAAACGATCTTTGACGGAGTAATCCCCCTGGACATAGCGGCAAAAGCTGATGGTGCGCTGCTGCCCGTCCATCACCTCAAAGCTGCCGTCCTCCTTCTTCACCCAGTACATCACATTCAGGGGGAAGTTGCTGGTGATGGTGTCCATGACGGCGTTGCGCTTCACCTCGTCATACACAAACTCCCGCTGATAGGGGGGCCGGATGTCCAGCTTCCCGCCATAGCCCGTGACGCCCTCCTCCAACCGGTCCTGATAGCCCGCCGCCACATCACGGACAGGGATCTCGTGGAGCTGGATTTTCATTCCCGCTTCCCCTTTCGCTTGATAACAATGCGGTCATACAGGCATCGGTACGTCCCGTCCCCGTTTGGCAGATAGAACCTGATGCCGCCTGAAACGTAGCTGCCTTTTGGCGCGATTTCGCTCATGGGCCTGCCCAAAAAGCGGCTGGAGCCGATGATCTCAAACTGCTCCGGGTTGTACTTGTCCAGAAAAGTGATGGGAACGCCCATCTCACCGTCATAGTCATACGGGATTTCCGCTGTTTTGGAGACTTCAACGGCGTCATAGTTGGCATAATGAGGATACTCTTCAGGAGTATACTGCTTGTACAAGGTCAACTTTTCGTGGCGTTTCTTTAAGTCCAGGTTGGTAAACCATCCTACATTGCGGAACTTCACAAGCCCGGTTTCCGGATTGTAAACACCATCCGCCCATTCCCGTGACCACTCTTTTGGTATTTTGAAGTAGGCGTTTCCGTTGGGGAATCCATTTCCCATCCAGATTTTTCCCTCTGCTATGAATCCGAACACATCTTTATATGTAACGGCGTTCTTGCTTCCGATGATAATAAACTGTTTGTCATACCCAATCAGCTGCGCCACATATTCCCGGAAAAGGGAGAACGGCGGGTTGGTGGCCACGATGTCCGCTTCCTTCAGCAGCCGGACGCACTCAGCGGAGCGGAAATCCCCGTCCCCCTCCAATAATGACAGCGTGTTTTCCCGGTTTTTCAGCAGGTATTCCACATCCGACAGGTCCACTGCTCCGTCCTGGTTCTCGTCCCGGACCTCGGTAATCTCGATTTTGTAGGGATGCTTGTTTTCCGTTACCTGGCCTTCAAGGGGCAGGATGTCAAACATGGACAGCTGCTCCCCCGCCACCGGGGAAGTGGCGTAGCAGGTGGCGATGAGCTTTTTAAGCCCCAGATGGTTGAAGTTCATCGCGAAATATTTGAAAAAATTGCTTTCAAAGGGGTCATCACAGTTGCACAGCACCGTTTTCCCTTTGAAATGCTGTTTATAATGGCGCAGTTCGGCCTCGATATCCGACAGCTGCGTATAAAATTCGTCCTTCTTGTTTCTCTTGGCCTTCTCAAGCAACTCTGTGGACATGGCATCCCTCTCAATTTGATTCTGCCCCAGTATAGCACAGATATCAGCGTTCTGTGGGCAAAAGCCGAATTGACGGGCGGTATCGCGCCATTATGGCGTGTGGGGCGGGCTTATATCGAGCCAGGGCGGCCATCATACAAGCGAGGGGCGATTAGTAATCGCCCCTACGGGGGGCACAGGCGGATTCATCCTCATGGGATGGAACATGACAGGCCGCACGGGTTCATTTATATCTGCATCGTCCTGATTCAGAGGTACACCGCCCAAACAATCGCAGGGGCGATTATTTATCGTCCGCGATGAGAACCTGACAATGATGGGAATATTGGGGCGTTGCGTCGCGTGATGTTATTGATAATTACCGTCCTTGCCTGGACCACTCGCGGTGAGAGCCCGGCATTGACGTGCATATTGGGGCGTTCCGCCGGATGATGTTGTGGGTCCTATCCCTCGCCAGCCCGGGCCCTAAATATCCTTCCCCTCCACAAACCACTGCCCGTGGGAAACCCACAGCTCGCGCTCATGCCCTGAGATCCGGCAGAGAAAGCGCACCCCCTCGCCCCCCGCTTTCCTGGCGACGCCCGGGCGCACGTCCAGCACCTTGTCAATTTCCCACTTCCGGCCATCGGGCCATATCAGCTCAAGGGGGATAATGCTGCCATCCGGGTGGGTGAGGGACAGCACGCCCACATAAATTTTCTCGGCAAAGCGTGTC
>JAQVQY010000039.1 GCA_028701335.1 Eubacteriales bacterium
CGGTTGAGGTTCTTTTTTGCGCTTATATGGGGGAGGGTAAAACTGTGGTTTTGGAGGCAGGAAGTTTGCTTGCTGCAGCTGGCTGCGGGTTGATAGCGTGAGGTCGATGTTATTCAGGGGACACTAATGTACCATGATGGTTATGAGGTGCTGCTGGGGGAGTAAGTTGAGCACCTCGCCAGTATGTCTTACGAAGTGGCCAAGCCTAAGAAGGAATACCTCTGCCGATGAACGGCCTTTTCTTACTCACCAACTGGTACAAAAACCTGAGGCAGACCAGTAGGATTCAGTCTGATCATCAGATAGATAGAAGGATCTATGAAAGTGACAAAACAGAAAAAGCAGTATATCTACGTGCTCAAGCTAATCCCCTCATTGCTTGACGAGAGAAACTGGACGGAAAAAGAAGAAAAAATCACAGAACGGCATTTTGCGAAATTGCAGGCTTTGCTTCATGAAGGGAAGCTGATTTTGGCGGGAAAGACAGAAGGACTGGACGAGAAAACCTTTGGCATCGTCATTCTTGGTACAACGTCAGAGGACGAAGCCTTAAACATCATGAACAGTGATCCCGCTATCAGCGAAGGAATCATGCATGGCGAGTTGTTTCCGTATCATGTCGCCTTGATCAGGAAAAATGGAGGGGAATGAACATGACAGATATTGAGCTTACTGAGTCCGAACGTCAATGGCATAAAAAATTGGCGGAGGAAACCTTCAACGCGGGCTGGGATCTCATGGACAAGGCAGACAGGTCGGACTATGAAACGATCAGGATGATCCATACGGCGCATGCTTCAGTATTCCACTGGAGTTTTGTGGGTGAGGCTGTCAATATGGCCAGGGCGGAATAGCAAGTCTCAAGAATATATTGCGTGGCGGGAATGCCGGAGAGCGCCTTGTATCACGCCAGACGTTCCTTGGAGATTTGCCAGAATGGAGAAATCAGCGGGTTTGATCTCGCGTTCGGCTATGAGGCTGTGGCACGCTCACCAAAACTATCCGGAAATCCTGAAGAAGCGTAGAAACTGGTTGTGATAGCGAAAGAGACCGCCAAGCTTATCACAGAAAAGAGGATAGGGAATACTTCCTGAGTGAATTGATGACTGTTTAGCAAAACACGTGCGACTTAAAAAGATGTTGAGCTAACAAATCATGTGAATTGTCAATACATCAGCTGGAGGACCTATGCAACAACTATATGACGAAACCCATCCATACGGTGAAAATGATCGCCGCAGGACACAGTGGTATATGTTGGACGAGTCAGACGGACTTGATTTCCTTTTTGGACCGCCGGATGAGTATGGGGCCCGTTTCCTGATCCCCTCAGATTACAGAATTCTGGCCCGGCAAGCCTTGTCAGCTGTAAAGAGCAGCTTGACCGATGAAGCGGCAAAAGGCGTGACCGAAACACACTGGGTCTTTTATACTGAGCGCAGGGATGGAGACGCTATAGGCGATACAGTGCGCTTCACCATCATGCTGCGGCAAAGAGGCAGCCAGATTGACTGTGACATTCAATACACTGATTTTCTTTTCGCCTCTGCCTTTGATGAGATCATGAAGATAAAACAGGCCATTATTCAGACTGTAGAAGCAGGAATTCAATAAGCACTCACCCACAAAGTATTGCCTTACCCCTCAATGGAATATTCAACGTCTTGCTAAATGATTTACAAATGTTGCTCACCTGGCTGCGCTGATGAACCACTGTGGCATAGCGTTTGTAATGGAATTTGCAATAAAATTTGCATGACAGGAACCTCTCTTTTTGATGGGGAGTGCGGATGACAGGTGGAAGAATGAGGGAGGCCGTATGAGACACTTTTCGTCCGCACCCCCGTACCATCAACATAATGGCCCTATAGCATATTTCACGGGATCAATTAGAATGCTATTCGGCATTGTGGATTGGGTGGATGTCTGCAATGCAGCATATCAATATGACATGGCTTATAAGAATGGAGTTTTATTGCCTTATGAAGTTTGCTTTACTGAATAATCCGTGTTAATATTTACACATATCAATCCCACTAAATGCTCTGCAACTAAATGACTTCTCAACATAGCAAAAGGAGGAAAAATCAAAATAACAGAAAACGTCTTATCAGAGTCCTGTTCTGCATGTCACAAAATGTACGTGATGATATAGTGTTGCCGCATTCTGCCCTGTCTTTTCCATCGAGTCAACGAAGTACCGTTCTATTAGACTAGACAAAATTATATCTATATTATTTCCACGCCATGTTGAATCCCCAAAAGCCCTCAGGTGCCAGTTTGTGTTTCGTAAGTAACCTGCTAACAGCGATAAGTGATTCCAATAACAACTTGACACTGTAGTATCGGCGCAATAGGCAAGCACATCAAATTTGCATGATTGGCCTGCAAGGACTTGATGGAAAATGAAAGGTGAGAGAAATGATAAGCTTGAAAGGGAAAACACTGATTGTCACTGGGGCAGGGAGTGGAATGGGACGCGAGTTGACGCTTAAGTTGATCAAAATGGGCACCAGCATTGCAGCATGCGACATCAACAAGAAGACCCTTGAGGATACAGCAACCCTGGCTGCATCGCCAAAACACATCCGAACTTATGTGTTAAACGTGGCAGATCAGGAAAGGGCTGCCGCCTTTCCCTCTATGGTGAAGAAGGATTTTGGAGCTTTACATGGTATCATCAATAATGCAGGCATTATTCAGCCTTTTGTCAAGATCCCTGAATTGACCGACGAGACTATCACGCGTGTGATGAATGTAAATTTCTCCGGGATTGTCACCCTTTCACGTGCTGTCATGAAGGAATTGACAATAGATGCAGATACCTTCATCGTGAATGTCTCATCCATGGGTGGTTTCCTGCCAGTGCCTGGACAGGCTGTCTATGGTGCCAGCAAAGCAGCAGTCAAGCTGTTCACCGAAGCCCTATATGGGGAAATGCAGGGGACACGCACTCATGTTTCTGTTGTGTTTCCGGGTGCTATAGCCACGAACATTTCTGACTCCATCACTCAGAATGACGCAGGGGAATCACACCAAAATAAGGATGATATGCAGTATCGGACTACCCCGGCTGACAAAGCGGCAGATACAATAATTCGTGGGATTGAGCAGGGAAAACTTCGCATCTTTGTTGGAAATGACGCAAAAATGATGGACAAACTATACCGCTTGATCCCTACTCGCGCCATTGATATGATGGCAAAGCGTATTGGCAAGATGATGAAAAAGGAAGCCTGATGATTTTCGGTCTTCAATAATCAAAGATACGTTCTGTTTCATTCCTAGAGTTGGAGTCAGCACAAACGATTGTACATTCGTAGCACCAACTCATCATTACGTGCCGGAAATGTCTCAAAACATAATAAATACGCCCATATCCTCTGGTGGGTGCGCTTTGTAACTTTGTCCTTGGAATCGTTTCAAAGTGCACTCACCCCTCTTATAGGGGCTAAAATATTCGAAATCAGAGTGCATAACTGGGCAAAAATTGGATGGATAAGGGGTTCCGCCAGCACGCTGAAAGCTCAAATCCATTGATATATCAACGAGAACAAAGAGCGCCAATTAGGTATCAGTATTGGCGTTCTTAGGTGGTGGAGGTGTGGGGAGTTGAAAAGGCTTCCATACGTTGAATTGTATGTGTCAAGGCTATTGTGTCAGGTTTCATGTTAGGTATTTTCTGTGAAGCGGCAGTTTTCGCCACATCAAATAGTCCCTATCTCCAGAGTGGGCTTTTAAACTTCGCCAGCCTGCCTTTCAACTTTGTCAACCCAAGCTTGTTCAACTTGTTCAAGCGTTGGTAAGTGCTTGTGTGGAAACGCCTCATATAGCAGCAGCTTCCAGTACGCTGAATAAGCCCATTCCATCATCGTCCATGCTGGCGGCCTCCTTCTTCCCAGGCGGCTATATACGGTCGCAATCATAATAGCTTACTCGATAAAAACATTGATTCTATTCGTCATATACAATAAATGTCCCTTCAATAACCCCGAAAACGCCAATGGTCTTCCTAAAGAATCTCCAAGAATAATCGCTATTTTCCATAACTTGGCATAATACTCGTTCACGCTTCGCTGCCTGCATTGGTTTTTATGACACAACAATGTACGACAGAAAAATGCGGCAGACGGCCTGCTTTGAGGATGTGACAGTCAGGTTGGATACCGGGAACACATGAATCGAGATGACCCAAGCGTCACCGCACACCCCTGAGCGCTTCATCGGCATATGATACGATGCTGCCAAGCCCACGAAGGAGTAACTCTACCACTAACGGTCTTTCCCATCTTTTAATCTGGTACAAAAACCGGGGCAGACCAAGGGGACTGCATATCCTCTGCTGTGATCATACCGGCAATAGAATAATCCAAATAACTGAAGGGTTTCCTCGAACATCAAAAGGCTGGGAAGGCCCTTATTTTCTAATGTTTTCACCACAACAAGCGGATAGCCATTGTTTCAAAACCGGTACAAACAACGAATGCCAGCATGGGAATGCCTTCAGGATATACGTTCAGATCTGCATTCCGCTCCATTGCGCATAGAGGGCAATGGCAGCCACATACAATGCGGTGAAAGCATACTGCCAAGGCTTTCTCCGCACCAACACATATATCAGCACGGCGACAACTACTGTAGCGCCGGATACGTATGCCATCCAGGGTGGCCTGGCATGCAGCGCGATGCCAATCAAAATGAGCGTCGTCATCAAAGGCAGTGTGAGGTATGCTGCTTTGAGGGAAATGGGTAGCCTGGTTCTCAAAACGAGGGGGAGAAGCAACACCGTCAGGATAAGCAATCCAATCCTTGACCAGTGATACACGTCAACACCGTCACTCCTGGAGAACAGGGACTCGGCAACATTCGTAAGCAAGGCGAGCAAAATAAAGGCCAGCATGAATAGTACAAGCCCGACAATCACGACTACTGCCGCCGACAGGATATTTTTCTGCCATAGCTTCATATGCTGTCCTCCGGACGAATCCAGTAATGAGCAGAAATTGCCAAGCAAAAATCCGTGAAACGCTGCTGCTATCTTATACAAAGTGCGAACTGCTGGCAAGCCCCCCATTTGCTCCACCCCGTCATATTTCGAGTTCTCCCCCTTGGCTATCTTCGCTGCACGGATCTTTGCCTTATATCAACACGAAACGCTTCAGGCTCTTCTTTTTTTACGCAAGTCCCTGCTTTCTGCTTGGCTGACTTTTGGGACTTATCCTTTGCAGCGATTAGACGTTCCTTTTGGGCCAGAACCTTCTCCAATGCAACTTTTCTTTTAACCAGCGTTGCTTTGAACGCCTCGCCGGTACGTGTTACGATGTGGCCAAGCCCAAGAAGGAATGCCTCTGCCAATCGACGGTCTTTACTAACTCACCCAACTGGTACAAAGACTGGGGGCAGACCACGGCGGCAGACGGATTTGATGTTGTGGAGAGCTATCCACGTATGGAGTTTGAAAATGCTACTTGTGGTTATATGGGTACGGCAAGAATGTACGAGAAGTTTGGATTCACTGTTGTTGATGAGATAAATGGTGAGCTAGTAATGCAAAAATCCTTGACATGAGGGGGACAATATGGCGGAATCAACTCGCTGACCTCGATAATGTGAATGTAACGAGCTATCAGTTTTGTTGGCCCTACGGATATTTCGCCTTGCGGCCATCACTCTGATTCACAGTTGTAAATGCAAAAATCAGAAAAAATACAAAAACAATCCCCGTGAGAAAGCTGCATATCTTTTGCAGGAGTGATTTTCCCAAATAGATTGAACTTCGATAGGCGGAAAACCAATGTGCCAAGAGGATGTTCCAATGTGTTTCCTCTGCAGTCGGCTATATGGCATCTATCCCCCCGACTGCCAGCGCACCGGACAGATAATCCTGGAATTTGTGATGTGCAGTTATTGATAAGGCTGTGCAAGGGTATAATATAATGCAAGTTTTGGTGATTGCTGCGAACGCTGTAGCAACACGCAAACTTAGTTCTGCCGAATAGGAGGTATCAGAACAGTATGAAACGGCTTTTATCCGGTTTCCTGGCGTTGCTGATCATCCTTTCCATCTCAACCGTTGCGCTTGCTCAGGACGACAAAAAACTGCCCGGGGAAGGACAAGATGGACTTCCCAATGGTAAAGGGCATGACTGGGCCGCTGGCACAAAAGGCAACATGAATGATAATAAAGAAGAACTTATCGAGAAATTTATAGAAAGAGGGAATCCAGGGTATCGGAACCATATGTGTTGTAATCAGTAAGTTTAGTACGGTAGTTTACCGAAGCCCGTGGTCTGCCCCCAGTCTTTGTAGCAGTTGGTGAGTTAGTAAAGACCGTTCATCGGTAGAAGCATTCCTTCTTAGGCTTGACTGCATCGTAACACATGCCGGCGAGGCGCTCAAGGGCACGCGCAGCGCGTTCATGGTGAACCGCAGGTTCGCCACCCTTGAACGGCGAGACGGCATGTGTTCCACTCCATCAAGCCGTCAGAAGGACGCTTTGCGGTGCCGGAGGCCTACCGCCCAGACTACTGTGCGGCCGAATACCGTTGTAGTAACTTCTCCACTGGTTTGCCAAGACTTGCGCTTCATACAGATTGCCATATAATTCCCCGCTCAGAAACCCATCCCGCATCCGGCTGTTGAGGCTTTCACAGTATCCATTCTCCCAGGGGCTGCCGGTTTGATGCAGGTGGCGATAACGCCCAGGCTGGAAAGCCGCTCCCGCTGGCATTTCGCAATGAATTCAGGTCCATTGTCACTGCGGATGTACTCCGGACAGCCTCTTTGCAGCATGATGTCCGCCAGTGTCCCCATGACGTCCGTTCCTTTCCATGAGCGCCGGGGAATACGGGCCAGGCACTCCCTTGTGTACTCGTCAATGATGTTCAGAAATCTGATCTTTCGCCCATCCATCGTTCTGTCTTCTATAAAATCATAGCTCCATACATGATTCTTATATTCCGGCCTCAGCCGCGCGCAGCTGCCGTCATTCAGGAACAAACGCCGCTTCTTTGGTTGTTTGTGCGGAAGTATCAGGCCTTCTTCCCGCCAGATCCTTACCACCCGTTTATGATTGATCCTTTGGCCCTCGTTGCGCATCATGTGCGTCACCATCCGATATCCCACACGGCCATAGTTTGCCGCTTTGTCGATGATATCAGTGCGCACTTCATCCTCGTCCGGCAATCGGACAGCCTCGTATCGCCAGGCAGTTCGGTTCACTCTCAACACCCGGCAACCCCGCCTCTCTGCGACTGGATGATGTTCCAGCACATAGGGGACGGCTGCCTTCCGCTTGGCCGGGCTTAGATGTTTTTGCGTTCACGTCCTTGAGAATCGCGTTGTCCAGGCTCAGCTCAGCGACCAGCCTCTTCAACCGGGCGTTTTCCTTCTCCAGTTCCTTCATCCGCCTGGCGTCTGCGCTGTTCATTCCGCCGTATTCCTTGCGCCACCTGTAATAGGTCTGCTCTGTGATACCGGCCTGATGCGCTGCCTCCGCTATTGTGTTGCCTTGATCGCACAGAATCTCAATCGCCCGAAGCTTCACTATGGTCTGCCCGACTCCATACTGTTTCCTTGCGATTTCTTCCAGCTCCTTCGTTTTGTTGATTATATCTCAACCAACTTTGGCACTGGTACATGGATTGGGGGGCAGGTCAAAGTGATCAACAACCTTAACCTCAACCGGGTGATGAGGATCCTCACCGTCATCACTGCCCTCTTCATGCCCCTCACCCTGATCGTGGGGCGGTACGGCATGAATTTTGTGCATATGCCGGAGCTGTCCATTCCCTGGGCCTACCCGGCGCTGCCAGGGGTGTTTGCGGCGGTTATCGCGGGCCTGGTGATCGTGTTCAGGCGGAATAAGCTCATGTAGCCGCGCCGCGCTTTTTTGGGCGCCTGCCTAAAAATGCCCAGGACACCATCAGGCCCGCCGCGGCACCGGCCATGTCAATCCATACATCAACAATCGAGGGCCCGCGGCCGGAGAAAAACTGGATGGTTTCATCGATGACCGCGACCGGAAGCGCCAGCGCCAGGGCAGCAAGGGCCAGGCGCTTCCGCCAGCCCAGCTGTTTAATTGCCAGGCCCATTAACACACCCAGCAGCAGGTATTCGGTGAAATGCGCCAGCTTGCGTAGCAGCAGTTCGCTCACCTCAGTTCCCAGCAGCCTGCGGGCTAAAGCGGTGAGCCAGCCGCTCTGGGCCCGGGAGACGCCCGGGGGGAGGGCCGAAAACATCCACGCCATGATAATCACAGCCAGCGCCAGGGAGGAATAGAGATAAAAAAGCCCGCGCTTCCTAGGCTCTGGTAAAAGCTCCCTGATTATTTCTTTGCCGCGTTTCATGGTTATCCCTCCAGTCTGGCAGGAGCATAAAGCCGCCGGAGAGGAACTGTCAAGAAAACCGGCAATTTTCGGCGGAAAAGTAATTAAATCGCGGACGGGATACACAATTGGGTTTTATATGTTCCGTTATTGACAGGCTTGAACGGGTATGATAGGCTTAAGCCGAGCCAAGGAAACGGAAATAATCGGCTCAGAAGGAGGGCGGTATACTGAATAAGATGGAAAACATACCCTTTGTTGTCTGCTTCGCCCGCCCTGCTGAGGCAAGCAATCTGTAACACTTTCGGCAAGCGCCGGACAGCGACCTTTGATGGCTACACCGACTAGCGAACCTAACCGATGCCATCGTCCCTGACCCGGGCAGCCAATTCCCCTGGTGGGAGATGGTGATTGTTCCCGGGCGAAGCCAGAAAGACGGCAACAGACGGTCTGACAAACGAATAGGTAACTTTTGCCCGCTGGCATAAGCCAGCGGGCGCATCATTGATGGATAGGCGGGACAGGGTCTATTCTTCCCTGAGGCTGTCCATGTGCTTTTGCGCGCAGGCGCAGCCGCCTTCACTGTTTTGTCCGCAGCCGCAGAAGCTCCTGCTTCCCCGGGAGGTAAGGGCGACGGTCACTGCCAGAAAAAATATCAAGCCAATCCCTATCAGCAGGGACAGGAAGTTCTCTTGTATCCAGGCCATAAAAGCAACTCCTTTTTGGGTCAGCGCCCGTTTCGGTATTATACCCAGCTGTTCAGGTGCCAGAGGTTAAATCCTCCAGATAATCAAGAAGGACCACCCGGTAGCGGGGCTGCTCCGCCTGGCGGTAACCCGGGCTGTGGCCAATCGGTCCGCCGCCACGGGCCAGGTACGCCGCCAGTTCCTTCTGCCAGGCATCCCCTCCAAAGGGCAGGGAAAAAAGGCGCGCGGCTTCTCCCACGATATCCAGATACGCCTCATAAAGCGAGTTGGCGCCGGCGTCCTTGGGCGCGCGGGCGCTTTTACAAAATGCCTGCCAGAGGCTATCGGGAGACAGGCCCTTGTGCTTAAACGGGGCCAGGTTCACCCGGGCATAGCGGTGGCTGATCGGCTCCCACAGGAGCCCCGGCGCCGCGGTGACGGCCGCCGATTCCTCAAGCAGCCAGGCTTTGGCTCCCCCTCGTCCCCCAGGTGATGCTCAGGGCCATAAGCGGCCTGGAAGCAGAGCTTCAGGGCATCCCGCGGCCCAAGAACCGGGTGCCTTTGCGCCTGCTCCATTAGATGTTCCCTGAATACACCGACTGGCATGGTTTAGGCCCTCCCCGGGTAGCGCGCCGGGATCAGCCGGGCTTTCATGAGGGCAAAGACCAGAGCCGGGATCAGCGCCAAATGGATGGCGATGCCGGGCAGGCTGGTGACGAAGTAGCCGCTGGCCCAGGCCGCGATGGTGAGTTGCCCTGGGGCGAAGATCAGCCCCCGGGCCAGGCCCGCGACCACCCGTCCCAGGAGCATGGCGGAGACCAGGCTGATGTACAGGTCTTTATAAGCGCTGCCCGTGCGCACCAGGCGTATCATTAGCCCGGTGACCAGGCCATAGACGGCCAGCTCCACCACCATGGGAAGCAGGAAGGCCTGGGGCGGCATGCCGGTGATGAGGCTTGCCAGCACGGGGCCCAGGACGCCGCAGGCCAGGCCATACGGCCAGCCGCAGATGAGCCCGCAGAGCAGTACGGGAATGTGCATGGGGCTGAAAATACTCCCCGCGTTGGGGATGGCGTGGAAGGCCAGGGGCAGCACCACGCACAGGGCGATAAAGACGCCGGTGATGGCAAGGGGCAGAACGCCGGACTTGTTTAACATGATAGCCTCCGTGATAGAGCGCCAGATGCGAAGATAATAGCATGGACGCGCCACAGGGACAACCGGACGGATCTTGTGCGCCCGGCTTCTTGTGGAAGGGTATAGATGCTGATAGGATATAAGCGTGCCGCGAGGCGGAATTTGCCTTGAAAATCATCGCATTTCTGAAAGATCGCCCTGAAGCGGCACCGCTGGAGGTCAAACCAAACAAATGAACCGCTTTGTCTTGAAAGCCCCTTTTGACGCCCGTGGCGACCAGCCCCAGGCCATTGAGGCGCTGGCCCAAGGGGTGCGGGAAGGCCTGCGGGCGCAGACGCTGCTTGGCGTCACCGGCTCCGGCAAGACCTACACCATGGCCGCCGTCATTGAGAAGATCCAGAAGCCCACCCTGGTCATCGCCCATAACAAGACGCTGGCGGCGCAGCTGTGCGCGGAGTTCCGCGCCTTTTTCCCGGACAGCGCGGTGGAATATTTCGTCAGCTACTATGACTATTACCAGCCGGAGGCCTATATCGCCTCCAGCGATACCTATATCGAGAAGGACTCCGCCATCAACGATGAGATCGACCGCCTGCGCCACAGCGCCACGGCGGCGCTCAAGGAGCGCACAGACGTGGTCATCGTGGCCTCGGTGTCCTGCATCTACGCCATGGGCGACCCTCAGGAATACCTGGGGCAGATGCTCTCCCTGCGCCCAGGCATGGTTTTGACGCCTGAGGGCCTCTCCCGCCAGCTGGTGGGCATCCAGTATGACCGCAATGACCTGGCGTTCGCCCGGGGCATGTTCCGGGTGCGGGGGGATGTGGTGGAAATCATCCCCGTGAATGAACACGACAACGCCCTGCGGGTGGAGTTCTTCGGTGACCAAATCGAGCGTATCTCGGAAACCGACGTCACCACGGGGCGGGCTATCCGGCAATTGAACCACGCCGCGCTCTACCCCGCCACCCACTACGCCACCAGCCGGGAGGGCCTGGAGCGCGGCATCGTTCAGATGGAAAGGGACCTGGAGGAGCGGGTCAAATACTTTGAAGGCGAGGGCCGGCTGCTTGAGGCCCAGCGCATCGCCCAGCGCACGCGCTATGACATTGAGATGCTCAGGGAACTGGGCTTTGTGACCGGCATTGAGAACTACAGCCGCTACTTTGACGGCCGCCGGCCGGGGGAACCGCCCTACACGCTGCTGGACTATTTCCCGGATGATTTCCTGTGCTTTATTGACGAGTCCCACGTGACGGTGCCCCAGATCAGGGGCATGTACAACGGGGACCGGGCGCGCAAGCTGGCGCTGGTGGACTTTGGATTCCGCCTGCCCTCGGCGCTGGACAACCGGCCGCTGACTTTTGACGAATTCGGGGAGCGCATCCGCCAGGTGATCTTTACCTCCGCCACGCCCGGGCCCTTTGAAAAGGAAAACAGCCAGCAGACGGTGGAGCAGATCATCCGGCCCACGGGGCTGCTTGACCCCCGCATCGCCGTGCGCCCCGCCACCGGCCAGGTGGACGACCTGATCGGGGAAATCAAGGACACGGTAGACAAGGGCTTCCGCGTGCTGGTGACCACGCTTACCAAGGCCATGGCCGAGAGGCTCAGCGAGTTCCTGCTGGAGATGGGGATGCGGGTCAGGTACCTGCACTCGGATATCAAAACCATGGAACGCATGGCGCTGCTGCGGGATCTGCGCCTGGGCGCGTATGATGTGCTGGTGGGGATCAACCTCCTAAGAGAAGGGCTGGATCTACCGGAAGTGGCGCTGGTGGCCATTCTGGACGCGGATAAGGAGGGTTTTCTCCGGTCCGAGACCAGTTTGGTGCAGACTGTGGGACGCGCCGCGCGGAACACCGAAGGCCGGGTCATCATGTACGCTGACCAGCCCACCGACTCCATGATGCGCGCCATTGCCGAGACCAACCGCCGCCGCGCCATCCAGGAAAGGTATAACCAGGAGAACGGCATCACGCCGGAAACCATCAACAACGCCGTCAGGGACCTGATCGCCATCTCCGAGCAGGCCGAGCAGGATGTGCGCGTGCGCGCACTCTCGCCTGAGGAGAAGGCCGCCATGAGCCTGTCCCTTGAGGACCGGATGCTCTCCGCGGCCCGCAACCTGGACTTTGAGCAGGCCGCCAGGCTGCGCGACCAGCTCTTTTCCCTAAGGGGCGACGCGCCCATTGAGAAGAAGCAGCCGCAGCCCATGAGAAGGCGCAGGACCACCCGGCACAAGTGAGATTTTGTAAGGGGGCTGTTGCAATTGCAACAGCCCCCTTTGATTTTCAGGGGTACACTATCCTTAAGAAAACACGCGGGAGGAAAGTATGAGCCAGGACATCAACAACCGGGAGAAGCGCCCGGAGGGAACCCAGTCATTCCGGAAGGAAAAGCTCAAAGAGATCATCAAGCGGCTGCATGAGGGCCACACCCGGGAGGATGTGCAGGCGGAGTTCAATCTCCACTTTGGGGATGTGTCAGCCGAGGAGATTTCGGCGGCCGAGGACGCCCTGATCAGCGAGGGGATGCCCGTTGAGGAAGTGCAGCGGCTTTGCGACGTGCACGCCGAGGTGTTCAAGGGCTCCATCTGTGACACCCCGGACTCCGCGGGGCATGAGAGCCAGCCCGGGCACCCCGTGCATACCCTGAGGGCCCAAAACAAAGCGCTGGAAAGCTTAATCAACAGCCTGCGGGAGCGGCTACAGGCAGGCGGCGTGACCGACGCCCTTAAGCAAGAGTCGGCCAAGCTTTTGGGCATTGACAGCCACTATAAAATCAAGGAAAACCTGCTGTTTCCCTACCTGGAGAAATACGGCGTCCAGGGCCCGCCCAAGGTGATGTGGGGCGTGGATGATGAGATCCGCCAGGAATTAAAGCAGGGCTTATCCGACCTGGACGCGGGGGACAGCCAGGCGCTGGTACACGTGCTCCGGCGCCTGGAGGACATGGCGTTTAAGGAGGAGAATATCCTCCTGCCCCTGCTGATGGAGAAGCTGACCCTGGACGAATGGCGCCAGGTAGCGGATGACGCGCCGGAGTTCGGCTATTTCCTCATCAATCCTCCCCCGGTTTGGCGGGGCAATGAGGGCGGGGACAGCCCAAATGGCGGGCAAGCAGGTTTGGCCCAGGCGGGCAAGGTCATCCTGCCCACCGGCAGCTTCATGGCTGAGGAACTGGCCGCTCTCTTTAATACCCTGCCCCTTGACATCACCTTTGTGGACAAGGACGACAAGGTGCGCTTCTTCTCCCAGACCAAAGACCGGGCCTTCCCCCGCACGCTGAGTGTGCTGGGGCGGGACGTGAGCAACTGCCATCCCCCGGCCAGCGTGCATATCGTGGAGAAAATCGTGAATGATTTCAAGTCCGGCCGCAAGGATCACGAGGACTTCTGGATTGGGATGGGCGGGCGCCTGATCCACATCCGCTACTTCGCCTTAAGGGGAGCCCGGGGTGAGTACCTGGGCGTGGTGGAAACCACCCAGGACATCGCGCCGCTAAAGGCAATCAGCGGGGAAAAGCGCCTGATGTCCGAATAATGAACGCATACCCTGATAATCAAACGCCGGCTTCCAACCGGCGTTTTCAGTTCATCCTGAGGGTATCCGCTCCTTACTTCTTCCCGGAGTGAAGCGGTTCGGATGTGTATAAAGGCAAAACAGAGAAACGGTTCATGTAAAACCGGACCGCTGCCGCGGCAAGCAGGACGATGATGCCAATGAGGCTGAAGGTTCGCGCCGTGCCGTTCAAGGTGAGCAAGCCGTCAGGCGAGGCAGGATTCATATAGATCCCGAGATATGCCCAGGCAACAGGCAGCGGGAATGCCGCGTTTCGAAGGCTCATCATGACCAGGACCACCAGCGCCGCAGCGCCCGCGAGGATGACGGCGGCCCACGTTTCCTGGGATAGGCCAAAGCCGTTCCACCCGAGTTTCACCAACATCGCTGAAACGTTTACCACTGAAGCGATAAAAAGCCAGCCGGTGTACAAGCCAAACGCGATGGGGAAAAGCCAGCGCCTATGGCCGTTGAGCGCCAGGAGGCGTTTGCAGATAAGCGCCAGGGTGACAGTGAGCGCCAGAATGAACAGGACAGACAATTCAAACAGCAAATAGGAAAAGGTAACAATCCACGCGATGTTCAGGGCGCAGGACACCCAGAACAAGGGCCCGGTCCCATCCTGGATCCGGCCATAATAGGCATCGTTATTCTTAACAATCAGCACAATGGCGCCCAGGATGAGCAGCCCATAGATGACCCCCCATATGCTGAAGGTGGAAGGGCCGGGTGTGATAAGCGTTGGGAAACGGTCTGAAACCTCCTTCTGGCTCAGGCCGTTGATGACTCCGGTTGCCCCCAGGGTGTTGATAGCCAGGGTGACTGCCAGTGTGACCAGGTTAATCCAGGCTTTTGTTGTTTTCTTCATGTTGGCGTCTCCTTATCTTGATTACTATATAGTTTTCATCTTAACAAGCATTTTTCCTGCGCGGGGGCGATTATCGCGCCGGGCGATGATGCAGGGCAAGTTGGACGTGAGGGTGTGGAGCAGCACCTTTGTTGACAGGAAGGCACGGGTCAGCCCGGCCAGGGCGCTGCCGGCCACCACCGCGTCATAGGGGCTCATACGCCCATACCCTCCAGGAATCTGATGACTTCACGGATGGCCACAGGCTTTCCTGCCCGCCCCAAAATGCAGGCCGATTCAAACGCCTCCAGCCTGGCCATGTCAGCAAACGGCATTTCCTTCCAGCGTTTTCGGGCCCCGGCGAAATTGCCGACGGCCACGCGCCGCATGATCCCTCTCACATCCATTTCATCTGTTCTGGCGCATGCCGGCTTTTCGCACAGGCGGCAGCGCAGGGCCTGGCGCATCACAGCCTGCTGCGCCTTGGAGGATGTGTCATAGAGCTGATCCCGGGTATAGGGTTTTTCAACCAGGCGCACCCAATTCTTCATGCCTGCCCGGTAGACATAGGTTTCCTTGCCCATTTTCTTCAGCAGGGCGTTGGCCGCTGACAAACCTTCCGTAGTCACGGTGGGCGTCCCCGTTCCCATCACGGTTGATTCCCCGCAGCAGAAGAGGTTGTCCCATTCCGTCCGGGTATGGAGCCGCCTGAACATATGCTGGCCCAGCATCTGCTTTGGCCCGGCTACGGCTCCGCCGTTTTTAAGGGTGTAGCGCTCAATGGTGCGCGGCGTGGCTAACTCATGAAAACGCAGGCCCTGGCGGAAGCCGGGGAAACGCTTTTCCAGGACAGAGATCAGGCGTTCTTCCTCCTGGGCTTTCACCTTCGGATATTCACCTGAACTCCTCGCCGGCCATTGCCGGAATGTGGGTCCAATCGCGGTGACGGTGTGCTCATCATCCGCGCAGAGGGTGCGGTCGTCAATGCTTAAGATGTAAGCGGTTACTTCGCTCTCGTCCAGCGCTTCCGGGTTGCCGATGAGCATCTCAATGGGCTGGGTGCCCTCCGGGATTACACCCCGGTCCACCACGGAATAGAGCACCACGCTGGGATAGGTTGGGACCTGCCTGCCGGCCCATGCTCGCCGGCCCTTACGGCTGAAGCGCGGATCAACCAGCTTGCCATAGAGATTCCAGACGGTTCCGGAGTAGATCAGGTTTTCCGCCCGCAGTTCGTTTCCGTCATCCAGACGCACGCCGGAGGGTTTGCCGTCCTCAAAGAGAACAGCTGCCGCTTCCCGGCCCAGTATCATGTCTCCGCCATGCTCTTCGATGGCTTTCTCCAGTTTGCCCGGCAGAAAAAGCGTTGAACCGGCGGGATAGAAGCTTCCGCCCACGTGGTTGTCGATAAACATCACCGCTGCCAGGATCGCGGGCGCCTCAGCGACGGTTGCGTAGCAGTAGGTGGAGGTCAGCTTGTCGAAGAAGCTGAAGATTTCAGGGTTTTTGAAATAACGCCTGAGCAGGCTTTCAGCGCTCTTGTTGAGATAACTCAAGAATCTGAGGTAGGAAATGGGATGCCTGAGGAAATTCCTCACAGCAGGACGGAGGCCGGTTTCGTCAGGCGTTGTGTAGTTTGGGGACTCCACCATGACATGCTTATACATCAGGCTCATATCGCGGTAAAAACGATGGATGCTGTCCGCCTCATCCGGAAAGCAGCCGGCCAGTTCGTCCGCGAAACGAGGGACATCCAGCCAAAACGGAATCCGCTTGTCTCCAAAATTCACCCGGTAGAGCATGTCATGGCGGATCATGTCAATGGGTTCTTCCAGGGCGTTGAAAACGTAGCGGTGGGCATTGAACCCCTGCTCCCCAAAACCGTAGAGCATGGCGGCTCCGGTGTCAAAGGTCACATCCCCCCGCTTAAAGACGCCACAGGATCCGCCAGGGGAATGGTTGCGGTCGATCACAGCGGTTTTCAAGCCCCGTTTGGCCAGGAGGCTGGCGGCAGTCAGCCCAGAAAGCCCCCCGCCGATCACGATCACGTCATAGTCCATAAGGCAACTCCTTCACAAGACGAAATAATAACCGCCATTCAGGTAGTTCTCCTTGTATTTGATGGACAGCTTCTGCAGGGCGCTTTTTAGTGAAAGCAGGGTGACTGACCCCTCCCTGTACCGGCGCATGGCAGTTTCCCAGCGCCGTTTCTCCGCCGTATCAGCACGGTCCTTGAAGTAACCCCAGACATGCTGCGCCGCGTTGACCGCACTGCCGTGCGTCGGTTCTTTGGCCAGGGCTTCCTCAATCAGCTGGTACATTTCAAGGGCCGGATACTTGGCTTTGTCTTTTAACAGTTGCCGTATGGCCTGGTAGATATTCGGATCCCGCTCCAATACCGCGTACTTGTAGCGGCCCCATTCCGCCTCCAGGGCGGCGATGCCCTGGTTTGAGGTACAGTTGATGCACTTGATGGCTGACAGGTTTTTGTCCTTGACCTCCAGCATGATATCCGTGCCCTCCAGCGCTTCCTGAAATCTGAGGAAAGGCCCGATGCGGACGGTGGCCGAATGGGCGCCCGGGCGCTTGCCCGGATCCTGCTGGGAGTAATGGATCTTCTGCCTCCCGTTCCTGCCCTGCCAGGTGATTGACGATTCGCGGATCCAGTCCAGGTCTGTCTTTCCGGGATCGGCGGGGTTGACGGCGTTGTGCAGGTTGTCATAGACCACGGGGATACCCGTCTTCCAGGAAACATCCAGCGCATCACGGATGGTAAAGACCCGGTCATCGTTCTCTATGGCCAGGCGGCTTTGGACCGCGGGGCTCAGGTCCCGCCAGCGCGATATAAATCGCGCTTTGGACGCCTCCCTGTCGCCGTACGCGCCGCCCAGGTGCAGGATGAGCTTGTGCTCAGGGCCAAGCCCCATGGCGTCAAGCACCTGGCAGTGGTAGTCCAGGTCAAGTTCAGCGGATTTGGCGACCACCGGGTCAAGCGCGTTTAAGACAGTATACTGGCCGGGATGCATGGACACGCGCATGCCAGAGGAGCGTATCTTGCCGCCAATTCGCCAAAGCGCCTCAGCAAACTGGTCGCGCCAGGGCAGGCTCTTTGCCGCAGAGGAGCCGAAAGGTACCAGATCAGAGGATATGCGAAAGAGCCTGATGCCGTTTTTGATGTTGTAATCGATCAGCACTTCAAGCGCAGCCAGGTTCTGGCTGATAAGCGCGTACAGCCGCTCCTGCGTTGCGTGCTTCAGGATTGTGGTTTTCATACCGCTGCCGGGCACACCAAGTGCAAGGCACGCATAACCAATCATGGGCGAATAATATCATATAATCAGCAATGTGAATATGCATGCAAGATTTCTCCCGGAAAATTATTGGATAACGCATGAGAAACTGATCCGTGACATTACCGTGAAAAACGGCGCCCGGTTGAGTCCGGGCGCCGCCAGACTGTAGACAAAGTCCCAGCCCCGAGCGGCTGGGACTTTGCCATTGAGCGGCAGGAAAGCAAGGAATAATCAAGGGAAACAAGACGAAATGTGATATAATAGGGCAAGAAACAAAGGGGTTTAT
>JAQVQY010000129.1 GCA_028701335.1 Eubacteriales bacterium
GAAGAAAAACTGCGGCCGGTACCCGTTGAAGAACGGCGTGTGGCGCCCGCCCTCGTCCTTGGTCAATACGTACACTTCGCTGAAAAAGTGCGTGTGCGGCTTGATGGAGCCGGGCTTGGCCAGCACCTGGCCGCGCTCAATCTCATTGCGCTGCACGCCGCGCAGCAGGGCGCCGATGTTGTCCCCCGCCTCCGCCTTGTCCAGCAGCTTGTGGAACATCTCAACGCCGGTCACCACCACTGTGCGGGGCTTCTCGGTTAGGCCTACGATCTCCACGTTGTCAGACACCTTCACCTCACCCCGCTCAACACGGCCGGTGGCCACAGTGCCGCGGCCGGTGATGGAGAAGACGTCTTCCACCGGCATCAGGAAGGGACGATCCACCGCGCGCGCGGGCGTGGGGATAAATGTGTCCACTGCTTCCATCAGCTCGTTGATGCACTGGGTCTCCGGCGCGTTCTTGGGGTCGGAGCCGTCCTTGATCATGTACTCAAGCGCCTTGAGCGCAGAGCCCTTGATGATGGGCGTGTCATCTCCCGGGAAATTGTAGGCGTTGAGCAGGTCGCGGACTTCCATCTCCACCAGCTCCAGCAACTCCTCGTCGTCCATCAGATCTGTCTTGTTCATGAATACCACGATGGAGGGCACGCCCACCTGGCGGGCCAGGAGGATATGCTCACGGGTCTGGGGCATGGGGCCGTCGGGCGCTGATACCAGCAGGATCGCGCCGTCCATCTGCGCGGCGCCGGTGATCATGTTCTTCACATAGTCAGCGTGCCCGGGGCAGTCCACATGGGCGTAGTGGCGGTTATCCGTCTCATACTCCACGTGGGAGGTGTTGATCGTGATTCCGCGGGCCTTCTCCTCGGGCGCTTTGTCAATCTGGTCATAGGCCATCGCCTGGGCGTGACCGGCCTTGGCCAGCACCATCGTGATCGCCGCTGTCAGCGTCGTCTTGCCGTGGTCCACGTGACCGATCGTCCCGATGTTCACGTGCGGCTTGGTCCGCTCAAACTTTTGCTTTGCCATGGGTCTTCCTCCTTGGATCGCTCATGCGATCATTCATTATTCTCAGTGGCCGATAATCTTCTCGGCAATGCTCTTGGGCACTTCCTCGTAATGGTCGAACTCCATCGTGAACATACCCCGGCCCTGGGTACGGCTGCGCAGGTTGGTGGCATAGCCGAACATCTCGCTCAGGGGCACATAGGAATGGATGACCTGATCGCCCATGCGGGCTTCATAGGTCTCAATCCGGCCGCGGCGGCTGGAAAGGTCGCCGATCACGTCACCCATATATTGGTCGGGCACAATGACCTCCACTTTCATCGTGGGTTCCAGCAGTACGCTGTCCGCTTTCTTCATGGCGTCCTTAAACGCCAGGGAACCGGCAATTTTGAAGGCCATTTCAGAGGAGTCTACATCATGGTAGGAGCCGTCAACCAGCGCTACCTTGAAGTCAACCACCTCGTAGCCCGCCAGGATGCCCGACTGGGCCGCTTCCTGGATGCCGGCGTCGATGGGAGCGATGAACTCCCGGGGGATCACACCGCCCACAATACGGCTTTCAAAGCTATAACCCTCGCCGGGTTCGGCAGGCATTATCTCGATGACCGCGTGGCCGTACTGGCCGTGGCCGCCTGTCTGCTTGATGTGGCGCCCTTCGCCCCGGGCCGCTTTCCTGATGGTTTCGCGGTAGGCCACCTGAGGTTTGCCCACCGTAGCTTCAACTCGGAATTCCCGCATCATCCGGTCCACGATAATCTCCAGGTGGAGTTCACCCATACCGGCGATGATGGTCTGCCCGGTATCATGGTCGGTATAGGTCTTGAACGTCGGATCCTCCTCCGCCAGGCGGGTGAGGGCGTAAGACAGCTTCTCCTGCCCAGCCTTGGTCCTGGGCTCAATGGCTACACGGATGACCGGGTCCGGGAACTCAAGTTTCTCAAGGACGATGGGCGCTTTGTCATCACACAGCGTATCGCCGGTGACGGTTTCCTTAAGCCCCACCGCCGCGGCGATATCGCCGGTGTAGACGGTGTCCACATCCTCACGGTGATTGGAGTGCATGCGCAGAATGCGGCTGAATCGCTCCCGCTTGCCCTTGGAGGAGTTGTAGGTGTACGTATTGGCGGAAACAGAGCCAGAGTACACCCGGAAGAACGCCAATTTGCCCACAAAGGGATCTACCGCGATCTTAAACGCCAGGGCCGCGAAGGGCTCTTCGTCATCCGGATGGCGCTCGACCATCGCTCCGGTTTTTGGATCAGTGCCTTTGATGGATGGGATGTCAAGCGGCGAGGGCATATACGCACATATGGCATCCAGCAGCGGCTGGACCCCCTTGTTGCGGTATGAGGTGCCACAGAGCGCCGGGGTCATTTCGCCGGCCACGGTGGCCTTGCGGATGGCGGTGTTCAGGTCCTCCTCGGTGATCTCCTCACCGGAGAAGTACTTCTCCATCAGCCCTTCATCAGAGCCCACCACCGCGTCAAGCAGTTTCACGCGGTATTCGTTAGAGATGGCGCGCAGTTCCTCAGGGATTTCCTCTTCCTTGACATCCATGCCATCGTCGTCGTAGTACACTTCCGCCTTCATGCGAATCAGGTCGATGATGCCTCTGAAATTGGCTTCTTTACCAATGGGCAGCTGAATAGGCACGGCGTTGGCGGAAAGCCGGTCGCTGATCATGTCCACCACGCGGAAAAAATCAGCGCCGGTGATGTCCATCTTGTTGATGTAGGCCAACCGGGGCACCTTGTATTTGTTGGCCTGCTTCCAGACCGTTTCGCTCTGGGGCTCAACCCCGCCTTTGGCGCAGAAAACAGCGACGGCGCCGTCCAGTACCCTAAGGGAGCGTTCCACCTCAACCGTAAAGTCCACGTGGCCTGGGGTATCGATGATATTGATGTTGTAATCCTTCCACATGGCTGTGGTGGCCGCGGAGGTGATGGTGATGCCACGTTCCTTCTCCTGCTCCATCCAGTCCATGGTGGCACCGCCCTCATGGGTTTCCCCCATGCGGTGCAGCCGGCCGGTGTAGTACAGGATCCGTTCGGTGGTGGTGGTTTTCCCGGCATCAATGTGTGCCATGATGCCGATGTTGCGCACCATCTCCAGCGGATGACTTCTGGGCATGTGCTCGTGTTCTCCTTGCTGAGCGTAGAATAGAGGGCCAAGCCCTCATGAATAATGAATTACCAGCGGTAATGGGCGAAAGCCTTGTTGGCTTCTGCCATCCGGTGCATCTCTTCCTTGCGCTTGACGGCGTTGCCCGTGTTGTTGGCTGCATCCATCACCTCGCCGGCCAGGCGTTCGGCCATGGTCTTCTCACCGCGCTTGCGGCTGAATTCCACCAGCCACCTGAGGGCCAGGGTTTGCCGGCGCTCGGGCCGGATCTCGATGGGCACCTGGTAGGTGGCTCCGCCCACACGGCGGGCTTTCACCTCCAGCTGGGGAAGGATGTTGTTGAGCGCCTCCTGGAAGACATCGCCCGGCTCTTTGCCGGTCTTGTCCTTCACCATGTTGAAGGCGGAATAGCAGACATTCTGCGCGACGCCGCGCTTGCCGTCCAGCATAATCTGGTTGATGAGCTTGGTGACAATTACCGTCCCGTAGATGGGATCGGGCAGCACCTCACGCTTGGGTATAAATCCACGACGGGGCATAACTTCCCTCCTATAATGTGTGTCTTGCACCGGCCACAGGGCATCCCAGCATGGCGCCCCGCCAAAGGCTTCCGGAGTCAGCTGCCTGGGCCATCGCTTCCTCCCGCAGTTCCAAGCGGAAGGCGGCTAAAGGACGCAAGCGCTTCCCGGACGCGTCCGGCAAGCAGGCTTACTTCTTGGGGCGTTTTGCGCCGTACAGTGAACGGCTCTGGTTGCGCTTGGCAACGCCGGCCGTATCCAGTGCGCCGCGAATGATGTGGTAACGCACGCCGGGCAGGTCGCGAACGCGGCCTCCGCGGATCAATACCACACTATGCTCCTGCAGGTTATGGCCAACACCGGGTATGTAGCAAGTGCCCTCATACAGGTTGGTCAAGCGGATCCTGGCAATTTTGCGCAGAGCCGAATTGGGCTTCTTGGGCGTGGTGGTCTTAACAGACAGGCACACGCCGCGCTTTTGCGGACATCCCTGCAGGATAGGCGCATCGGACTTGTTGACTACTTTTTTCCTTCCCTTTCGGATCAACTGGTTGATCGTGGGCATGGAAGCACCTCCTGATTTTTGCTCGGAAGCTTTAAAAGGCTTCCTCCTATAACATTCCCACAACCCTTGGGAATATATAGTCCTTGTTGCGCTGCCTCGCATAAAGTGCCCATGGCACCCCACACAAGAGGCAACTTTATCATAATACACCCCGAGCGCCTTGTTTGTCAATGATTTCACAAACATCCTGCCCCTGGTGACTGTAGGAGTACCATACATATTGGACAACGGCCTGGAAAGGGGGAGTTAGCAGAAGAGAAAGAGGTCAGATCGGTTAGACTGTTGCTGCTACGACAACACTAACGAAAGGAACTCTTTCTCCATGA
>JAQVQY010000130.1 GCA_028701335.1 Eubacteriales bacterium
GGGTTGGCTCGAAGGCGAAAACGCCAATACTGTCCATTAGCGAGCTTATCCAGAAAGGGTTGATAATCTTTGCTTTGCCCCTCGCCCGGCTGACCGGCAAATCCAAACTGCCGCTGAATTTCCTGAAGGAACGGCTTTTCGCGGCTGACAATCAGCAGCCAGCACTTGTCTCCTATCCAGTCGATGCGCCAAAGCCTGCGTTCCCTGTCGCCCTCGTAGGCGGCTTCTACTGCACCATGTATGAGTTGGGGCTCCGCCATCGCCCGCATGGTTTCACGACGGTCGGGGTCCAGAGCGATACGGGTCATATACATCCTTCACCCCTCCATTTCCGCGTACGCGTCGTGTTCTGTTGTCGGCTCAGCACTGTCACGAGACGAATCTGAACCAGCGACACGCAGCCGAGTCTCGAGAACACTGCGAAAGCCGTACTCCCTGCGATTTTGGTTGAATGAAATAGGAACGTCTCTTTGCAGCCAGGTGCCGGGATGCCCTGCATGTGTCTCTATCTGGATGCGCATGGCGCGCTCCGCAGCCACTATGAGCCGCGGTTCCTTTTCAAGCGCTTCTTCCAGCGCTTTGCCTTTGCGGATGCCAAGGAACAACCTTCCTTCCGGCGGGCAGGAACGCTTGCCCAAGAAGAGAGGAAAAACGGGATGGGTAAGGGCTTGCCCAATTTCGTCCACCAGCGTATCGTCGCCCTCCAGTCCCGCAAGAAACACCGCGTCGCAAAGATAGTACCGCTGGGTGACATAGGGGCTCTTCCCCTTTACCGTTTGATAGTCCCTTAGCAAAAGCCCTTCCTTCTCCACCCTAACGCCGAAGCGGAGGGTACGGCCCAACTCGGCGATCCTGCTGTCGCTGCGGGATAAACCCAGAGCGGCTGCCGCCAGACCAATGACAGCGCTTTTGGTTGGTTCGCGCTGCGTATCGCGGCGGTCGAACTTGCTGTCAACGCCCCAGGCCTGCAGGGGTGCAGCCAACCGAAGCATCAGAGTGCTCATACAGCACCCATGTCATGCAGCGCCCCGTTCATGGCTTCCAGCATGCTGCCAAACGGCAGTTCCTCTCCTAAATCCTTCAGACCCTCGCCAATAATGAATGCCTTTGCAGGCGCGCCGGCATACTCCCCATAGAGCCGCTGTGCATGGGCAGACAGGGCCTTTAAGGAGCGGGTTACATAACCTTCATCGCCGGCGATGATTGGCCTCTCAAACGCCCCGACTAAGTTAATGGGTTGATCTTGCCGCAGGGCAACCATCACTGCATCCGGCAGCGTGCGGTTCGCGAAAGTGTTCTGTTTTCCGGTTGGCATGCTGGTAATGAAAGCGCGTACAAAGCCCAGCACGGCGGCCGCAGTATCCTCTGCCAGCTGCGCCTTGAGCGCGTGGACCGCGAGAGTGCCGTAACGGTACAAGGTAGAGGAGTTGAATTCCACCGTACCGATATGGGCTGCCCCGGCGTTGTCCTCCGGCGCCAGGTCATCCACGGCGGTAAAATAGTCATATTCGTTGCTGACGCGATGGGTTGAGATGGCGTGCGCTACCTGTGCGCAGGCATCTGTATTGAGAGAAGGATCATCAGCCACCATGCGCCCGAATAAAGCGATGTCTATGCCCGGGTTTTGCTGCAGGGCGAACTTGAGCTCTTTGATTGCTTGCGATGTGGGGTTCGTTGCCAGCAGCCCAGGATTATGCACGGCGAGAGCAGCCATTGCCTTCGCTTGAGCGCGGCTGATGAAAAAGAGTGCATCGGTCCCGACGTCAGCATTTTTGATCTTCAGACCTGCTGCGGTCAATATTGCTGTTGCCGAACTGACCGGGTCACCTTCTACCCCTGCCTTGCTGAGTTCTTCTGCCAGAAGTGAGACGATCTTCTTTGTGCGGTAACCGAGTTCCTCGGCAGGAAACAAGTCGGGGAACATATCGCGCATGGCTTTTTTCCAACTTTGGGAGGAAACCCTGGCGCGGGTCACGCCGCCATAAACGGCTGTCTTGGGACTGCAGGTATCGTCACGGTTAACGCAGCTGGGCGGCACAGTTTGCAGTACATGGATATCCACATATAGTCTGTCTTTGTTCATTTCTTAGTTCTCCTCTTTCTGTGTTTTGTCATCAGGTTGCGGTTGACTTTGCAGCTTACCTACTTGGCGGTAAAAGTCTTGTCCCCAACGGAGGCGTACTTTGTCACGTGACTCAGGCAACTGAAACGAAACCAAGTCCTCAGCAAGCTTCGTGTAGTCCATCCCTATTCCTTCTGCTTTCAGTAACTGAACCAGCCCGCGGAGGTGATGGGAAAATTCAGGCAAGCTTTCTGCTGTGGCTGCGGCATCAAAGCGGCGCTTGACGCGCGGCAGATCCTCGTCTTCCTTCTTTACAAGACGGCCTACGGCGGTGCCCAGCGCATCACTCTGCTGCATGGGGTCATTCTGGAGGTCTCGGCCCTGTTGATGCAGGGAATAGAGGGTCAACGCAGTGTGGACCGCCCATTCACCTTTGGTTGGCGCCCCGTCCGTGCTGAGCAGTTCTTCCGGCAAACCTTTTAGTGTTACCTCCCATAGTTCCGGTATACTGCCGGGAGCCTTCCCTATGCCCCGGCGCAGCCGGGCAAGGGATGCTTTGGCGGCGCTGTCCTGCCCCTGCGCGCGCAACTGTCTGATTTGCTGGTTCACGTAGTCCGCTGCTAGTTTCGCATGATGTGCCAATTGCATTCTTCTCCTCTCGTTGGTAAAGTTTTTGTTTACGCTGTTTTGTACATAAATCGGTTGATAGCCTCTGCCGAGGTATATCTTTTGGGGGCCTTCTGGGTATTTGCGCCTGCCTTGGGAAGTCTGATATCGTAACCTGACTCTATGTTGCTGAAAACTTGGTTCGCAATCTTCCGTTCGGTGTTGACATCCTCCTGGAGTACCCTGCCGACTATCGCAGCGGGACCCGCCATCAACGCCATTTCCTCACCGATTTGCCGAATAATCCGCTTTGCTTGATAGAGCCAAGCACTGCATCGCGTATCCATGTCATCCGTTTCCGGTTGGATACTCTCGAGCCATAGCCTGAAGGGCTCATCCAGGGCAAAAAACGCTCCCGCGACAGCATTCTCGATCTTTCTCGCGTCATCGCCATCTCCTGCGGCCTTTCTGAGGTTGCGGTCAAGCTCGACCAACAGATAAACAAGCCTGTTTGTCTCCTGAAGTATCTGATTGATACGTGGTTGCCATGCGGTGCCCAGTTTGCCTAACATCTTGGCGTTAACCATCAGCGTGTCTGAAAAGATATGTTCGAATGCTGTATTGTTAGTGTAACTGATGCCAAGGATGCTCAATTTCAGGGACGGCAGAACAACATCTGTATTTTCTGATAAGTCCGCCAACCATTTGATGACGCCGGGTACGTGTTCGTTTTGATCGCCTGCGGGCAGAATGGCCGAAAAGTCACGCCACATTTTTCTTGAAGGATCATGCAGTTTAGGTAGATAGCCCTCCTTCGATTTTCTCCAGATCGTCATGGGCTCCATGAAAGCATTCTCAGGGCTGAGAGCCTTGCCTGACCACAAATCGTATCCTGTGACAAATGCATTATCCGCATCGTTGATAAGCCGGATGGAACGAAACGGCATCGTATACAGTGCGCAGAGATCCGAGGGGAAAGGCGGGGCCATATCCATTAACGTAGCCGGTTCGAATTTGGCGGACTTTTCCCATTCCGGGACACAGGTATTCCACACGATCGACTCAGAGTGAAGCGGGAAGTTCAGCATTAATGTCTCAAACAGGTTGTTGCCCGTAACCCAAACTAAACCAAGTTTGCTTAACCAACCGGTACCAAAGCCCTTGACCCGCCAACCGGTTTTGCGATCGCCCGGTGCACCCGCAGGCGCCGTATCAAACGCGTTGAGAAATAAAAGCCATCTTGCCGCTTCGTCAAAAGGAATGCCTGCGTCGATTCTGCGGCTTAGGAACAAGCGGATCTTGTTGCTGCTTTCAGCGATGTCCCCAACAAGTGCTCCAATAGGTTTGTTGGTTGGCATGATCACCGTGTCTGCATCGACCCTGACTGAATTCTCCCTGACGGGCGTTTGCAAGAAAGGATGTTCCGGATGGAATAGCCAGAAACGGTCCCCCCAGCTTTGGAGATACTTTTCTATCACCTCATTCGGAAAGGACCCTCTTTGCCATAGCGTGCGCCACCTGTCAGCCGCATCCACGTCCGATTTGAGCAGCTTTGTGCTCCCTTCTTCGTCTTGTCTGACAAAAACAGCGTACAGGATGGCCAGCAGGAACCTGAGGACGGCAATGTCCTGGGCGGGCATTTCGCCCGATAAGCCTTTGAATTGGTGTGCGTGCCGAAACACATCAAGCAAAGATACCGTCGCCTGGCTGTTGTCCTCCTTGAGTACCTTGATCCATGGCTCACTTTGAAGATTGAACAGTTTTTCTTCCATCATTGCCCTTCTTTCTCGTAGGACATACCGTCCTTTTGACTGTAATGGATTCGGTATCCGCTCAAGGAAGCGGACAGCGACT
>JAQVQY010000040.1 GCA_028701335.1 Eubacteriales bacterium
CGCGCTCATGCCCTGAGATCCGGCAGAGAAAGCGCACCCCCTCGCCCCCCGCTTTCCTGGCAACGCCCGGGCGCACGTCCAGCACCTTGTCAATTTCCCACTTCCGGCCATCGGGCCATATCAGCTCAAGGGGGACAATGCTGCCATCCGGGTGGGTGAGGGACAGCACGCCCACATAAATTTTCTCGGCAAAGCGTGTCTTCATGTTCTCCTGGCCTCCTGTTCCGCGCAACAAACAAGAACACATGTTCTAATATTGCCCCGATCATAGCACGCGGAAAACAGAGAAATCAAGGGGGCGCGCCATTCCTCCACCCCCCGCAAAATCGTCAGGCAAGCCCGCGAAAAATATGCTATGATAGCCGGGAACATCAAAACAAAGGCCAATGGCGGGGCTTTTCGCCTGCCGGAGGCCTCAGGAGGCGACATGGCGAGAAGCGGCATCTGCGTGGCGGGAAACCTGATCGTGGACATCAGTTACCCGGTTTCCGCGTATCCCAGCCCGGGGCAGTTGGTGACGGTGCTGGACAACAAGACCATGACGGTGGGGGGCCTTGCCTGCAGCGTGGGGATCGACCTTGCGCGGCTGGACAGCAAGCTGCCTGTCAGGATTCTGGGCTGCCTGGGGGATGACCCGGAGGGGCGCTTCATCCTGGAGCAGTTTGGAAAATACGATAACATCCATTCGGAGGACATCCGGGTCACCGGGCAGACCTCCTATACCCTGGTGATGAATGACGCCAGCACCCGGGAGCGCACCTTCTTCCAGTTCCGGGGGGCCAACTCCGCTTTTGACGGGCTGGACGTGAAGTGGGACGCCATTGACGCCAAAATCCTCCACGCGGGTTATATCCTTCTGATGGACGGCCTGGACGCGCAGGACCTGGAATACGGCACCCGGATGGCCCGGATGCTGGCCCGGGCCAAAAAAGAAGGGATGCTGACCTCCATTGACGTGGTGAGCGAGGCCAGCGAGCGCTTTAAGGACATCGTGCCCCCGGCGCTAAAGTACACGGACTACTGCGTGATCAACGAATATGAAGCCGGTAAGACCACGGGGATCCCCCTCAGGGACGAATCCGGCAAGCTGATTGCGGGCAAGGTGCCCAAGGCGCTTGAGGCGCTCAAGGCCCTGGGCGTGGCCCGGTGGGCGGTGATCCACGCGCCGGAAGGCTCCTTTGGCCTGGACGGGAAGGGCGAATACATCACCCTGCCCTGCCTTAAGCTGCCCCAGAATTTTGTCAAAGGCACCACGGGCGCCGGCGACGCCTTCTGCTCGGGCACCCTTTACGGGGCACACGAGGGCATGGGGCTTCTGGACGCCCTGCGCCTGGGCACGGCGACCGCCGCCGCCTCCCTGGGGGAGCCTGACGCCAATTCGGGCGTCAAGCCCTTTGGTGTGGCCATGGACTTCTACCGGGAGATGGGCGGGAAATAGACCAGTACTACAAAAAAGGGCCGAAGCCCTTTTTTGGTTTCACACGACCGGCCCCAGGTATTTCCTTTTATTCTCAAAGGCCATAAGCCTGAGTTCGGCCACCGGGGCGCCTGAGGCAACCAGCGGGAAGCAGCCCATGATGATCCCGGTGAGCGGATCTTCCGGCGCAAGCCCGCTTAAGCCCTTCAGCGCCTTGAGCGCCTCCTGCTCCGTCAGCGCCAGGCCCTCTTCCTTCAGGTACTGCGCCAGCGCCAGCGCCGCGCCCAGGGCGATATAGTCGGGCCGCACGCCCATCTGAAGGCACAGGAGGGCTGAGCCGATCATCCGGTCCTCCGGCGCCATTTTGCGGGGGATATCCGCGCCCACCCGCTGGCAGGTGTCCCCAAGGCCGGTGTTGGCAAAGCGCCCCAGCAGGTCATAGATGTGGTTTAGCAGGGCGTCAGCGGGCACCTGGTAGCGCCTTAAGAGCGCCGCCATGCTCTCCAGCATCGCGTTTTGCGTGATCAGCGCGGTGTCCGCGTCCCTGATGGCCTGGGCGATGTAGGTCTTCCCGGTGTAGCTGCCCAGGTAGGCGCAGGTGGCGTGCCCCATGTTATGCACAAAGAGCTTGCGGCGGATGTAGTAATCAAAAGGCGTGAAAGGATGAAGGCCCGGCAGCTCCGGAATCTCCCCTTTGAAGCCGTCCCTGTCCACCGGCAGGGAATCGTATTCCTCCACACACACCCTTAAGGGGTCACCGGCGCGCATTTCATCCGTCTGCACCGGCACCATCCGGCCGATGGAGGCCTCAACCAGGCCCACCCGGGCGTCAAACAGCGCCCGCTCATCGGGGCTGAGATGCCCCTTGATCAGTTCCGCCAGCACCAGGTTGGCGTCCATGAGGTTCTCGCACACGATGATGTCAAGGGGCCTCTGGGTCCTGGCAAAGCGGATTTTCAAGCCCTGGGCGATGACAGGGGCGATGAACGGCAGGATCTTGGCGCCCACAGCCGTGGCCATCAGGCTGCACTCCGCTATCGCCTCAGCCACTTTATCACTGTCCCGGCCGTTGATAGCCTCGAAGTTGGTGACCGGCTGATCCTCATGATCCTCACCCCGGATTACCCTTAAGGGGTAGCTGCCCCGGGCATTCAGGGCGTCCACCAGCTCTTTGTTCACATCCACGAACCGGACAAAGTAGCCCCCCCGGCTGAACACGGGGCCGATAAACCCCCGGCCGATATTGCCCGCTCCATACATCACCGCGCGCATCTGTAACCTCCCGATAAAATTTGGGCGCGTGCTTGCGCCCGTCACCGCCCCATTGTACAATCCCTTTATGAATCAGACAAGTTAATCAAAGGAGGACATTATGAAAAAATCCCAGGAACATGATTTGCGCCGGAAAGCCGGCAACCTTGACAGCCTGTACGGCTTCAAGGACTACACCTTTAACGACGGCCCCGAAAAGGGCATGCGCGCGTTTGACCTTGACAACGGGAAAAACACCCGCCTGACGGTGCTGGCCGACCGGGGGCTTGACATCCCCAGTTTTTATTACAAGGGAAAGAACATCGCCTTCCAGTCCAAAACCGGGCTGCGCTCCCCCTTCCTCTACCAGGAGGAGGGCGCCAGGGGCTTCCTCAAACAGTTTTACGCTGGGCTGCTCACCACCTGCGGCCTCACCTATGCCGGCGCCGCGGCGGTGGACAAGGGCCAGGCCCTGGGCCTGCACGGCCCATTCAGCAACACCCCTGCCGGAAAGGTCGCCGCGCGCACGGTATATGACGGCGACGAGGCCGTGATCGAGATCACAGGCCAGGTGCGCCAGGCCCAGGTGTTTGAGGAAAACCTGGTGCTAAAAAGGGTCCTGAGGCTCCATACGGAAACAGATGCCCTGGAGATTGAGGACACGGTGGAAAACCAGGGCTTTGATGAGACGCCCCTGATGCTGGTGTACCACGTGAACTTCGGCTACCCGCTGCTGGACGAGGGCGCCAGGGTGTACTCCACCGCCGGCCTGGTCAGCCCCCGGGATGAGATCGCCAAGTCCGGCTACAAGGACCATGCCGTCATCGAGGCCCCCGGCGTCCAGCGGCCCGAGGAGTGCTTCTTCCACACCCGCCATCCGGGCAAGGAGGCTTTCGCCATGCTGCACAATGAGAATCTTGGCATGGCGGCGGTGCTGCACTTTGACGCAAATGCCCTGCCCCTTCTGTGCCAGTGGAAGTGCATGCGCGCGGGCGACTACGCCCTGGGGCTTGAGCCCACTACGTCCGGCGTCATGGGCCGCCCGGCCGCCCGGGAGGACGGGAGCCTTGTGCTCCTTAAAGCCGGCGAATCCAGGGTATTTTCCATGATGCTTACGCTTACGGATAACAGCAAAACCATCCGGGAGCACATCAGCCGCGCAACCAAATAAAAACAATTCCAATATCGAAAATCATTTCGCGGAGCGTTTTTGGAGGCGCTCCGCGGTTATATTATTCCCCCTGGGCGGATGAGCCGCTGAATCTAAAGGTGAAAGGAAATTATATGTGCGGAATCGCTGGTTACATAGGCCCCCGGCAGGCGGCGCCGGTTCTTCTGGAAGCGCTCAAAAAGCTGGAATACCGGGGCTATGACTCTGCCGGCATCGCTTTAATAGAAGACGGGCACATCCAGGTGCGCAAGGCACGGGGAAGGCTTCAGCACCTCATGGACATCACCAGCGGCGGCATGGAAACCCCCGGGCACGTAGGCATCGGGCACACCCGTTGGGCCACCCACGGTGAGCCGTCTGACCGCAACTCCCACCCCCATCTGTCAAATGACGAGCGCTTCGCGGTGGTGCACAACGGCATTATCGAAAACTTCAGGCAGCTGAAGGAAATGCTCATTTCCCGGGGCTACCATTTCCACTCCGACACCGACAGTGAGGTCATCTCAAACCTCATGCAGGAGTATGACCAGGGCAGCCTGGTGGAAACCCTGGCCGCCGCCGCTGTCCACCTGGAGGGCTCCTACGCCCTGGGGGTATTAAGCCTGGACGAGCCGGGCGCTATCGCCGCCCTGCGCAAGGACAGCCCGCTGATCATCGGCCGGGGGGAGGGCGAGAACTACCTGGTGTCCGATATCCCTGCCATCATAAGCCACACCCGGGATGTGTACCTGCTGGAGGACGGCGAGATCGCCCTGATGACGGACTCAGAGGTCAGCTTCTTTGACGCCTACGGCGCGCCCATTGGCAAGAAAGTCTTCCATGTGGACTGGGACGTGTCCGCGGCTGAAAAGGGCGGCTTTGAGCACTTCATGATGAAGGAGATTATGGAGCAGCCCCAAGCGCTTCAGGAGACCATCCGGCCCAGGATCAAGGATGGCAGAATCGACCTGAGCGAGTTGGGGCTTGAGGGCGGGTGGCTTAAGGCGCTGCACACCATCCACATCGTGGCCTGCGGATCCGCCTACCACGCGGGCCGCCTGGGCAAAAACCTGATAGAGATGAGCGCGCGGATTCCTGTGACGGTGGAGATCGCCTCCGAATTCCGCTACAGCGACCCGATCCTACAACCTGATCACCTGGTGATCCTGGTGAGCCAGTCCGGGGAGACGGCGGACTCCATCGCCGCCTTAAGGGAAGCCAAACGCCAGGGGGTGAAAACCCTGGCGATCGTGAACGTGCTGGGCTCCACCATTGCCCGGGAGGCCGACCATGTGCTCTACACCTGGGCCGGGCCCGAGATTGCTGTGGCCACCACCAAAGCCTACACCGCCCAGGTGGCGGCGCTGGTGCTTTTTTCGGGCTATATCGCCCAGGAGCGGGGCAGCGCCTACGCTCCGCGCCTCAACATTCTGGCCGAAGCGCTTCTGAAACTGCCGGAGGTGGCCCGCCAGGTCCTGGATGACCACAGCCGGGTACAATATCTGGCCTCTCTGTTTTTCAACCACCGGGATATCTACTTCATCGGCCGGGGCATAGACTACAGCCTGTCGCTGGAGGGATCGCTAAAGCTTAAGGAAATCTCCTACATCCACTCGGAGGCGCAGCCAGCGGGGGAACTAAAGCACGGCACCATCTCCTTAATCCAGCCGGGTACCCTGGTCATCGCCCTGGCAACCCAGAAGAAACTCCGGGACAAGATGCTCAGCAACATCCAGGAGGTGCGCGCCCGGGGCGCTGTGGTGCTGTCCATCGCGGCGCGGGGGGATAAGGAGATCGCCGCCGTCAGCGACCACTTCATTGGCATTCCCCCATTGAGTGACGAGCTGGAACCCATCCTGGCGGTGATGCCCCTGCAGCTCTTCGCCTACTATGTGGCGGCGCTTAACGGCAACGACGTGGACAAACCCCGCAACCTCGCCAAGTCCGTAACGGTGGAATAAACTGCCTCAGCGCAATACCTTCCCCAGGAACTCCTTGGTCCTGGGGTTTTGCGGATTGTTGAATATGTCCTCCGGCGGACCCTGCTCGGCAATGCGGCCCTCGTCCATAAACAGCACCCGGCTGGACACCTCCCGGGCAAAGCCCATCTCATGGGTGACGATGAGGGTGGTCATGCCGTTCCTCACCAGATCCTGGATGACGGCCAGCACCTCCCCCACCATCTCAGGGTCAAGGGCGCTGGTGGGCTCGTCAAAGAGCATCACCTCCGGGTCCATGGCCAAAGCCCTCACAATCGCCAGGCGCTGCTTCTGCCCACCGGATAAGCGGCGGGGGTGCTCCTGGGCTTTGTCAGACAGGCCCACCCGGGCCAGCAGCTTATGGGCGTAGGCTTCCGCGTCCGCCTTTGGGCGTTTTTTGAGCATGACCGGGGCCAGGGTGATGTTTTCCATCACCGTCAGGTGCGGAAAAACGTTGAAGTGCTGGAACACCATGCCCATCTTCTGCCGGTGGCGGTCGATGTCCACACCCTTTTGGGTCAGGTCCACCCCATCAAAGAACACGGAGCCCGAAGTGGGCACCTCCAGGAGGTTTAAGCAGCGCAGGAAGGTGGACTTGCCGGAGCCTGAGGGCCCGATGATGGAGATGACCTCGCCGTCCTCCACTTTCTCCGTGATGTCCCTGAGCACTTCCAGGCTGCCGAATGATTTGGAGAGGTTTTTAATTTCAATCACTGACCTTCAGCCTCCTTTCAAAAGCGTTGATCGCCTTGCTCAGCGAAAACGTGAGGATAAAATAGATGGCGCCCACCACGATCAGGGGCTCAATCACCAGGTACATGCTGCCCCTCACCGTGCTGTACTGAGTCATCAGATCGCCCACAAAGAAGGTGGAGGCCAGGGAGGTTTCCTTGATCACGGTGACAAACTCGTTGCCCAGCGCCGGCAGGATGTTTTTGACCGCCTGGGGCATCACGATGCGCAGCATGGTTTGCCGGCCATTGAGCCCCAGGGTGCGGGCCGCTTCGGTCTGCCCGTAATCCACTGCCTGGATGCCGGCGCGCACGATTTCACAGACATAGGCTGAGGAGTTGATGACCAGGGCGATTGCCACACAGGCGAACTTGGAGAGGTTGAGCATGGGCAGAAGCTCGGGCAGCATGAAGTAAAACAGATAGAGCTGAAGCAAAAGCGGCGTGCCCCGGATCACCTCCACGTAGCCCGTGGCAAAGCCGCTGACGGGCTTGTTGCGGCTTCGGCGCATGAGCGCCAGGATGGAGCCCAGGATGGTGCCAAAAAGCACCGTGATGAAGCTCAGCAACAGCGTGTAGCCCGCGCCCTGTATAAACAGCCCCCAGTACTTCTCGAGCACCCGGCCCAGGTTGGGGAAAAAATTCGTAAACATGTCTCCTCCTTATGCCGCCCTCGCGGCCAGCGCCTCTGCCTTGAGGATCGCCTTTAGCAGCATCGCCCCATCCACCGGGTAAGGGGCTTCCTTCATGTCCGGCTGGTCCAGCACCTGGGGCAAACGCGCCAGCAGCGCCGGGTCATCCGCGCTTGTCCCAAAGGCGGACAGCGTGCCCGGGATCCCCAGGGACTTGAGGAATCGCCCAAGGGCCAGGGCCTTCTGCTCCTTCCCCTGAAGGCACAACTGAACAAGGCTCCCCCAGGCCACCACTTCGCCGTGCAGCTTGTATTTAAACGCGGGCAGCTCCTCCAGCGCGTAATACAGCGCGTGGGCCAGGCCGCCGTTGAAGCGCTCGCGCACCAACAGGCTTACAAGCCCGGTGTTGATAACGCACAGCTCACAGGCCAGGCGGAGGGCCGGTGAATCAAGTCCGGCTTTGACGTCCTGAAGCGCTTCCTTGCCCACCGCCAGAAGGGTCTCATAGCCAAACGCGGCGACAGAAAGGCCCAGCAGGTCCCCAAAGGGCAGCGTCGCCTCCTCCCCCGCCTTGAACGCGGATTCCACATGCTTGGCAACGCTGTCGCCAATGCCGGCCCTGAGGTACATGTCGGGTGCCGCGGCCAGGATCCCCGTGTGCAGGAACACGTGCTCAGGCGGTGTGTCCAGAAACAAAAAGGGGTCACAGGCATCATTTCCCGGCTGGTGCAGCACCACCAGCGCCGTGACCGCGGCGCAGGTGGCCGGGATGGTGGGAAAGGTCATCACCGGAAGGCCCGCGTGGTGCGCCGCCGCCTTGGCAGTATCAATGGCGCGCCCGCCGCCCATGCCCAGGACGGCCTCCGCGCCCAGGGATTTGGCGGACTCCGCCGCATCCCGGGCGGCCTTTGCGGTGGCCTCACCCGAGAATGGGCGTACGGAGAGTTTCACGCCCGAATCTTTCAGGGCCTTTTCCAGCGGATGGTACCCCGCCGCCAACGCCTTTTCTCCCCCGATGAGAAGCGCCCGGACGCCGTAATGGCGGATAATTTCCCCAGCCTGGTGATAGGCCATTGGCCCCACGGTGCAGGGCGGGTGGGTGGTGAGGATTGCGGTCAGCGGCTTGCCTTCCTTATTCATAGGGCGTTCAGCTTTCCCAGCCGGCTGACGGCTTCCTTCAGGCTCTCCTCGCTCCTTGCGAAGTGCAGCCGCATAAGCCCGGTTTTTTCATTTCCGGGGAAGAAACTGGAGCCGGGCACCGCGGCCACGCCGATGTGCCGGGTGAGGTGCTCGCAAAACGCCATGTCATTGAAGCCTTGGAATTGCGGCAGGTCCATATACGCGCTCACATCCGCCAGCACGAAGTAGCTGCCCTGGGGCGTGGTGTGCGTAAGGCCGATGTCTTTGAGCCCCTGAAGGAATAATTCCCGCTTGGCGGTGTACAGATTCCTGAGGCCCTCATAGTAGTCAGGCCCAGCCATCAACCCCGGGAGCGCCGCCGCCTGAAGGGGCGCCGCCGCTCCCACAGTCAGGAAGTCATGCACCTTGCGCGCGGCCTCAACGGCATCCTCCGGCCCGATCAGGTAGCCCAGGCGCCAGCCGGTGATGGAATAGGTTTTGGAGAGTGAGGAGACCGTCAGGCAGTGGTCCCACATACCGGGCAGGGCAGACAGCCGCGTGTGGGTATACGGCTCGTACACGATGTGTTCATACACCTCATCGGTGATCACCCAGGCATCGTATTCTTTGGCCATATGCCCGATCCGCGTGAGCTCTTCCCTGGTGAACACCTTGCCGGTGGGGTTTGAAGGATTGCACACAACCAGCGCCTTGGCGCCGGAAATAAAGGCCGCTTCCAGCGCCTCCCAGTCCACCATATAGTCCGGCGGGGTAAGCGGCACAAATACCGCTTCCGCCCCCGCGATGATGGCGTCGGCCCCATAATTCTCATAGAAGGGGGAGAACACCGCCACCCTGTCCCCCGGGTTGATGACAGCCAGCATGGCGCAGATCATGGCCTCCGTGGCCCCGCAGGTGACCACGATCTGGGTCTGCGGATCTATTTCCCGGCCAATGGAAGCGCCCTGCTTATCCGCCAGCGCGCGCCTGAAATCAGCGGCGCCGTAGGTCACCTCATACTGGTGGGGACCGCTGAAGGAAACCACTGCCAGGGCCTCCATCAATGCCTTGGGCGGGTCAAAATCCGGGAACCCCTGGGAGAGGTTGATGGCGCCTACACTGTCGCTCACCCGGGTCATCCGCCTGATAACGGACTCCGTGAACTTTCCGGCGCGCTGGCTGATCTGGGGCATGGTCATCCTTTCCGCGTTGCATGATTATACAATCACTTGGGCATCTTAGCAGATTGATTGCGTTTTGTACAGACGTTTATGCAACAACCGCGTATCTTTATGATTTTCGTATGCCGCGATCACATTTTTTCTTTCAGCCAGCTGATTAATTGCATATTATTCACTCTTTATTGTTCTTATATTGTTCTTGAATTCGTCATCGGCCTCTTTTATCTTTTGTTTTACCGCGGTTTACTGAATTTCTCGACATTTTTATTGTTTATATTATTACGCTTATTTTGTATTGACATGCAGTCCCAACGGGTGTACACTGCCCCCATCACATCAAGGAGGATGATCCCATGAAGAAACTGCTCGTGGGCCTTATGGCCGCCCTCATGATCCTTTCCCTTACCTCTTTTGCCCTGGCGGGGGACCGGCTGGACGCCATCAAGGCGGCGGGCAAGTTGGTGGTGGGCACCTCCCCGGACTACGCTCCCTATGAGTTCCCCGGCCCCGATGGCAACCCCGTGGGCGCTGACATTGACTTCGCCCAGTACATCGCTGACCACCTTGGCGTGGAACTGGTGATCGAGTCCTTCAGTTTTGAGGCGGTGCTGGCAGCTGTCGCCGCAGGCAAGGTGGACATCGGCATCGCCGGCATGGACCCCACGCCGGAGCGCCTGTCCAGCATGGACTTCACCGACATCTACTATAATGAGACCAACCAGGTGATCCTCATCCACAAGGACGACGCGGACACCATCAAGACCCTGGCTGATTTCGCAGGCATGAAGGTGGCCGCCCAGAACGGCACCCTGCAGCAAACCCTGGTGACTGAGCAGCTGCCCGACAGCGAGCTGGCGCTGATCACCTTGATCCCGGACGGCGTTATGGAACTGCTCACCCACAAGGTCTCGGGCCTGGCCCTGGCCTCCGTGGTAGCCGACCAGTACGTGGCCAACTACCCTGACCTGGTGATCTGTGAGGCCAAGTTCGACTATGTGTCCTCCGGCATCGCGGCCGCCGTCCCCAAGGGGGAGACGGAACTGCTGGAAGCCCTTAACGGCATCATCGCCACGGTGGTGGAAGAAGGCCTGTTCTATGAGTGGGTGGACAAAGCGGTGGCGCTTAACAACGCGATGAACGAGTAGGGCAGCGGAAGGCGAAAAACCACCGGGCGTTGACCCGGTGGTTTTTTGATACACAGTAGTGATTATTCCTTCGCTTCAGGCGCCTCAGCCGCCGCGGCCTCAACCCCGGCCGTCTCCGCCGCCTCCTCAGCAGGTTCCTCCTGGGTGCGGGGATGGCTGACCGTGAAAATCACCCGGTCAGGCTCCAGGTCGGTGGTGATGCCCTTGGGAAGGGCGGCATCGCCAACCGTCAGGTTGTCACCAGCCTCCATGTGGGAGACCTCCAGCTCAATATAGTTGGGGATATCCCCGGGCAGTCCTGTCACCGGCAGGGTGTCCAGATGCTGGAGGAACTCCAGCTGCCTGTGGGTGATGTCCTCCCGGCCCAGCGGGCGGATGGCCACATCGGCCTTGGTCACTTCGTCCAGGGCGATACGCTGGAAGGTGACGTGCAGGCACTCACGGGTGACGGGGGCGTACTGCACTTCCCTGAGCATGGCGTTGTAGGTCTTGCGGCCCAAAGCCAGCTTGAATACCGCCATCCTGCCGTTTTGCGCCAGGGAGCGGTTCAGCTCGTCCTGCTTGATGGAGAAGGACAGGGAATCCTCTCCCCGGGAAGACATGGACGCGGGCAGCCAGCCCTCTTTGCGCAGGCTCTTCACCCCGCTCTTGCTCATGGGCTCCCGTTTTTCGATCTTTATCCGCAATGAATCCATCGTTTTTGCCATCGTGTTCACCTCAAAATCATTCTGTGCGGGCGCGGCCCGCTGCCCCGCCCCGGTTGTTCCCATTATATCCGGGAACTATATTTAACCATACCACATTCCATGCCTTGATGCAAAAAAATCGCTCACAGGGAGATGTCAAGCGTCACCGGGCAGTGGTCGGAGCCATATACCTGGCTCTGGATGGTGGCGTCCCGGATATTCTCGGCCAGGCCGTCTGACACCACGAAGTAGTCGATCCGCCACCCGGCGTTGGAGGCCCTGGCGTTGGTTCTGTAGCTCCACCAGCTGTAGGCGTCCCTGCGGTCGGGATAGAGGTGCCGGAAGGTGTCGGTAAAACCCGCGGCCAGGAGCTCTGTCATCTTGGCGCGCTCCTGGTCGGAAAAACCGGGGTTGAAGCGGTTGGCGGCGGGGTGGCGCAAATCGATTTCCTGGTGGGCCACGTTCAGGTCGCCGCAGTAGATGACGGGCTTCCTCGCGCCAAGCGCCGACAGGTGCCCGCGCATGGCGTCCTCAAAGGCCATGCGGTAGGGAAGACGTTTTAGTTCCGGCTGGGCGTTGGGCACATAGGCGTTCACCAGGTAAAAGCCGTCATAGTCCAGCGTCATCACACGGCCCTCGTCCAGGTGGTCGCTATCCATGCCAAACTCCACCTTATTGGGGGCCATCCGGGTGAAAACGGCCGTGCCGGAATAGCCGGGCTTATGGGCCGAATGCCAATAGGCCTGGTAGCCCGGCGGATCATACACCGCCTGGCCTTCCTGCATCTTGGTTTCCTGCAGGCAGAAGATGTCCGCGTCCTGGGCGATAAATACCTCGTCAAATCCTTTGGCAAGGACCGCCCTGAAGCCATTGACATTCCAGGAAACCAGTTTCATGTTTGCTCCTTTTGTGCTTTGCACAGCGTATTTCCTTCAAGTATACCCAAAAAATGGGTATACTCAATGCATTATGCGGTTTTCCGCGATATGGAGGCGAAGATAATGTACATGGCAGACAAGCGCCGCTACGACACCATGCGCTACAAACGCGTGGGCAAAAGCGGGCTCAAGCTCCCCTATGTGTCCCTGGGGTTGTGGCACAACTTTGGCAGCCAGTTCCCCCATGACTCTTCCCGGGAGATGGTGCTGGGCGCCTTTGACCTGGGGATCACCCACTTTGACCTGGCCAACAACTACGGCCCCGTCCCCGGCAGCGCGGAAACCACCTTTGGCCGGATCCTCAAAGAGGACCTGTCCCAATGGCGGGATGAGCTGATCATCTCCACCAAGTCCGGCTACCTCATGTGGGAGGGCCCCTACGGAGAGTGGGGCAGCCGCAAGCAGATGCTGGCCAGCCTGGACCAGAGCCTCAAGCGCATGGGCCTGGAGTATGTGGACATCTTCTACGCCCACCGGCCGGACACGGACACACCGCTGGAGGAGACCATGAGCGCCCTGGCTCAGGCGGTACAGCAGGGAAAAGCCCTGTATGTGGGCATCTCCAACTACGGCCCGGAGCGCGCCGCCCAGGCGATTGACATGTTGAAGGACATGGGCATCCACTGCCTCATCCACCAGCCCCGCTATAACATCCTGGACCGCCGGCCGGAAGATGGGCTCTATCAGGTGCTGGCGGAAAAGGGCGTAGGCGCCATCCCCTTCTCCCCCCTGGCCCAGGGCCTGCTTACCAACCGCTACCTGGGCGGCATCCCCGCCGACTCCCGGGCTGCCGGTAAGAGCGTGTTCCTCAACGCTGAGCAGATCGACCAGGCGACGCTTGAGAAGATCTCCCGGCTGAACCATATCGCCCAGGCCCGGGGCCAGACCCTGGCCCAGATGGCCGTCTCCTGGCTGCACCGGGACCCCGTCACTGCCTCAGTGATCATTGGCGCCAGCAAACTCAGCCAGATTGAGGACTGCGTGAAGGCGCAGGAAGCCCCGCCTTTTGACGAAAAAGAGCTCAAGGCCATTGACGAGGCAGCGGGGACGTAAGCACGCCCCGGCCCTCATTAAACAAACACCGCAACCTGCATCTTGGTGATTCCGTTCATTTGCAGGTTGTGGTGTTTTTTGTTATTCGTTATTGGTGGGCGGCTGCCGGAACTTGCGCCTCTTCACGGAGCTGCTCTGGCATCAGGCTTTTGCTCAGCCTGCTTAGGAACACCAGTGCCAGGCTGCCCAGCGCCATGCACACTGCCATGGGCAGCGCCGCATGCCAGCGGGAAAGCAGGCCGTTGATGGTGCCAAAAGGCGCTGTGACAAGCAGGCAGAAAGCCAGTGAGAGGCCCATCATACGGGCGCGCTCCCGCTTGTCCAACAGGAGCATCTGCAGGGAGGAATACAGCGGGATCAGTATACTCAGCGCCAGGGCCTCGGCGATGACACCGGGTATCAGCGCCCAGTTGAGATTCCGGGGCAGCACCAGGAGCATCGCGCTGAGCGCTGTTAACAGCCACAGGGCAAAGGCCATGGGGCGGTGGTAGTGATCCGCCCTCAAACGGTGGGACAGTATAAGGAAGCTGGCCAGCATCACCAGGTTTTTAAGCATGGCCAACAGGGGCAGCTGCTCCTCCCCAACGCCCAGGGGGCCGGTGACCAACAGCGGCCAGAAGTTTTCCATGGTGCTGCGAATGGCCAGCACGCAGGAGATGATCCCCAGGGTGAGCATCAGGGAGCGGTTTTTGAACATCGTCTTCACCACCTGGCCGGTGCCCTTTAAAGCGGTGTGCCAGGGTTTACCGGAAAGCTCCTGAAGCTTCTTTTGACCCAGGCTTGTTTCCTGGGCGAGCTTATAGAGCAAAAACGCCTTGGTGGTCATGGACACAAAGGAAAACAGGTACAGCCCCCGCATGGTGCTCACCAGAGAATGCCGGCTGATCAAGGCGCTGGTCAGGGGCGACACAAAGCCCGCGATCAGGCCGGCCACCGTGGCCAGGGCGTAAATGCTCACCAGCTTGTCCTGGGGCGCATCCTCCACCATCAGGAGGGTCCAGGAGGTCTCCGTCACCCGCCAGAGCCCGTTTAGGAGCGCGGCCGCCAGGAACCAGGCGAAACCCTGCGCAAACATCCACAGCAGGCAGGGAATGGACCAAGCCAGGAGATCAAACACCAGGGTGGTGCGCCTGCGGCCCAGGCGGTCGGTCCAGGCGCCGCCAACGGTTGCCGCCGCCATCTGGCTGAGCAGATACGCGGTGAGCACCACGCCAATTTGAAGCGTGCTTAAACCCAGCGCCTCCATGTACTTGGACACCAGGGGCAGATACAGCGTGCTGGGGACACCCCAGAGCGGCTCAAGGAGCAGGCAATAGCGGGCGTTGCCCCTGAGGTCCAGGAGGGTGTCCAGCAGCCGGTTGCGCCTGAGGAGGCGTGAAAGATGTTGTTTCACGCCCATCAGATGCTGATCACTTCATACCCCGCCTCAAGGAAGGGTTTTGTCCCCGCGTGCCCGGACATATCCGACAGCATGGGGAGGCCCAGGGCCAGGTTATCCTCATACACACCCAGGGTTTTGGAGCAGGCCAGGCAGACGCCGGCCAGCAGCCCCGCCTCCCTGGACTTGAGGTAAACGGGGTTGTTCTCCTTTGCCAGGACGGCCGGCAGCTTCACTGACGCCCCCTCAAACACCACCCGTGCTTCATGCCCGGCAGCGTGCAGGTCCAGCGCGTTTAACAGCACATGCATGAAGCAGGTTTTCTCACCGGTCATTCCGTACAGCAGCACCTTTTTCACATCGGTCCCCCCTTATAATCATCAGAGGCATCATAGCCTTTCCTGCGCGCGCTTTCAAGGCGTTTCCCGCATTTCCGGCAGATGCTTCCAGGTGTACCTGGGCATGTGCTGCATTTGAAGCCTGGGGTTCAGCCGCTCTTTAATCGCCAGGCGGCTGAAGAACACCCGCCAGAGTTCCTCCAGCTCCCGCTCGCCGTCTGAATCCTGGGGCTGCAGTCCGGCGACCCTGGCCAGGTTAACCACTCCCTTCTCAGAAAGGCCGGCGATATGGCGGCCCTCATCATAGATGATCAGATTTTCCCCGGGGAACCGGTCCGCAAAGTGCGGCATAATCAGCGGCAGCACATGGTGGCGTGGCGCGAACACCGCCAGAAGGCTGCCGTCCGCCATTTCCCGCAAGCGCAGGAGCCCCTGAAAACGATGGGCTTCGCGCGTTACTTCCTTATGGCAGTCAAGAAAGCAAAGGACATCGTCTTCCAGCAGACCAAGCGCCTTTGGGCCCATTTCACAAGCCCGATGGATGGTATTCACAATGGCGCGGAAGCGTTCCGGGCGGGAGGAGAGGAAGGCCGCCTTCACCAAGAAAGCAAACTCCTCCCCCATCCGGTTGTCGATATATTCCCTGACCCGTGAGGCCTTATTGTCCTGAGTGTAATAGAAGCGCTGGGGCAGGAGGCTGCCCGCATCCGGCTCCTGAATTACCGAGGCCACCTTATCCCGAATCCGCCAGGTGTCAAACACCAGGGTCAGGAGGCCATTGAAGCTGCCGTCAAACACGCAGTCAATCATACGGCATCCAGAAATGAGAGCTGCCGGCAGGCGTCCGTATCCGCGCCTGCCAGCGCCCGGTATACCCTCTCCGGGTCGTCCGTCAATGGATATGGCCTGCGCCCGAAGGCTGTCACAAAGTGGCGAGCCCTTTTCATCACGGCTCCGGTCTTCGCCAGGGAGTCGTAGCTGATGGCCGCCAGCCGCCTAGCTGCAAGGATGCGCTGCACCGTCCTGGGCCCCAGCCCCGGCACCCTGAGAAGCATCTCCCGGGGCGCGGTGTTCACGTCCAGGGGGAACAAATGGAAGTTGTCCACCGCCCAGGCGATCTTGGGGTCCACCTTCTGGTCCAGAAAACGCCGTTCCCCAAGGATTTCCCGCGCTTCAAAGCCATAAAAGCGCATCAGCCAGTCCGCCTGGTACACCCGGTGTTCCCTTAGAAGAGGCGTCCGGGCCCTGACGGCCTCTTCCGGCGGCAGGTTAACCGGCACGTAGGCTGAGTAATACACCCGCTTCATGCCCACCGTTTGATAGAGGGACTCCGCCCTGCCAAGCACCTCCCGGTCATCGCTGTCCCCTGCTCCCAAAATCATCTGGGTCGACTGGCCCGCCGGCACAAAGGCGGGTGGCTTTGGGCCCCGGTACAGGGTAGGCAGCAACTCCAGCCGCCGGTCCCTGACGGTGAGCATGTTGCTCTTGATGCCTTCAGGCGTCTTGTCAGGCGCCATCAGGGCCAGCTCCTGGTCGGTGGGGAACTCAATGTTCACCGAGACCCGGTCTGCCAGGTAGCCCAGACGCTCCACCAGCCCCCGGCTTGCCCCGGGGATGACCTTCATGTGAATGTAGCCGCCGAAGCGCTCCCGGAGCCGCAGGATCTCCGCAACGCGGATGAGCCGCTCCATGGTGCGGTCGGGACTGACTGCCACGGCGGAGCTTAAAAAGAGCCCTTCTATCATGTTGCGCCGATAAAAAGCCATGGTTAGCCCCGCCACTTCCTGGGGCGTAAAGCTGGCCCGGGGCACATCGTTTGAACGCCTGTTCACGCAGTAGGCACAGTCATACACGCAGGCGTTGGTGTACAGCAATTTCAGCAGGCTAACGCAGCGCCCGTCCGCCGTCCAGCTGTGGCAGATGCCGCAGGCGGCTGAGTTGCCCGTGCCGCCTATGGCCCCCTTGCGGTCCACACCGCTGGATGCGCAGGAAACGTCATACTTCGCCGCGTCCGTCAGGATCCCCAGCTTCTCCTCCAAATCCATCTCACCACCTCTTATGGGAACGCTTGTTCTCTTTCAGAGTATAGCAGAGGTTCGCGTACCCCGCAATCCTTTTCATGGCGGAACATAAAAAAAGCCGCCGTTTGCGCGGCAGCTTGCGGGCTGTGGATTGAGGGCGGGTTCAGATCATCTCGATAAACACGCGCTCTGAAGCGTCGCCCCGGCGGGGGCCCAGCTTGTAGATGCGGGTGTAGCCGCCGGCGCTGTTCTTTTCCTCGTTGCGCTTGCGGTACTTGGGGCCATACTCCCTGAAGAGCTTCTCCACCACCGGATGTTTCACATCCCCGGTGCGCTCCCTGTACTCACTGCGGGCCTCGTCGTCCTTGCGCAGCTCCTTGGGGTTATAAAGATAGCTCATGATCAGGCGGCGGGCGTGCAGCTTGCTGGCAGTGTCATTGGTGACAG
>JAQVQY010000131.1 GCA_028701335.1 Eubacteriales bacterium
ATGCAATCGCCGGCTTTGACAGGGATGGAATCACCGCCTTATTAAAAAAGGCGTCAGAAGATTTTTATGCCAAGCGGGAGGCGGAGATTTCTGCACTGGGGATCGACATGCGGGAGTTGGAGCGTTCAGTGCTTCTGCGCTCCGTGGACACCCGCTGGATGGACCATATCGATGCCATGGACCAACTGCGTGACGGCATTGGGCTAAGGGCCTATGCCCAGCGCAATCCTGTGAATGAATACAAGCTGGAAAGCTATGACATGTTTGACGAGATGTCCCGCCTGATCCAGGAGGACACCGTGCGGCAGTTGTTCCAGCTGCGCATCCAGAAGGCGCCGGAGAGAAAACAGGTGGCCCAGCCCATGGCGGAAGGCACAGCGACCGGGGCAGGTACAAAAGGCGGCCAGCCGGTGGTGAAAAAGCCGGGGGAGAAGATCGGCCGTAACAGTCCCTGCCCCTGCGGCAGCGGGAAAAAGTACAAGCACTGCCACGGCATGCCCGGACGGGCCGAGTGAGGGAATGGTAAATCAATGATTTTGATGATTGAGGATGTCAAACTGCGCCTGGAGGCGCTGGGAAGCCAGCTGGAGGAAATCCGGAGCGGGCTTCATATAGAGCTCCTGCAGCGGGAGCTGACGGAGTTGAAAGAGGAGATGGCGGCGCCTGGCTTCTGGGACGACCTGGGGCGCTCCACCCATGTGAACAAACGCATCGCCGCTATTGAGGGCAAAATTGAGCAGTTTGACGCCCTGGTGCGGGAACGTGATGACCTGGAGGTCATGGTTGAGCTGGCCCAGGAGGAGAACGATGAGGGCACGGCACAGGAGGCCGCGGAGATGCTTGACGAGCTGGCAGAGAAGGCCGAAGCCCTGGCTCTTGAAACCCTGATGCGTGGCGACTATGACGATGCCAACGCCGTGCTGTCCCTCCACGCCGGGGCCGGCGGTACTGAGGCCCAGGACTGGACGCAGATGCTTTACCGTATGTACACGCGCTACTGTGAGCGCATGGGGTTCAAGGTGTCGGTGCTGGATTATCTGGAAGGTGACGAGGCGGGGGTCAAATCCGTCACGTTTGAGGTGGACGGCGAGAACGCCTATGGCTACCTGCGCGGGGAGAAGGGCGTGCACCGGCTGGTGCGCATCAGCCCCTTTGATTCCAATGCCCGGCGGCACACGTCCTTTTCTTCCCTGGATGTAGCGCCGATGCTGGAAGATGACGGCGAAATCGAGATAGACATGGAAGAGGTGCGCGTGGACACCTACCGCTCCACCGGCGCCGGCGGCCAGCACGTGAACAAGACCGACTCGGCCGTGCGCATGACCCATATGCCCACAGGCATTGTTGTCTCCTGCCAGAATGAGCGCTCCCAGGTGCAGAACCGGGAGACATGCATGAGGATGCTCCGCTCCAAGCTGCTGGAGCTTCGGGAGCGGGAGAAGGAAGAGCAGATGGCCCAGATTAAGGGCGAGATGAAAAAGATCGAATGGGGCAGCCAGATCCGTTCCTATGTGTTCCAGCCGTATACCATGGTAAAGGACCACCGCACGGGCTATGAATCCGGCAATATCGAGGACGTGATGAACGGAGGCCTGGATGGCTTTGTCACGGCCTACCTGAAAATGCAGTGAACCTGCCGGAGCAAATAAGAAACGCAACGTGGGCAGCGGGCTTGATATTCCTGCTTATTCTCGTGGGTTTTACTGCCAGGGCGTTTTTGATGCCGGCCTTTAGCGCTGAAACGCTGGCGGAAGGATTTGCCCGCTTTGGTGATTTTCATGCCGCAGGCGTGTCCGAAGAGGAACTGCCCCAAATTGCCGATGGCATCGCCGGCTTCCTGCGGGGTGACAGGGACACGCCTCAGGTGGAAGTGACGCGCCATGGGGAAACGCAAGCCGCATTTTCCCAGCGGGAACTGGAGCATATGCCGGATGTGAAGCGTTTGGCTGACTGGGCCGGGCTGCTATGGCGGTTTGGGCTGGGATTGGCGGCGCTGCTGGCTGTGCTTGTGATACGCTCACCGTTTATCAAAGACCCGGATTTATTTAAGCTCATGGGGAAAAGCCTGCTGGGAGCGGCGACGGCGTTTTTGCTTTTGTCAGCCGGGCTTGTTATCTGGGCCGTGAGAGACTTTACGGGGCTGTTTTATCAACTGCACCTGTGGCTCTTTCCCAATGAGCTCTGGCAGCTGAATCCGGCGGAGCATCTGATGATTCAACTGATGCCGGAGATGTTTTTCGTGGACTACGCCCTGTCTTCCATAAGGCGGATGGCCTGGCTGCTGCTGGCTTTTCCCCTGGGGGCGGGCCTTTGGCTTTTCCCTCGCAGGAGGGCGGGATGAGTTACGATGAGCGAATGAAGATAGAAGCCGGCAAGCTTCGGGATAAGGAACAAGTGCGGATCCTGGCTATTGAGAGCTCCTGTGACGAGACAACTGCCGCGGTCATTGGAAATGGTCGGAAGATCCTGTCCAACATCGTTTTTTCCCAGATCCCCATGCACATCCCCTATGGTGGGGTGGTGCCGGAAATCGCCAGCCGCTCGCACATTGAGAAGCTGGACGCTGTGACGGTAAGGGCGCTGGTTGAGGCGGGGCTTGCGCTTGGGGACATGGACGCCATCGCCGCCACCCAGGGCCCCGGGCTGGTGGGTGCCCTGCTCACGGGCTTAAGTTACGCAAAGGGACTGGCCTATGGCCTTGGGAAACCCCTGCTGGCGGTGAACCACATCTATGGCCACATCTGCGCCAATTACCTGGCCTACCCAGACCTGAACCCGCCCTTTTTGTGCCTGGTGGCGTCCGGTGGGCACAGCCATCTGATCCAGGTCAGGGAAGAGGGGTTTGATCTTTTGGGCTGCACGCAGGATGACGCCGCCGGTGAAGCTTTTGACAAGGCAGCCCGTGTCCTGGGGCTGCCCTATCCCGGAGGCCCCCGCCTGGACGATCTGGCGGAAAAGGGAAATCCCACCGCTTTTACGCTCCCGCTGCCAAATCCCGCGGGGATATATGATTTTAGCTTTTCGGGTTTAAAGACCGCTTTTATCAACCTTGTGCACCATTTGGATCAAAAGGGAGAAACCCCGAACCCCAAGGACCTTGCTGCCAGCTTCAGGCTCAGGGTGGTGGAGCACCTCTGTGAGCGTACATTAAAAGCCTGCCGTAATCTGGGCTGGGATACCCTGGCGCTGGCAGGCGGGGTGTCCGCAAACCGCTTGCTGCGCCGGGAGTTGGCGAAGCGGTGTGAGGAAGCGGGCATTAGACTTGTGATGCCGCCCCTATCCCTGTGCGGGGACAACGCGGCCATGATCGGCGCTGCGGCCTACGCGCAGTTGATGAGGCTGGATGTGGCGGGGCTTGATGTGAACGCGTCGCCGGCGCTCAAGTTGTTTCCGGAAGAGAGGTTGAAGCGGTGAATTTCGGGCATCGTGCCCACACGCATGGGCAGCACGGAGGTGCCAACCCCGCAGGAGATAAAGATGTCTGATTCGTTTTCCCTGACCCAACCCATCCGGTAGCGGTCACCATAGCGGCTGGAAGGATAGAGGCTGCGGCCCCGGGGCGCGATCTGCCCGCCGTGGGTGTGCCCGCACAGCGCCAAATCAAAGTCCAGGCCCGCCTTCCTGGCCTCCGGCACCAGGTCCGGAGAATGTGGCATGTAAATGACGAAGTCCGCGGTGCGCGTCCCGTTTATCAAGGGCTTGAAATCCGGGAAACCAGCCAGGATATCGTCAGGGGCGCAAAAGGCCATCGTGCGGCCTGAACGCTTCAGGTGCCACACGCCGTTTCTCAGCGGCGTCACCCCTTTGGCCAGCATCTTGGTTTTCAGGCGTGCGATGTTAGCCCCTGAGCCCATGTGGTCATGGTTGCCAATGGCCGCCAGCACCGGGGTGTTTTCCGGGAAGCGGGGGATGAGGTCAAAGAAGTCTTCCGCTGTTCGGGCATTCTCCCCGTAGTCGCCGCCCAGAAGAATCATGTCGGCCTGGAGCCCGGCAATCAGATTGACCACTTCCAGCGCCCTCTCCTGGCTTAGGTAACTGCCATAATGGATATCGGCCGCGTAGGCCAGGCTCAATCCTGAAAAGGCGGCGGGCAGGTTGTCGGAAACGTAGGGTTCTTCCCTCACCTGAAGCTGCGTGGTCTGGTAAAAAGGGCGAAGCCACTTGCGGTCGGTCGGGATATGCTTAAGAAACGGGGTTAAAGTAGTCCGGGCCAGGTGTTTTATCATTGAATGTCCCTGTCATCATAATTTGGCAGCCCGCAGGACGCCTGGGACGATTATACCACACTACGCAGGAAGGAGAGCAAGGAAGATGAAAAGGGCGCTCAGAAGCCTTCTGCCCATTCTCATCGCCCTGTTGCTTTTGGGC
>JAQVQY010000132.1 GCA_028701335.1 Eubacteriales bacterium
GCATCCTGGAGCCTATGGCCCAATGCTTCCTCTTCCAGCCCCGTAAAGGCGGCGGGATCCAGCGCTCCCAGGGCCCGGTGGGTGGCGATACCCCGCTGGGCCGCGGACAGGGGCTTGTCATCCTGAAGCTGGGGCAGGGGAGCCAGCGGCAACGGCATCACCACCTCCCGGCGTTTGGTGCCGGGCGTTTCCTCCTCTTCTTCCGCAAGCATCCCCAGGCGGCCGGTGATCAGCGCCGTTACAGAGCTCTTCAGCGGCAGTTGGGGGGTTGCGGGGGGTTCATCAAACAGCGATTTGATCTTCTCAGAAGGCGCCGCGCCAGGCATTTCCGGCCGGGGGATATCTGCCGCCTGCCCCGCCGGCGGCAGGCTGTCAATGCTCCGGTGATACACCATCAAGCGGCTTGAACCTCCCATAAACGGCGTGTCATATTCCAGGGCAATGGCCTCATGCAGGCACGCGCCAATCCAGTCCAGCATGCTGGCGGCGCTGCCCACGGCATAGTCGTTCTGCGGGCGTCCCCAGCGGGACAGGCAGGAAACGGGGTTTGACGGAGAAGCCACCAGGATCAGACGCTCCCTGGCGCGGGTCATGCCCACATAGAGCAGGCGGGATTCCTCGCTCATCTCCTCCCGGTTTTTCTTGGCAGCGATGGCCCGTGTCGCGAAGGTATCCTTTTTCCACCGCTCTTCGGGCTTCACCAGGGTCACAGCCATGCCGCTTTGGGCGTCAAGGAACAGGGGGGATTGTCCCTTCCCGCGGAAGAGGCCTGAGGCCAGGTCGGGCAGGAACACCACCGGGAACTCCAGCCCCTTGGAGGCGTGCAGGGTCATCACACGGACCACATCCTCGTGCTCACCCAGGCTGGCGCTGCGCTGGCGGCCTGCCTTTCCGGCGTCATCAGCCCGCTTGATGAAGCCGCTTAGCGTCTGGGGGTCGGGCGCTGGCGCCGCAAGGGAAGCCAACATGCGCAGGTTGGCCCGGCGCAGTTCCCCCTCAGGCCGGGCGCCGGCCAGGGTATAAAGGCCCGATTCCCTGAGCAGGCGGCGCACAAAGCGCTCCAGGGGCAGATTCTCGGCCAAAAAGCGCCACTGGGATAAACGTTCTGCCGCTTGCCCCACTTGGGGATTCTCTTGCGCCAGGGCAAAAAAATTGCGGTACAGGGGCACCCGGCTGTCCAGGTTGTATTGCCTGAGGGCCGCCAAATGGCCGGGCGAAAATCCAAAGGCCGGGCAGGCCAGGGCCGCCAGGAGGGACTCATCATCATAGGGGTTGTCCAGGACTCGCAATAGGTTCAGCGCGTCCCTCACCTCGGGCAGCTCATAAAAACTGCTGTCCGCGTCTGAATAGGCGGGGATACCCGCTTCCCCCAGCACCCGGGCCAGGGCCGCCGCCCGGCGCACGCCGCGCCTTAGGAGCACCGCGATGTCCTTGAACCGGATCAGCGTGGAGCTGCCGTTCCCGTCCGGAATGGTTTCCCGCTTGAGGGCCAGGATGCGCTGGGCGATGAGCCGCGCCTCATAGTCAAAGGCGCTGTCCACCACATCGGGGACGCTTTCCTCTTCCGCCGCGTCCTCCCAAACTGATTCTTCCTGATCGTTTTCGCCAGTACCATCGGTTTGCCTGCGGTCGATGAGCCATAATTCCACCGGCTCCCCGCCAGGGGTCTCCCGGCCGGCGGTCAGGCGGGCTTCCTCATCGTAATTGATTTCTGTTACACCTTCCCGCATGGTGTTCTCAAACACCAGGTTCACGGCGTGCAGGATGTTTGGCTGGGAGCGGAAGTTTTCCTTAAGGGGAATTACACGCTCCATTCCTTCCGGTTCTCTGCTGAACTGCCGGTAGTGCTTAAGGAACAGACTGGGATCCGCAAGGCGGAAGCGGTAGATGCTCTGCTTGACGTCCCCCACCATGAACAGGGAATTGCGGTTGTCGTGGAGCCGGCGGATGATGGCCTCCTGGATGTGGGAGATGTCCTGATATTCGTCCACAAAGATGGCGTCATAACTGCCCGCCGCTTCCGCCGACACATCTGCGCGGCTCAGGGCCTTCAGGGCGAAATGCTCCAGGTCGTTGTAATCCCACAGGGTGCTGTCAGCCTTGAGTTCCTGGTAGCGCTCATGCGTTTCCCGGACGAGGCGGGCAAGGGCGCGGGAAGAGGGCAGGGTGAGCGCTATTTCCTCCGCCCATTCCGCCACCTTCTCCGGGCTTCCAGGCAGGAGCGCCAGGGCTTCTGTTACGGCCTTTTTGGCCGCGTCCCGCAGGTCTTTGGCGCGTTTGGCCAGGCTGGGGTCTTCCTCCCCCTTGCGGCGGGTGGCCAGGCGCGTGAAAGCGGGGGATGGGATGGGGCTTCCGTCCTCTTTGGTGAGGGCTTCAAGGCAGCCCATAATGAGCGCCCCGTCATCCTGAAGCGCGTCCAGGTAGCGGGCGGGCCCCAGGGGCCGGAGGCATAAGGCTTTGGCCTCTTCCACCAGATTTATGGCGCCCTGCAGATAAAGCCGCGCCTCCCGGCGCATCACCTGGGCCCAGGGATGGCGCCGCAGGTTAGCCGCGTCAGGATAACGCAGGCTCTCCTCCAGCCAGCTCCAGGGATCCGCCTGCGCCAAAAGGAAATTGTGCAGCTGAGATGCCATCTGGATGATCTCCGCTTCCTTGAAGCGGTCAATCAGGTTTTGGCCATCCTCGCCGGGGTTTTCATACAGGGCATTGAGCGCCTCATCCAGCGCCCTGTCAAAGAGGGCGCGGGCGGCCTGTTCATCGGCGACGCGGGAGTTGGGGTCGGTTTGCGCGGCATGGAAATAGCGTTTCACCAGTTTGCTGCAAAAGGCGTGCAGCGTGGTGACGTCCGCGCGCTCCACCAGGGCCAGTTGCCTGACCAGCTTCGGGTCCTGTGCGGCTTCCTCCTCCAGCTTCTCTAATAGGCGGCTTTGCATCTCGCCCGCCGCGGCGTTTGTGAAGGTGAGGATCAGCAGCCTGTCAAGGGAGAGCCCTTCTTTGAGCATGCCCAGCACCCGCGCTATCAGCACACTGGTTTTGCCAGACCCTGCCGCGGCCGACACCAGCACACGGGGGTTGCGGGCGTCAATGGCCAGCTGCTGCTGAGGGGTCCACTTAGGCATGGCGTTCTCCTTTATCAGGCCGAAATAAAAAAACCGCTGTTTGTATGATATCCCAGCGGTGCCGTTTGGACAAGGCTATAAGGCTTTAATAAACCCCTTCCAGCAATCCCGCCAAACGGCGGCTTCCTCCCGGGAAGGGACGCGCTCATGGCTGAGCGTGAGCGACGCTATATTGCCGGGATTCGCCTGTATGCTGACAATGACACGTGTGCCGTCCGACAACTCCAGCCGCCAGTAGATCCACTTTGCTGTCCGGTTCACCCTGGGTTCGTCCGTGCCCGTGGTTTCCCGGTGGGAAGGCGCGCCATCCGCTGCCTCCTTTAACGCGTCAGAAGCTCTTCCGGGGTTAAGGGCAGGGTTTTACCTAAGCTGACGGCGAAGCTGCCATCCTGCTGCTGGCCGGGGACGCGGCGTCCCAAAAGTTGCTCGTAGGCAACGGCCACACTCTGGGCCCACCAGGCCGGGTTGTCGCTTTTTCCTTGTGCGCGTATCAAGGCCTGGGCTTCTTCTGCAAGCCTGGCGTGGTTTTCTGATGAAAATGGATCGAGCAGCCTTAGCCAGGTATCCCAGGCGATGCCCGTACCCGCCGCCAGAGCGCCCATATTGACAGGTGTTGTCATCCCACGGCCTCCCTGGCGTCAAAGTCCGTGGCTTCCTCATTGGCCTTTTTCACCAGGCGGCGAAGCACCCTTTCATCGATATCGCTCAAACGCTTGATATACAGGCATCCCTTGCCCCGGCTGTGTTTGCCAAGCGCCTCCAGCTCCTTCTCCAGGGCTTCAAGGCTGTAACCCAGGTACAGCGTCAGGGCTTGTTTTCTGGGGCTGAAGCCCACCCGGGCAGATTCCCCCGTGTGGCCCGAGGCATAACGGTAGCGGTACTTGCCAAAGCCTATAAGGCTCCCGCCCCACATCACAGGCGCTTCACCTGTAACTTCAGCCATAAGCTGCATCAGCGCCAGGGCGTCCGTTTTCTTGCCGCCGGGCAGGTCTCTGATAAATTCCTCCGGGGCCTGTTCCGTGGGTTTTGTTTTATTCTCAGGCATTATGGCCTCCCTTGCTTTGGTGGGGGGAGTATACCCGATTACAATAAAGGGCGCATGCGCGGCGCCCGGGAAATATGTGATCAGGCCCTTATTTTGTCCCGAAGAGCCGGTCGCCCGCGTCCCCCAAACCGGGGACGATGTAAGCGTTGGGGGTGAGCACCGCA
>JAQVQY010000133.1 GCA_028701335.1 Eubacteriales bacterium
GCACCGGTATCCAGGTGCAGAATGCCCAGTTTGCGAGCCAGCGCGTCGCTTAGGGTCGACTTGCCGGCGCTTACAGGCCCGTCAATGGCAATGGAGAGGGGACGGCTATATTCTTTCGTCATCAGCTTGCCATGCCCTGGGTCAAATCCCAGCCTTTCAGAATTGCGTTCTGGTGGGAGACGGCGTAGGGCCCGGTTTGGGCGGCCTCCGCCAAGTCCCTGGGGAAGTGTACGCAGAGGTGTCCGGTCAGGTCATTGTTTGCGGTGTAATCCACCTCATGCCCGTGGCTGTGGGTAGAACCCATGTATACCCTGCCGTCGCTGAAAATCACCCATACGGGGCGTGGCGTCCAGTTGTTGGCGCCCATGATGCTGTTCATGACAGCGGTATCTTCTTTGCTGGGCGTGTCGCCATCTGCATGTTTTCCAAAGCTGAAAAAGCGGAAATTGTAGTGGTTGCCGGTCATAAAGTCATAGATAACAGCGTTGCGTACGCGCTGGGCATGCCCTCTGACTTCAGTGTACCAGTTGGCGAAGCGTACTTCGCTGGCTCTGGGGGCCTGGAAAGCGGAACCGGTGCCGCCTCCGGGTACGGGCGTTGGTCTGGCGGTGGGAAGCGGGGCCGTGGCGCCGGCAGCGGCAACCGCATTGACCGCGTTCAGTTTGGCCAGTGTCAGTTTGCCTGCGATGCCGTCAGCATCCAGACTGTTGCGCTGCTGGAAACCTTGAACCGCAAGGCCGGTGCGGGGGCCATAGATGCCGTCGGCGGCGCCCGTTAGATAGCCCAGGGTAATAAGACGCTGCTGAAGTTCCATCACTTCGCTGCCGGAGGCCCCCAGCTTCAGGCTGGCGATGGCGGCGGCATCCGGCGCAGGGGTGGGCGTCGCCGCGGGGGCATTTCTTTTTGCCCCCGCACCATAGAGCGATGCCAGGGTAAGCTCGCCCGCGACGCCGTCAGGATCCAGGTTGTTGGTCCGCTGGAAGTTGGATACGGCGCGGGCGGTCTGGGTGCCAAAGATGCCGTCGGCATTGCCCGTCAGGTAGCCCAGCACGATCAGCCGGGACTGCATGGCCCGGACCGCGTCCCCGGTGACGCCCATCTTAAGAAGCGACGGCGTCACCCCGGGAATGGCGCCGGGCGCGGGCTTGTCGCCATCCGCCAGCGCGTAAATGCTGTAGAGGACCTGTTGGGTGGCAATGTCCGCTTTCCCGGTGACTGTCAGGCCATTGACGCGCTGGAACTGCCGCAGGGCGGCGATATCGTCGCTGTTAAAAATCCCGTCCGGCATGACGCTGTAATAGCCCAGCGCTACCAGGCGCTCCTGAAGGTCTGTGACGGCCTGGCCGCGGGTGCCTGACTGGATTTCAATCAAGGTACCGGGAGTTACCCCGGGCTTAACCGGCGCCTGGGTTCCCATGAAAGTTCGCATGGACAGGATGGTGAAACTGTCCACCTTGCCGGTCACTTTAATGCTGTGGTCCTTCTGGTAGTCGCGCACCGCCAGGGCCGTGGCCCGGGTGTACTCGTAGCCCAGGGCCCCGTCATAATGGCCAAGCGCAGTCAGCGCCTGGTGCAGCGCGTAAACAGCGTCGCCATAATCCCCCTGCTGCATGGGATAGCCATCAATAGGCGGCAGGGTGTTCACCAGGACACGTTTATTCTTGCTGTCGCGCACGCGTTCCTCGTACAACACTTGCTGGAGTTCAGGCAGCGCTATGCCGGTTGCGCGCAGGCCGTTCCTGGTCTGGAATGCCTTGAGGGAAGCCAGGGTCCCGGCGCCGAACTTCCCGTCAATGCTGCCGCTGTAGAAGCCAAGCTCCGAGAGCGCCTGCTGGAGGGCTCTCACTTTAGCGCCCTCCGAACCCACAGCCAGGGTCTCGTAATTGATCTTGGCGCTGGGGTCATTTGCCAGGGACTTGCCACTGAGGTAGGCTTCCGGGATATTGACGTATTCAGTCATCACGAAACCAGTGTAATTACGGTAGGAAACCTTTTGGAATTTGTCCTCATCCGCCTGCACCTCAATGGTGGCGCCCTGGGGTATGGTCAGGTAGCGCATGGAAGAAAGAGAACTGCTCTTGCGCAGGTTCACGGAAGACGAAGTGGTGGTTTTATAGGGATAACTTGCCTCTTCCTGGCTAACGGGGCCAGCAGTGGCAAACTCGGGCGAGGGGGTGGGCGTTGGAGCGGCCTGCTGTGTATGAGCAGGCGCCTGCTGAGGAAGGAGTTTGGCATAGGTGTCACTTCCCACAATGCCATCAACCTTCAGCCCATTGGCCCGTTGAAAGCCGCGCACGGCGGCCTGGGTGGCGGTGCCATACTTGCCGTCCACAGCGCCTTGGTAGAGGTTTAGTTCCTTCAGCCGATGCTGGAGAATCTCCACCGGGACACCCTCGTTGTCCGGGCGGATAGTAATGCCATCAATCGCCGGCAGGGTCTTGATCCGGGTTTTTGTTCCCCGGCTGTTCAAAGGCACGCCTTCATAGAGCAGCACCTGGGTGGCAGGATCCGCCTGTCCGCTTATAGGCAGGCTGTTGGCTTCCTGAAAGTCGCGAACCCCCTGGGCGGTGCCGCGGCCATATTTGCTGTCAATGCCGCTGCTGTAAAAGCCAAGCTCCATCAAAGCCTGCTGAAGGGCTCTGACCGTCTGGCTTTCATCTCCGGTCTGAAGGGAGGGGTATTTGGCGCTGACAGCGGTATCAACAGGCGGGAGAGGGGCTGCGGCGCCCTGGGAACGGTCCTCCAGGAAGGTGGACAAGATATAGCCCTTCCTGCCCTCATACTCCACAGCCCGGTAGTTGCCCTCTGTCCCTGTGACAAGAACGGCTTCGCCTGTCTGGACCACATCCAGGATCGTGCCGCTGGAGGAGGGCCGGGACCTGAGCCTGACGGAGGCGGTGGCATAGCTGACAAAAGGGTAGGTTTCCCCGGCAAAGGCCATCAGCTGCGCAGCCAGCACAAACGACAGAACCAGGCAGAATATGCGATGTTTGGCAATGCGCGTCATGTGCACCTCCATAAATGCCATAAGATTGCTGATATCGTAGGATATTCAGCCGTAAATGTCAAGAAAATATTACGAAATGATGAAATAACTTGAAGCAGTTACAGCACGATGCTGTCCCGGCTCACCCGCAGTGTGTAGGGCGCGTCAAGAAGCGGCTCGCCAAACACGTCAAGGCCGTTTTTACCTTGCCGGTGAATGATGATGGTGTCATCCCCCTCATAGGAGATGTCAAAGGTGCCCCTTCTGAGCACCGGACGCTCATGGCGCAGCCGGAAGGCATCCCTGAAAATTGCCATAGTGCGCGGATCTTCGTGCCCCCAGGGGAACGTGCCCCGGCAGAAGGGGTCCGCCGCGCCCTCAAGCCCGGCCTCATCCCCATAATAGAGGCTGGGCATTCCGGGCATGGCCGTCACCGCCTGCATGACCTTTTCCAGCCGGCTGATGGCCAGGTCCCGTAGTTCCTTGGGCAGGGCTTGTTTCCCCCGTTCTATGAGCGGCAAATCGGCATAGTCTTTTTTGACGAGGAGGTTTAGGATCCTGGCCCGGTCATGGCTGCCCACCAGGTTCATGGTGGCATAAAAGAAAGGCAGAGGATAATTTTCCTGCAGGGAGCGGATGACACGCACCAGCTGGGGGGCCGGGATATCATGGGTAAAGAAGCGGATCAGCGCTTCCCTCAAGGGGTAGTTCATCACGCTGTCCACCGTGTTCCCCAGGACGTAGCTGCGCTGTTCCCCATAGGCCACCTTGTTGCTGGCGTCCTCCCATACTTCGCCCATGATGGCAGCGTCTTCTTTTTCCGCTTTCACGGCATAGCGTAGGTCCTCAAGGAAAGACATGGGCAGCTCATCAGCCACATCAAGCCGCCAGCCTGAGGCACCCGCGCGCAGCCAGCGCCGCGACACACCGTCCGGACCCAGGATAAATGCACGGAAACTGGTGTTGTTTTTATCCACCTCCGGCAGTGTATGGTTGCCCCACCAGCAGGCGTACTTATCCGGGTAGTCGCTGAACTGGTACCAAGGGTAGTAGGGTGAGTCCTCGCTTTGGCTGGCGCCCAGGGTCTCATACCGGCCGTAACGGTTAAAGTATATGCTGTCCTCTCCCGTGTGGCTGAAGACGCCGTCCAGCATCACGCGTATGCCCATTTCACAGGCCGTCCGGCAAAGGTTCTCAAGCGCCGCCTTGTCCCCCAGCAGAGGATCAATAGTGTGGTAGTCCCCGGTGTCATAGCGGTGGTTGGAGCGGGCCTTGAAGATGGGGTTGAGGTATAGGAGGGTA
>JAQVQY010000041.1 GCA_028701335.1 Eubacteriales bacterium
CTCCCTGGCCGCGGGCCCGGTGACATCATCAACGAAGCCTACCTTCCGGCCCAGGAAGCCGCTGAGTGCCAGGGCATGGGGAGCGGTGGTGTAGAAGTTTTTGTACTCGATGTCGCTGCCCTGGTGGGCCAGGATGACCACCCTGGCCCCCTTATCGGACAACTCCTTAAGCGTGGGCACGCAGGCTTCGATGCGGGCGGTGGACTTCAGCGTTCCCGTCTTTCTGTCCACCGGCTGGTTGATGTCCACCCGGCACAGGACCGTTTTCCCCTCAAGCCGGGCCTCATCCAGGGTCCTGATCCCAAATCGCATGCCTATTTCCCCTTGCCGATGTGTAGGTATTTATTGGTTTCAGCTGTCCCTTCGGCTCCTGTGTTTTGCATGCCCATGGCGGCACGGACCGCGTCGATTGTCTCAGGAATGGTGACCGCTTCCTGGGGGATGTTGATGGCAAACATGATGGCGTTTCCCGTCTCCACCACCGTGTCTTTCCACAGGCCAACTTCATACATATCGCCCCGGCGGTTGCCCAGATCCCGGGCATAGCGGAAGAAGGACGCGTTGCCCTTGAACCCTTCATCAATCGTGACCACACGGATGCGTGGATGCGTTTCAAAGCATCGGATGGCGCCTTCCCGGGTGATTTTTCCTTCCCTGGGGGTAGCCACCACCGTAATGATGTGCCCGTGGGTCACCGGGGTATGCACCAGGATGCCGGTGGCTTCAATGTGGGGCATGATGGTCATCAGATCCACTGCCTGGTGGCTGGGTGCCTTGTCTATCTGCAGGGCGTTGGTGAGGCCGCGGTGATAGTCGCCGGGATCCGCCACGCGGCGGATAATGGTGATTGCCACATGATCCAGCCCAAACTCCTTGTCAAGCAAGTCTACTGCGCGGATAAGTCCTGTGGTATTACAGGAAGTAAGCTTCAGATAATCCGCCCCCAAGCCTGCCTCATAATTGGCGTAACCGTGGAAGAAGACATCGGCCACCTCATTCTTTTCGCCGCCCTGGAAGACAGCTTTCCTGCCGAATTTCTTGTACACTTCTTTATTTTTGACGCCAACGCCGCCAGGTGCGGAGTCCAGGATGATGTCTGCCTTCTGCACCATTTCGTCAAAGGTGCCGGCTACAGGAATGCCCAGGGCTTCAAATTGGGCCTTGTCAGCTCCATCTACCAGATACAGCTTGTATTCGGTGTCATTGGCGCCGATCATATCTTTTTCCGCCAGGGCACGAACAGAGAGCGTGGGGGCCAGGTCGGCTATGCCAACCAGTTCCATATCTCCCTGCATTGCCACGCCATCGGCCAGGCGCTGGCCGATGACGCCATACCCGGCTACTGCTACTTTAATTTTAGACATACATAATCTCCTTCAGGATTTACTTGGCCTATTATACCCGGTCAGGCCTTCATTCGGAGGCAACACTCACCGGGATGCCGCCTGACGCGCAGGACTTCGCGGCGGCATCGGCGATAAGGATAGGGGAGAGCCCGCCGCGCACGTCAATGAGCGTGGGGCTGTCATTTACGCAAGATTCCACGAAGCTGATGTCTTCATAGAGGAAGGCTTCGGCGTAACGCTCCAGGAAGAACCAGAGTGGCTTCTCCTGGATGACCACATCGGCCGTAAATAGCATCGTGTTGTTTGATTGCTCATTGTCCGCAGTGACGCAGCCTTTGGAGCCGAAAACCTCAAGCCTCTGGTCATAGCCGTAAACAGCCTGGCGGGAGTTGTTGATGATTGCCAGGGCGCCGCTATCAAGTTTCATGCTGATGACGCAGGTATCTACATCACCGTATTTGGCGAATTCCGGGTTAATCAGATTGGCGCCAAAAACGCTCACTTCAGTCACCTTAGCGCCGCTTAAGAATTGCACCATGTCAAAATCATAGATGCTCATGTCCGCAAAGATGCCTCCGGAGGTCTCCACATAGTTAAGCGGCGGCGCCTGGGGGTCCCTTGAGGTAATCTTAATGATGTGCACATCACCCACCCGGCCCTCAGCAACGCTCTTCCTGACCTGGGCAAAGTTTCGGTCAAAGCGGCGGTTGAATCCCACCTGGAACTTGACGCCCGCCTCTTCCACAGCCTTGATCACCCTGCGGATTTCATCCGCGTCATGGTCGATGGGCTTTTCGCAAAAAATGTGCTTCTTGGCCTTCGCCGCTTCCAGCGTGATGGGCACATGAGCGTTGGTTGATGTCAGAATGAAAATCGCATCAATATCCGGATCATTTACTATTTCCCGGAAATCCTGGCACACCGGGATTCCAAGGGCATCTCCCAGAGCATGGGCCTTTTCCAGGTCCAGGTCGCAGAGCTTAACTACCCGCGCTCCTGGCACCCTCTGGGCCAATAGGGGCGTGTGCACCCGGGATATACGCCCGGCGCCGATGACGCCGATATTCAGGTTCTTTGCCATCCTACTCCACTATGACCGGTTTTCCGCCCAGTTGCCAGCTCTTTTTGGCAGCGATGGCGATCTTCACCGGCTGCAGGCCGTCAAAGGCACCCACCGGCGTGTCCGTGCCGTCCAGGCAGGCGTCCGCGAACTCGCGCACTTCTTCAATAAACGCGTCGTTGTAGCGCTCCAGGAAGAACCAGAGGGGCTTTTCTTTGGTGACGGCATCGGCCGTGTAGAGCACGGTGTTGTTGGCGGTTTCGTTGTCCGCCGTGACACAGCCCTTGGAGCCAAAGACCTCGATCCGTTGGTCATAGCCATAGACCGCCTGGCGGGAGTTGTCAATTACACCCAGGGCGCCGTTCTTAAAGCGCAGGTTGATGATACAAGTGTCCACATCGCCGGCTTCACCGATGGCCGGGTCCACCAGCACCGCCCCAAACACGGATACTTCCTCTACCTCACTTCCCGTCAGGTAACGCACCATGTCAAAGTCGTGGATGGTCATGTCCACAAAGATTCCACCTGAAGCCTGCACATATTCCGCAGGCGGCGGCGCGGGGTCCCGCGATGTGACCTTCACGATATGTACTTCGCCCACGTCTCCCGCCTGTACCCGGTCACGCACTTTCTTAAAATTGCGGTCAAAGCGGCGGTTGAAGCCCACCTGGTATTTGACGCCCGCCTTCCTGACTGCTTCCAGCACCGCCTCGATTTTCGCCAGATCATGGTCGATGGGCTTCTCACAGAAAATATGTTTGCCCGCATGGGCCGCTTCAATGGAAATAGGGGAATGCAGGTCGGTGGGCGCGCAAATCAACACAGCGTCCACGTCGGGTCGTTTCAGGATGTCATGGTAGTCCTGGTAGGCGTCCTTCACCCCCAGGGAATCAGTCAACTCCCGCGCGGCTTCAAGGTTGACGTCAGACACGGCCACCAGGTTGGCCCGGGGGATGCGGTTGACCACGTTGTTGGCGTGGAGTTTGCCGATGCGTCCGGCGCCGATTACGCCGATGTTGAGTTTTTTGTGTGCCATTTTCTTAACCCGCCTTCTTACTTAATACGCCTTAGCGTCTTTGATGTGGTCCAGGTGTTCCTGCCATGCCGTTTGGTTCCGGGGGTTCTGGGACACCTCTGCCGAGCCCACCCGCCACCAGGAGGCGTAGCCGTCGGTCATGGTCTTTGGCAGCACCTTCAGGTCAAAAAGCACCGGCCGCCCCTTGACTGTCAGAGCGTCCTTCACCGCGGCCTCCAGTTCCTCCAGCGTGCGGATGGTATAGGCTTTGCAGCCATAGCCTTCAGCGATTTTGGCGTAGTCCACCGCCAGGAAGCTGCCGTCATGCCGGCCGGTCTCGGTGCGGTAGCGCAGTTCGGTGCAGAGGGAGTCGTTGCCCTGGCCCACCTGCAGGTTGTTGATGCAGCCAAAGCCCGCGTTGTCAAACAGGCAGATGTTGATCTTCAACTTCTCCTGGACAGCGGTGAGGAGTTCGGAATGCAGCATTACAAAACTTCCGTCCCCCACCATGGAATAGACTTCCTTGCTGTCCACGGCCAGTTTCTGCCCCAGGGCGCCTGACACTTCATATCCCATGCAGGAGTAACCATATTCCATGTTATAGGAATCGGGGGTAAAGGGCCGCCACATCCGCTGCATATCTCCCGGCAGGGAACCAGAGGAGCCAATTACCACGGCGTCCTCGGGAATCAGGCGGTTGAAGGCGCCCAGCGCCGCTGTTTGGGTGAGTGCGGTGTTCAGGTCCAGGGCAAACTGCCCCGCGCTGTCAGCGTTGCGGTCATTGATAAGCGGCGGGTTGGTTTCGTCATAGACCATGCCGTCCAGGCGATTAAGCTCTGTATCCCAGTCGCTTTTTGCCCGCGCTATTTCATCCGTGTAGCCGCTCTTGTAGTCTCCCAAAGCGTTTTCAAGCGCTTCAAGGCCCTTCCGGGCGTCCGCGATCAGCGGGAACGCGTCCAGCTTTCCGGCCTGGAAGGGAGAGACATTGATGTTCAGAAATTTCGCATGTTCATTAAACAGCCATTTTGAGGCTGTTGTAAAGTCCGTGTACCGGGTCCCAACCCCGATAATCAGGTCTGCCTCCCTCGCAAGGACATTGGCGGGCAGGGTGCCGGTCACACCGATGCCGCCCAGGTTAAGCGGATGATCCCATACAAGCGCTGATTTCCCGGCCTGGGTCTCCCCAAAGGGAATGTTGAAGCGTTCAGCGAAGCTGGCGAAGGCCGCATGGGCCTCCGAGTAGCGCACGCCGCCGCCGCAGATGAGCAAGGGCTTTTTAGCTTCCCTGACGCGCCTGGCAGCCAGGACCACCGCTTCTTTTTCCGGCGGGCGGCGCTGCAGGCGATGCACCCGGCGTTCAAGGAAACTAACCGGGTAGTCATAGGCCTCGCCTTCCACATCCTGGGGCAGGGCAAGGCAGACAGCGCCCGTGTCCGCGGGATCGGTCAGGATGCGCATGGCGTTTAAAAGCGCCGTCATCACCTGTTCAGGCCGCTCAATCCGGTCAAAGTACCGGCACACTGCGCGGAAAGCATCGTTGGTGCTGATGCCCGCGGAATGGGCCATTTCAACCTGCTGGAGCACCGGATCCGGCTGCCTGGAGGCAAAAGTGTCCCCCGGCAGCACCAACAGCGGGATGTTGTTGGCAGTGGCGGTGCCGCAGGCCGTGACCATGTTGGCAGCTCCGGGTCCAACGGAGGAGGTAGCCGCCATGATTTGTTTGCGTTTTTTCTGCTTGGCAAAGGCAATGGCCGCGTGGGCCATTCCCTGCTCATTCTTGCCGTGGTAAATTTTCATGCGCCTGGCTTCCTGGGCGATGGCCTGGCCCAGGCCCACCACATTGCCATGGCCCGGAACCATGAAGATGCCGGCCACAAAAGGCTCCTCATGATCGTCCCAGGCCAGGTATTGGTTCTCCAGAAAACGGATCAGTGCCTGGGCCATGGTAAGGCGGACGGTTTTCATGTTTCCCCCTCCAATCTGAAAATATACTCGTTGGCATCTGCCTTCCACAGCCATTCATGCCCGGGGTCATCGATGCGCGTTTTTTGCCAGGGATTACCGGGCAGGTGGCGGATGCCCCACATGTAGCACATGGCGTAGCCGGGCGCCGCCGTCTGGGAATGGAATCCGTCCAGAATAACGGTCAGCCCGTTTTGCCGGGATGTGTACACCTCCCCGTTGCCAAAGCTTGCGCCAAAGCCCAGGGGCCTGTCAAAGCGATGGAAATACACCTCAGGCTGGGGATGATGGTGCGGCGGATAGCTGGACCATTTTCCCGGGAAGTTCAGCACTTCACCCAGCACCATCTGGCTCCAGGGCGCGGACTCGTAGTCAAAGAAGGTTTTTATTTCCCGGCGCATGGCGCCAAGAAGCTCGTTTTTATCCCCGGCGTGCTGCACCATCACATCCTCAGGCGCGTACAGCTTGCTGGGGAAGGGATTTGCGTTTTTGACAGCCTGGATATAAAGTTCCGCATGGCTCACCGCCTGAACGGACAAGGGAACGCCCGGCCCCGTGTGCAGGCAGAAGGCCTCATCCTGGAAAGGATTGCGCCGGGATGCTTTCGTGTCCCGGCCTTCCCATTGGAAGATGACCTCTCCCTCCAACAAAAGGGTGGCAACTTCAACGCCGGGCCGGCCGCTCTCCCAACGCTGCCCCGGTTCCAACACCAATAGCCCCACGTCCATGCCCACCTCGGGGCTCCCGTTCATGTCCAGATATGCGTTATAGCCGGGCTTGATGTCCGGCTGCAGATATGCCATGTCTTCCTCCTTTGTTAAAGTCCCGTGTGCTCGCGGATGTACTTCCTGGCCTTGATGGCATATTCCAGGGGGTTGGCCTTGGCCGGGTCCTGCTCGGCTTCCACCAGCAGCCAGCCTTCATAACCGGAACGGCTCAGCACTTCAAATACCGGGTCAAACGCCACGCAGCCGTCGCCCGGCACCGTGAAAGCTCCTGCCCGAACAGCGTTCAGGAAGCTTAAACCCTCAGGCTTAACCCTGTCCACCACATCCCGGCGCATGTCCTTTAAGTGCACATGGCCCACGCGGTCCGCATATTTGCGCAGCATCGCCAGCGGGTCCTCCCCTGCAAAGGTGAAGTGGCCCGTATCATAGCACAGGAATACCTTGTCCGGGCTGGTGCTGGCCATCATCCGGTCGGTTTCTTCCGCTGTCTGCACCACCGTGCCCATGTGGTGGTGGAAGCAGAGCTTAAAGCCGCGTTTGCCCGCGATTTCGCCCAGTTTGTCCAGGCCTTGGCAGAACTTTGCCCATTCGGCATCGTCCATCACATACTTGGCGTTCCCAAGCACCGGAGTCTCCATCTGGCCCTGGATGGAATGGCTTTGTTCGCTGACGTTGATGCGCTTTGCGCCAAGCGCCGCCAGGAAGTCCAGATTCTTCTCGAAATCTGCCGCCACTTCCTCAAAGGGTTTGGTCAGAAGGAAACTCGAAAACCAGCGGGAGGCGACACGCATGCCCCGCAGGTCCAGTTCCCACTTAAGCTCTTTGGCGTCCGCTGGATACTTGTTGCCGATCTCCGTGCCCGTAAAGCCAGCCAGTGCCATTTCGCTTACCGTCTGGCGGAAGGTGTTCTCGGCCCCAAGCTCCGGCATGTCATCGTTGCACCAGCCGATGGGGGCGATGCCCAAATGGACTTTTTCCTTATTAAACATGGCTTTCTCCTGTCAGATGAATATTAAACGGTGGCCAGTTTCCGGGCCCTGGCTTCCAGTTTGTTCCGGGTGACGTCGATGGTGACCGCCAGGATGATGACGGAACCGATGACGATATATTGGATGTCGTTACCGGCGCTGAAGAGGTTGAGGCCGTTTCTGATGGTCGAAATCAGCAGCGCGCCAAGCAGCGTGCCCCAGATGGTGCCCTTGCCCCCGCGGAAGGAAGCCCCCCCGATAATGCAGGCGGCAATGGCATCCGTGTCATAGGTGGCGGCGGATGCGGTGTTGGCGGTGTTGAGCCGGCCGGCAAGCACCACGCCGGCAATGCCGGCCATCAGGCCAGAAATTGAATAGACTATCGTCAGCACGTTCTTTGAACGGATACCGGACAGCCTTGCCGCCTCGGGGTTTCCGCCCACGCAGTATATCTGGCGGCCCAGGGCGGTGTGGTTTAAGAATACATGGAAGATCAGATACACCACCAGCACCAGGATGAAGCTGACTGGGAAACCTCTGAGGAGCTGAAAACCAAATATGTTCACATCAAAGGTGGCACGGCCGATCCACAGGGTGCTGTCAATGCCTTTGTTGGTGAACCCGATGGTCCTGGAGGAGGTGATGAGCAGCGCCACCCCCCACAGCACGTTTTTCATGCCCAGGGTGGAAACAAAAGGATGGGGCAGATCCAGCCTGGTCAGCAGCGTGCCGTTTAAGAAGCCAGCCAAAACGGACACCAGAATGGCCGCGGGGATGAGGATCCAGGCGGACGTGATGCCAAAGTTCTGCATCAGCACCCCAATGGTGCAGGTGGCCAGGATGGCGTTATAGCCCACTGACAGGTCAATGCCCGCTGTGATCAGGGCCAGGAGCATACCGGAGCCAATCAGGCAGTTGACCGCTGTTTGCTTCAGGACGTTCATCTGGTTGGCCATGGTCATAAACCTGCCCGGGTGCATGACAGAAAAAAGAATATAGAGAATTGCCAGCACGGTCAGCGGCGCGATTCTCATGATGAAGTCGCCCACATTGGACTTCCTCTTGTTAATGGTGGCAGTTGTCATTCTATCTCTCCTCCCCAAGCAGCTTTCATAATGTCGTTCTGGTTAAAATGCGGGCTTTCCCGGGGAATATCAGCCATCACGCTGCCTCCCCGCATGACGATCACCCGATCAGCCATGCCAAGGACCTCGGGCAGCTCGGAAGACACCATGATGATGCACTTGCCCTCTTTGAGCAGCCTGTTCATCACGTTGTACACCTCGATTTTGGCGCCCACATCGATGCCCCGCGTGGGCTCATCAAAGAGGTAGATATCCGCGTCAGAGTTGATCCACTTGCCGATAACCACCTTCTGCTGGTTGCCCCCGGACAGCTGCGCCACTACCTCCTGGATGGTGGGTGTCTTGATGCGCAGCGCGCTCACGTTTTTCTGGCTGACATCATTGATGCGCGCATGGTCAAGCAGCGGCCCCTTGCGGTAGCGCTTCATGTTGGCCAAAACCAGGTTGGTCTTTACCGACTCCGAAAGCACCAGGCCCTGGCCCTTGCGGTCCTCGGTCAGGAACGCCATGCCGGAGTCGATGGCTTCTTCGGGGTGCCTGAACTCAACCTCTTTGCCCTTTACGGTTATCTTGCCGCTATCCGGCTTCTCAGCGCCGAAAATGGCGCGCATGGTCTCCGTGCGCCCGGCGCCCACCAGGCCGGCAAAAGCCAGTATCTCCCCGGCATAGGCCTCAAAGCTCACGTCCTTGATTACGCCAATTTGGCTTAAATGCTCCACTTTCAGAACCTGCTCACCCCGGGTGGTGGGTATTTTGGGGTACTGGTTGTCCAGCGTCCTGCCCACCATGGCCTCAATCAGCATGTCTTCGTTCATGTCCGCGATGTCCCGGGTGAGGATGTGCTCCCCGTCCCGCATCACCGTAACGCGCTCGCAGAGCTCAAACAGCTCCTCCAGCTTGTGGGATACAAACAGGATGGCGATGCCCCGGTCTTTCAGCCGCCTGACGGTGTCCATGAGCTGCTGCACCTCCTGCTCCCCCAGGGAGGAGGTAGGCTCATCCATGATAATCAGCTTGGCGTTCTGGGTAATGGCCTTGGCGATTTCCACCATCTGCTGCTGGCCCACGCCCAGTTTTCCGCACTCCATGCGCGTGTCAATCCCGGTTTGGCCCAGGGCGGCCAGCGCTTTTTTGGTTTCCTCATGCATATAACCATAGTCGAGGAGGCCAAATTTGTTGGTCACCTTGCGCCCCATGAACACGTTGTCCACCACCGAAAGCATCTTTACGATATTCAGCTCCTGGTATACGCAGGCGATACCTGCTTCCCGGGCCTGAACTGGGTTTTTAAAGATGTGCCGCTTGCCCTCAACATAAATTTCGCCTTCTTCAGGAATATGCACCCCCGTCAAAACCTTGATGAGGGTAGATTTCCCGGCGCCGTTTTCACCCACCAGGCCATGGATCTCCCCGGGCTTTATTTGAATGTGCATGTCCCGCATGGCCACCACGCCGGGGAATTTTTTGGTGACGTGCTTGAGCTCAACCACATATTGTTCTGCCACAAAGACACCTCGTTTCACAAAGGCGGCCAAAAGCCGTTCTCTCATGGAAGGCGGTGATCCGGGGTTTGTTCCGGATCACCGCCTGGTTCATTCCTCGGGAATACTGGGATTATATTGTCTGGGGATGCCCGGACTTATTTCGCCAGGAATTCCTCGAAGTTGTCTTTGTCGATGATGACGGTGTCAACCACCACGTTGGCTTCCACGGCTTCGCCCTTCAGGGCTTTCAGCGCCGTTTCCACGGACAGGTAGCCCATGAGTTTGGGCTGCTGGGCCACCGTGCCGGCCAGGTCGCCTGAGGCGATCAGCTCAACAGCGGACTGGTTGCCGTCAAAGCCCATGATGGTGATGCCTTCCTTGCCAGCGGCCTTCACGGCGTTCAGCGCGCCGATGGCGGTGTCATCGTTGTGGCAAAGCACCAGGTTGATTTCGGGGTTGGCGATCAGCTGGTCTTCCATAACTTTGGTGGCGCCGTCGGTGGTGTTGTTGCCGGAGAGCATCGCCACGGGCTCAAGCCCCGCTTCTGCCAGGGCCTGCTCATAGCCGGCCTTGCGCAGGTTGGAGGTGTTGTCGCCTTCCTGGCCGTAGATGATGAGGGCTTTCGCGTCCTTGCCGCCTGCCAGCTCGATGCCATAGACACCGCCAGAATGCGCGGCCACCTGGTTGGAAGTGCCAACGAAAGAGACCTTCTTGTCGTAGTTGGCGTCGGTATCGCAGAAAATCACGATGCCTTCGTAGCCCGTGGACTCGATGGCGCCGATCACGGCGTCGCCGTCCAGAGGCGCTATGATGATGGCGTCAGGCTTTGCGGCCAGCATGGTCTCCAGCTGCTGCACCTGCTCGGCGATTTCCGTCTCAGCGGCCGGGCCCTGGACGTCAATCACCAGCCCGAACTCTTCAGCCGCCTCATCGATACCGGACTTAACGGTCTGCCAGTACTCACTTGAGAGGGTCTTCAGGTTGACAACGATGGTGAACTGCTCTTCTGCCAGCAGGGGAGCAGCGGTCAGGAGCAGGGCCAGGGACAGGAGCAGGGCAAAGATTTTCTTCATAAGGGAACCTCCTATCAATATTGGCGGCCGACGCCGCGTTTTAGCTATTGCCGCCCTGGAACACTCTCGGAATCAGAAAACCTGGTCAAGGATTATTTCAGGGCATACAACTGTAGATATTATAGGCATCAACAACCTGAACTGTCAATCCTGTTTATTCTGGCACCGGATTTGACATGGGCTCGTCTCTTGGTTAACACTGGGCACACTTTGTGAATTGGAATTTGCCTAATTTTTATTGTATTTGAATGACTTATATGCTACTATCTCAAACGGCACTTTCATATACATATTTTTAGGGGAGGCACGCATATGCGCAGCCACAGCACTGTATTCCGGATGGGTATTCTTGGGGTTCTGCTAACAATATTGCTGCAAATACCAACAGTTGCCGCTGCCGCCCCATACGTCATTAGTATATCCATCGATAGTCTAAGCGAAGGATATTTCGCGTTAAGATTTGAAGCAGATTCTGCATTGGTTGATGAAATTACTTGTACCGTTGATATTATTGCTGAGCTTATCGAAGAACCTCAACACACTCCTTCATGTTTTACCCGTAACGGGAACAACTACACGATGGATCCACAGGCAAGATATAATGGTTCTATAACCTTTAGAATCGACTTGGATCATCCATATAATCCTCGAATAGTGGTAAGTAATATAAAAGTGAAATTCTTTGACGAACATACAGAAGAACCTTCCGCAAAAACTTTTGTGGTTCCCCTGTATCAGGAGCACACGCATGATTATGTATATGTTGATACGCAATATACGAGCTGTTTGGAACCTGGCAGCGAATTCTGGCGGTGTGAATGCGGCGAAGAAGATATTCGCCCAAGCGAAGCATTTGGCCCGCATTCACCCGCTGAGAGTTGGACGGTGGAAACTCCGCCAGGTTGTGTATCCGCTGGCCTTCAGGTGCGGCTTTGTGGCTTGTGCCAAGAGGTCCTTGAGACGCATCCAATAGAGCCCATCGGTTATCATACCGCTCCGGACAGCTGGGAAATGACTCGGATGCCCACCTGCGGCACAGCCGGGCTTGAAGTGAAGGATTGCACAGCATGCGGTGACAGGCTTGCGTTCCAGGAGATTCCCGCAACCGGGCTGCACACGGCGGAAGATACCTGGCTTACAGAAACAGAAGCCACTTGCCAAAGCACCGGCATTGAATACCTTCAGTGCAGGGATTGCGGCGCCCGGATGGACATCCGCGAAAAGCCGAAAACCCAACATGTTCCCAAAACCATATGGGATGAGGAGCTGGCGCCCACTTGTGTTGACCCAGGGGTTGAACAGCTCCGCTGTGCGGAATGTGGGTTCATACTGGAAACAAGGCCAGTCGCTGCTCTGGAGCACAGCGGCATCTGGTTGGAAACCCTGGCCGCCGCATGCACCGTCCCTGGCACCAGGGAGCTGGATTGCACGCGCTGCGGGGAGCATCTGCAGCAGGAGATACCCGCCCGGGGTCATGAAATGGGCCCCCAGGTTATTACACCAGGCCTTTGCACCCAATCGCGTGAGGGGATAAGCTACTGCCAGCGCGAGGCCTGCGCCTGGTTTGAGACGGAGATCCTGGATCCTTTGGGGGAGCATGTCCTGTCCGGCTGGCTGGAGACTGAGGCGGCCTGCGAGGCTCCGGGAACCAGGGAGCGGAAGTGTACATTATGCCCATACACTGAAACGGAAATCACGGCGGATCCGCTTACCCATCAGCTGTGGAGCTGGTTGGTTTTAACCCCCGCCACTTGTGATAAGAAAGGCACTTCCATCAGCTACTGCCGCAGGGATGGCTGCGAAGAAAGCAAAACGCGCGAAGATGATCCGTTGGGGCACTCATATGGCAATCCGCTTATCCTCGAGCAGGAGCAGACCTGCCTGCAGGAAGGCGTTTATTATCAGGCGTGCCGCAATGAGGGCTGCGGCACAAAGAAATACAGTTACCTGCCCATGCTTGAACACTTCGAAGGGGCCAGCTGGAGTGCGGTTCCCTGCGATACCGGAGGAACCTCGCGGCTTGAATGCGCCACCTGTGACCGGGTGGAAGAAAAACAGGTGGATCCGGGCCATATTTTCACAACCGCCTGGCGGGTGGTGATCCCTGCGACCTGCACCAATGATGGCGTGAAAACAAGGGAATGCGCCAATTGCTCCGAGAAAGAGCAGGAGCCAGTCGATAAGCTCCCTCATATATACGGGCAACCCGTTTTTATCGTTGCGCCTTCCTGCGGTGCCGCGGACCGGGCCCGCAGCACCTGCAACAATTGCCCTGCCTTCTATGACATCCTCTATGATATCCGGCCTCATCAATATGGCCCATGGCTTGCGCCCGCGGGGTTCGATTGCGGGGAAGGTGGAACGCATTATCGGATATGCGCTGATTGCGGGGATGAGGGCATAAAAGAGGTGGAGCCAGGTACACACCGTTTTGAAGACTGGCGAGTTGAGGCATTCTCCACCTGTGCCATTGCCGGAACGCTGGCGCGCGATTGCGCTGATTGCGCCGCGGTTGAGCGCAAGCCCGCAGACAAGCCCAATCATCACTTCGGCGCCGGGACAGTCAGCATAGAGGCCACCTGCCAAACGGTTGGTGAAATCACATATAGCTGCATCAATTGCGGCTTCGCCAGGCAGTTGCCAACGGATAAGAAGGACCACCGCCATTCAGGCTGGCTTACCACAGGGCTGGCAAGCTGTGAAGCAGACGGGGGAAGGAAGCGCCATTGCCTTGATTGCCAGGAGGAGGACGTTGAAGTATTTCCGGCCTTTGGACATACCAGTGTTACACTGGAATACATCGCGCCCACCTGTGACGCCGCAGGGAGCATAAGCCAGGTGTGTTCAACCTGCCTTAAGCAGAGTGAAACCATTCTGGACGCCATAAGCCATGCGTTTGAAGGCTGGACAGTGGATGTGAAGCCTGTTTGCGGCGTAGATGGTCTGGAGATAAGAACCTGCGGACACTGCGGCCTTGGTGAGACGCGCGTAGTACCGGCGCTTCATCACATTTTTCAGGGCTGGCTTGAAGAAAAGGCTGCCACCTGCCGGGAGGAGGGCCTTAGGAGAGCCGCTTGTATCCTGTGCGGCACCGAGGGTACTGAGCCCATTGCGCTTATCAAACACATTTTCTCCTCCTGGAAAACCGGCACCTCAGCGGATTGCGCGTCAGGTGGGACAAGGGTTCGTGCATGTGAAGCCTGCGGCCATGAAGAAAGTGAAGCCACTTCGCCCAAAACCCATGTTTTCCAGCCTTGGCGGGAGAGCCGTGCGGCCACCTGCCATGCCACGGGGGAGCGTATGCGGGCCTGCAAATATTGCCCGCACGCGGAGCGTGAGGAAACCGCCAAAACAAAGCACCGCTACAGTCCATGGCGGAATGAGGTTACGGCTGATTGTTCCCTGCCAGCTTTTCGTTTCCGAAGCTGTGAAACCTGCGGCCATCTGGAACGCCAGCGGCTAAGCGAAAAAAGCCACTGGAACGCGGCCTGGCAAGTCATTAAACCCGCCACCTGCAGCGAAATGGGCAAGCGGGTCCGGCATTGCAGGCGCTGCGGCCACCAGGAAACAGGGCAGATCCCAATGAAAAACCATCGCGCCGGGAGGTGGCAGGTATCCGTGCCCGCCACCCTGAACAAGCCCGGCGTTCAGGCGAAATTCTGCAAAAACTGCGGCATTGTCCTTCAGGAACGCCCCTATCACCCCGGCAGGCGGCATTTCGCCGTGGATTTCTGTGTGGGCGGGATCGCTCTTGGTGATGTGTGGGAGGAAATCCCGCGGGGCTGGTACACGGCGGCCCTGATCCCGCTTGGAGTGGATGCTGAATATCGCTTGCCGCTGATCGCTGAGGGCAGCTATATGGTAGGCGAGGCTATTATCACGGTGGAAAATGGCTATCTCACCATCAGCTATAACCTGCTGGGGGAAAAAACTGAGGTGCTCAAGGAGCGCATGCTGGTGGCCATCCCCGGGGAGGCGCTCAGCTTGAAGAAGCTGTCCAGGGAGCATGCCGGGCGAAAGCTGGGAAAGCCCATCAGCATTAAGGGCACGCTGAAAGACGCTGAGGCAGCCCTGGTGTTCCTGCGCATGGATGGGCTCTATGAACCGGAAGTTTCGGAAATTTCGCCCCAGGCGCTGGAAACGGCCCAGGCGGATATCCTGGGTGCTTTTGGGATGGGCCATCAGGATATGGTCGAATATATCCGGAAAAAGTTTGTGTGGGAATAATCAATATTGATTCCGCTGGAATTTGACAAGCCATAAGCCCATTGCTATAATCCGTTTGTCGCAGGCTATTATTACATTCCTGAGACGATGAGGAAAGAGCAAGAGAACGATGGCAGTTGTCGATATATTAAAGAGCCTTACCCAATTCGTTGCCAGGTTTATGAAGTTGAACGATCCGCAGGCTCCGGCCGGCATATCCTTTCCGCGCATTCGGTGCGGCAGGGGGCTGTCAGCATGAGCGCCAGGGGCGGTTTTTTTAGGGGCAAGTCCCGGCTTGCCCTTTTGCTCATCATCGATGTGCTTTCATTATCGGCTGCGTACTGGTTTTTCCTGTACCGCTACCGCGCCTTCAATCCAGCAGCGGCTAATCAAGATGCTATTCTTATATACGTAACCATTCTCACCTGCGTTTTCACCAGCCGGCTTATTTTCCATGTCTACCTGCAGATGTGGCGCTATGCCACCTCGGATGTATACCTGCGCATGGTGCTGGCCGATTTTATTGGCGGCGTGCTTTATTTCGCTGTAGACCGGGTGTTCTTCGCCGTGCACCTGCCGTTTCAGTACGCGGTTGCCGCGGTCAGCGTGGGCCTGCTGCTCACCCTCAGCTCCCGCTTCATCTACCAGTTTGCCAGGCGCAGGCCTGAGCTGTTTTCCGGCGCCAGGCTTCCGGCCCCTCAGAAGAATAAGATCGGCGTGGCCATCGTGGGCGCGGGGGAGATGGGGGTTTTGCTGGCCACCGAGCTTTTGATGAACCGCAATTCCCGTTACAATCCCGCTTTCTTCATTGATAATGACCCGCGCAAGATCGGTACCCGGATCGAAGGCATCCCGGTGATCGGCCCGGACCATGAGGTGCTGAGCGACATTGATAACCTGCCTGTGCAGGAGATCGTCATCGCCCTCCCGGATACCGATGTGATGAAGCGGGAGCAGGTGTTTGACCAGTACATGAACTCCGGCTGCAAGGTGATGATATATGATTACCCGACGGACCACATGCATGCGGAAATGCACCAGGAGAAGCGCCAGGTCCGCGACATCAACATTGAGGATCTGCTCTTCCGCGACGCGGTGGTGCTGGATGACCCCGGCATTAAGGCCTACTATCATGGCAAGCGGATTTTGGTCACCGGCGCCGGCGGCTCCATCGGCAGCGAAATCTGCCGGCAGCTGGCCCGCTATGAGCCGGCGGAGCTGGTGCTGCTTGATGTCTATGAAAATGGCGTGTATGACCTGGAGCAGGAGCTGAAGCGCCGCCATGGCGCGAGCCTGTCCCTCACCACCGTCATTGCCAGCGTTTGTGACATAGGCCGCGTCACCAAGACATTCATGGCCCACCGCCCCCAGGTGGTGTTCCACGCGGCGGCGCACAAGCATGTGCCCCTGATGGAGAACAACTGTGACGAAGCCATCCTCAACAATGTCTTTGGCACCTACAACACCGTCCTCGCCGCGGAAAAGGCGGAGGTGGACCGCTTTGTTATGATCTCCACCGATAAGGCCGTCAACCCCACCAACATCATGGGGGCCACCAAGCGCCTGTGTGAGATGATTATCCAAAGCCGTAAGGACAGCCCCACGGATTTCGTCGCGGTGCGCTTTGGCAATGTGATGCAATACGCATACCTGTTTAAACTAAGAGGATCATTTACACTACCCTGATATGCATCCATCGAGATCCAGCGCCCCTGCCCCG
>JAQVQY010000134.1 GCA_028701335.1 Eubacteriales bacterium
TTCCATCAAGCACAACATCACCCTCTCGCGCCTGGAACTGGTGAGCAACCGCGGTGTCATCGACAAGGACCGGGAGCAGCAGGCCGCGGAGGACTATCGGGAGAATCTGAACATCCGCGCCACAAGCGTTGAGCAGCCAGTGGGCAACCTCTCCGGGGGCAACCAGCAAAAGGTGCTGGTGGGCAAGGGAATGTTCTCCGAACCGGACATCATGATGCTGGACGAACCCACCCGCGGCATTGACGTGAACGCGAAATATGAGATTTACAGCATCATCAACCGCCTGGTGGGCGAGGGCAAGGCCGTTCTGATGATTTCCAGCGAACTGCCTGAGCTTTTGGGGATGTGCGACCGGATTTATGTGATGGTGGAAGGGAAGATCGTGAGCGAACTGGACCGCAAGGACGCTTCCCAGGAGATTATCATGGATATCATCATGCAGGCGAGCAAGGGGGCGCAGAAAACATGGGCAAGCTGAAAACCGCATTTTCCAGAAACCTGAAGCAATTCGTGATGCTCATAGCACTGGTGGTCATCATCGTGTTTTTCCAGGCCCTCACCAAGGGCACGCTGCTTAGGCCCATGAATGTCTTCAACCTCATCAACCAGAACGCCTACATCGTGGTGCTGGCGGTGGGCATGCTGATGTGTATCCTCAGCGGCGGCAATGTGGACCTGTCCGCGGGCTCCGTGGTGGCCTTTGTGGGCGCGTGCGCGGGCACTTTTATGATCACCTGGAAGTGGGATCCCTACCTCTCGGTGCTCCTGTGCCTGGGCATCGGCATCCTGATAGGCGCCTGGCAGGGTTTCTGGATCGCTTACGTCAAGCTCCCGGCCTTTATCGTGACCCTGGCGGGGCAGCTGGTGTTCCGGGGGCTGACCCTGATTGTCCTAAAGGGGCTGACGCTCTCTCCCTTCCCCTCTTCCTTTATGGCCCTTTCCACCGGCTCCATCGGCAACTTCCTGGGCAGCATTTTCCCTGGCGTAGGGCTTCGCAATATTACCAGCCTCATCATCGGCATCGCGCTGGCGATTGGCGTTTTTGTGATGCAGCTCAACAAGCGCTCCAACCGAAAGAAGAAGGGCTACGCCTATGAAAGCCTGGGGACCACACTTCTCAGGAGCGCTGTCATCAGCGCGGCAATCATCTATTTCTTCTTCCTGTTGGCCAACTACACCGGCGCTCCGGTGGTGCTGATCACCATGGGCATCGTGCTCATCGTATACTCCTATATCACCAGCAAAACCGTGATGGGACGGCATCTCTACGCCGTGGGCGGCAACCAGAAGGCGGCTCGCCTCTCAGGCGTAAAGACCGACAAGATCATCTTCCTCGCCTATGTGAACATGAGTTTCCTGGCCGCTGTGGCGGGCCTCATCTTCTCAGCCCGGCTCAACTCCTCCTCGCCCCAGGCGGGCACCGGGTTTGAGTTGGACGCCATTGCCTCCTGCTTTATCGGCGGCGCCTCCGCCTATGGCGGCATCGGCACGGTGGGCGGCACATTGATCGGCGCGCTGATCATGGGTGTGCTCAACAACGGCATGTCCATCATGGGCATCTCCATTGACGTCCAGCAGGTGGTCAAAGGCCTGGTGCTCCTGGCCGCGGTGGCCTTTGACGTGATCTCCAAGCAAAAGATCTCACTGCCCTTTCTCCAGAAGCTGACGGCCCGCAGGCGTGTAAGGACCTGAACAAAAAACCATAAAGCAAAACGGCCGGAGCGCGATCGCCCCGGCCGCTTTGCTCTTCTCTTTTCAAGGAACGATAAAGAACATCATCCCCGCCAAAACCAAAAGCAGCAATGGGATAATGCCAAAAGCGATGCTCACAGCCAGGCCTCCTCTCCTAGGCGGGCATCCCTGCCGCCTCAGCCCTGATTATACCCCGCATCAAAGCGCTGCCGGGACATTTACACGCGGCCGGCTGCCATATTCATCCCCCGCAACCTGGCCGCCAGTTTCCCGGTGGCGGCGCCCGGTTTCATGCGCCAGAGCCAGTTGGTGCCGATGGTGCCCGGCAGGTTCATCCTGGCCTCCTCCGGCAGGCGCAGGATGTCCTGCATGGGGATGATGGCAGTGTCAGCGGGGCTCTTGAGTGTCCCCAAAATGATCGCGTCCAGCTCGTCCTCATCATGGCGGATGCCCAGGGACAGGATGGCGCTGTTCCTTTCCTGCTGGGTGGCGTGGTTCCACCAGCCCAGAAGGGTGTTGTTGTCATGGGTGCCGGTGTAGACCACCATGTTGGGCGAGTGGTATTTGACCAGGTGCTCGTTGTGCGGGTCGCCGGAGAAAGCGAAGGTGAGCACCTTCATCCCGGGGTAGCCGCAGTAATCCATGAGGCGGCGCACCTTCTCATTCACAGCCCCCAGGTCTTCCGCCACAATGCGCATGTCGGGCAGTTCCCGCTTCACCACGTCAAAGAAGCGCCTGCCCGGGCCCGGGCGCCACTCTCCGTTGCGCGCGGTCTTCTCCGTCGCGGGCACCGCGTAGTAGTTGGCAAAGCCGATGAAGTGGTCGATGCGGGTGATGTCGTAGATAGTCTCCATCCAGCGAAGCCTGGTCATCCACCAGGCGTAATCGGTGCGGGCCAGGGCCGGCCAATTATACAGCGGATTCCCCCAGCGCTGGCCGTCCCAGGAGAAATAGTCCGGCGGGACTCCGGCCACATGGGTGGGCCTGCGGTGGCGGTCCAGCTGGAAGATGCTGGGGTTGGCCCAGGTGTCTGCCGAGTCCTCCGCCACATAAATGGGCATATCGCCAAAGATCTTTACGCCTTTTTCGTTGGCGTAGCCTTTCAGGGCGTGCCACTGCCGGAAAAACAGGTACTGGATGAACACGTGCTCGTCCGTTGGCTCCTTTAGCTCCTCCCGGCATTTCCTGAGGGTCCCGGCGCGGCGCATGCGGATGGCGTCGTCCGGCCAATCCTGCCAGGAGACGCCGCCGAAGCGCTCCTTGATCGCCATGAACAGGGCGTAGTCCTCAATCCACCAGGCGTTTTCCTTACGGAATTGAGCCACCTCCCCCGCCAGCTTCTTCCCGGAATGCCGGAAGGCTTTTTCCAGCATGCTGCGCTTAAAGCCGATGACCCGGGAAAAATCCACCCGCTCCGGGTCCTCCCCCAGGACAGGCCACTCAAAGCGGGGCAGGATCCGCTCTTTCACCAAAGTGCGCAGGTCAATCAGCAGGGGGTTGCCGGCGAAGGTGGAGAAGCACTGGTAGGGCGACTCGGCAAAGCCGGTGGGCGAGATGGGCAGCACCTGCCAGATGCCGCAGCCGGCGGTGGCCAGAAAGTCCGCGAACTTGCGGGCTTCCGCCCCCAGGGTGCCGATACCCTCGGGCGAAGGCAGGGAGGTTAAGTGCATCAGGATTCCACTTTGGCGCATGGTGCTCCTTCCTTAGTGCTAGGCGCAGCCGGAAAAAGGCTGCAGCGTCAGGGTGTTGTCGTGGCTTTCTGGCAGCCCCTGTCCGGTGTCCCAGGGGGAAAACTGTGCTTCAGGCCAGGTGATGGGGACTGCTAAGGACTCCCCTGACAGGTTCCGGATAACCAGGGCGCTTTGCCCGTCTTTCTCCGCGCGGCAGGCCATGAGGGCCTTGTTGCCCAGATCCAGGGCCCGGGCGGCGCAGGGCCAGGATCAGGCGGTAGAAGGAAAGCAGGGAATCCGGGTCCTTTTCCTGGGTGTCCGTGGCGTCCTTCAGCCGCTGGGCCGGGTCGGCGCCCTTTGGGGGATAGGGCATAACCGCCGTGTCGGCCAGGGACCGGAGCATGGGCAGGCGCTTGTTCTCATCCCGGCCGGAGGCGGTCATGCCGATTTCCTCTCCGTTGTACACAAAGGTGACGCCCGGCAGCATCAGGTAGATGGCGGCGGCCCGCTTCATTGTCTGAAGGTCCATCCGCAGGAAACCCGCGGAGCGCCCGGTGTCGTGGTTGGACAGAAAGGGGGTGCCGAAGGCCTCTTGGTTCGTGGCCAGGATGTTATTCTGCCACTCGGCGGCCTTCCTGGCAAGGGACAGGCCTTCCTCTTCCCGGACGGCCTTGATGATCTGCCCATCGGCACCGGAAAAGGGAAAGTTGAAAAAGCTGTCCACGCCGCTTTCATACAGCTTCAGGATGGTGCCCTGGTCCTTCCAG
>JAQVQY010000042.1 GCA_028701335.1 Eubacteriales bacterium
TGTCCAGGAAGTGTTCCTGGAAGTATTCAAACAGCTTGGTGAGGATAAAGTCGCATTTTCTTTCCTCTTCGTGCCGCCAGTCATCCTGATAGACCCGGGCAAATAAAAATTCGCGGAGTGTGTCGGTTGCCACCTGGACTGGATCACTCATCCTGACAGCGGGTTTTCCCTGGCTTTGCGCCAGGATATCCGAGATCATGGTGTTGATGCGCTCACCGTGCGTCTGACCCAGAACCCTGATGGCCTCCTGCGGTAAATCCTCCAGCTTGATAATCCCAGCTCGCAGTGCGTCATCAATATCATGGTTGATATACGCAATGCGATCGCTCCTGGCCACAATTTGCCCTTCCAGGCTGCTGGCGGCATGGCCGCCGGAATGATTGGCGATGCCATCCCGCGTTTCCCAGGTCAGGTTCAGGCCGCGCTCCCCTTCCAGGCGTTCAACCACCCGGAGGCTCTGCTCAAAATGCCTGAACCCTTCTGGATTCAGCCGGTTTAGGGTACGCTCCCCAATGTGGCCAAAAGGCGTATGCCCCAAGTCATGGGCCATGGCAATCGCCTCAGTGAGGTCTTCATTCAGCTGAAGTCCCCGGGCAATGGTACGCGCCACCTGGCCCACCTCAAGCGTATGCGTCAGGCGGGTGCGGTAATGATCCCCTTCAGGGGAGAGAAACACCTGGGTTTTGAACTGTAAGCGCCTGAATGCCTTGGAGTGAATCACTCGGTCCCGGTCGCGCTGGAACTCGGTGCGCGTAAAGTCTTCAGAAATGGGATGTTCCCTACCCCGGGATTGGGCGCTTCTGGCGGCGTATGGGGATAACCGGCCCTGTTCCTCTTTTTCCAGCATGTAGCGGACGTTCATCCCCATATTCCTCCTTGTGCCCCGGTATACTGCAAATTAGTCTACCCGAATTACCCAACGCTTAACCGCCGCAGTAAAATTACTGCCAGGTTGCGCTATCCTCCGGGTTCGTTGGTTGCTGCAAAAGCCATGCCCGCTCCTGGTTGGTAATTCTGGCCTTATCCAGCAAATCGGGCCGTCTCCTCAGGGTGGCAAGCAGGCTTTGCTCCCTGCGCCAGGCATTGATTTGGGCGTGGTTGCCATTCAGGAGCACCTCCGGCACCGCCATGCCCTCAAATTCCCTCGGCCTGGTGTACTGCGGGTATTCCAGCAGACCGTCAAGGGAAAAGCTATCCTCTTCCGCGCTCTCTTCACATCCAAGCACGCCTTCCTTCAAGCGGGCCACACAGTCAATCAGCACCATCGTGGGAAGCTCGCCGCCGGTTAAGACATAGTCGCCGATGGAAATCTCCAGGTCGATGTATCGCTCAATGACCCGTTCATCCACCCCCTCGTAGTGGCCGCAGAGGATGGTAAGCCCGGACTCTTTGGCCAACATTTCAGCCATCGCCTGGTTGAGGGGTTTCCCGCGGGGAGTCATATAGAGCCTTTTCCCGGCGTAAGGCTCTGGGCTGACATGTTTGATCGCGTCCGCGATGGGCTGAGGGGTCATCAGCATCCCCGCGCCGCCGCCAAAAGGGTAGTCGTCAGTGTTTTTATGCTTAGCGTTGGAAAAAGGGCGAATATCCGTCACACGGATGTCAATGGCACCGATTTCCCGTGCCCGCGCCAGAATACTGGCGTTGAGCGCTTCAAACATTTCTGGGAAAATGGTCAGCACCTCAATCCGCAAGGACAGCAACCTCCTGCATTCTGTCTTTGTCCACCGTAATCAGCTTTTTTTCCGGGTCCACCGACAAAACCACATGGCGCAGGGCGGGAATGAGCATCTCGCCTTCAGCGGTGGCAACCACATAGACGTCCTGGGCGCCTGGCTGAAGGATGTCCTTCAATTGGCCAATCTCACGGCCTTGGGTATCCACTATCCGGCAGCCAATCATGTCCGCGATGTAATTCTCATTTTCCCCAAGCGGAGAGGCGTGCGCACGGTCAATGAACAGCAACAGATTCCGCCTGGCTTCAGCCTGGTCGACGCTTGCGTCGTCCTCCAGGATCAGATACACAAAGCCCTTGCGCACGCTCACTCTATGAATAGCAATAGGCGCGTAGGTGTCATCCCCGGTTTTTTGGTACAGGAAGTCAAAGGTAAGGAAGCGCGCCGGATCATCCGTATCCGGGCGCACTTTGACTTCACCTGAAAGCCCCTGAGGCCTGAGCACCTGGCCGATGGGCAGGTAGCCGATCAGGCCGGATTTCCCTGGCTGGTTGTTTGGTTTCCCTTTCACTGAATCTCCACAAACACGGGCTTGCCGCCTTTTTCAGTCGCCGCTTTCACAACGCTGCGGATTGCCTTGGCGATACGCCCCTGCTTGCCGATGACTTTGCCCATATCATCCGGCGCGACATGCAGTTCCAGGATGATGGCTTCGGGGCCTACTGTTTCTTCCACCGTGACCTCGTCCGGCTGGTCCACCAGTGACCGGGCGAGGTACAACACTAGCTCTCTCATCGCTTACTTCCCGGCATCCGCCTGGATGGCGCCGGTTTTTTTGAGCAACACGCGGACGGTGTCGGAGGGCTGGGCTCCCTTTTTCATCCACGAAAGGGCTTTTTCGTTGTCGATCTTGATTTCCGCGGGCTGCTTCATCGGGTCATAGGTGCCGATTTCCTCGATGAAGTTGCCGTCCCGGGGGTTACGCCCATCGGTGACCACCACGCGGTAAAAGGGGTGTTTCTTCATGCCGATTCTCTTGAGACGGATTTTGACTGCCATAGGGGTTCCTCCTAATAATAGAATAGGTTAAATCAATCCGCTTGCGCGGCTGGTTTACATCATGCCGGGAAAGTTACGCATGCCGCGCGCGAGGCCGCGCTTGTTTCCCATCATTTGCTTCATCATTTTGCGCATCTGGTCGAACTGGCGCATCAGCTGATTGACATCCTGCACCGTTACCCCCGCTCCAGCGGCAATGCGCTTACGCCGGCTGGCGTTGAGCATGTCCGGATTCCTCCGCTCCCGGAGGGTCATACTCTGGATAATAGCCTCAGGCTTTTTCATGGCGTTTTCATCAATTTCCGCATTTTTTAGCTTGTTGCCAACACCAGGAAGCATGCCCAGCACATTTTGCAGCGGGCCCATTTTCTTCAGCTGCTGCATCTGATACAGAAAATCGTCCAGCGTCAGGTCCGCAGGCGCTTTGTTTTTGGCGGCGGCCTTTTCCTGCTCCTTAAGGTCCATGGCCTCGGTGGCCTTTTCGATCAGCGTCATCACATCGCCCATGCCCAAGATCCGGGATGCCATCCGGTCGGGATGAAAGGGCTCGATATCCGTCAGCTTCTCCCCGGTGCCCGCGAATTTGATAGGCTTACCGGTTACCGCCCGCACGGAGAGCGCTGCGCCGCCGCGGGTATCGCTGTCAAGCTTTGTCACGATCACGCCGTCTATACCCAGCTGCTCGTTGAAGGATTTCGCCACGTTTACGGCATCCTGGCCGGTCATGGCGTCCACCGTCAGCAATATTTCCTGAGGGTGAACGGCGATTTTGATCTGGGCCAGTTCGTCCATCAGCGCTTCGTCAATGTGCAGCCGCCCGGCGGTATCGATAATGAGCACATCGTTGCCATAGTAACGCGCGTAATCCACCGCTTCCCGGGAGGTGATGACGGGGTTCTGTGTGCCCTTCTCAAATACAGGGACGCCTGCTTTTTCCCCGACCACCTGAAGCTGTTTGATGGCTGCAGGCCGGTAGATGTCGCAGGCCGCCAGGAGCGGCTTTTTCCCTGACTTCTTCAAATATCCTGCCAGTTTCCCTGCCATGGTGGTCTTGCCAGCGCCCTGAAGGCCGCAAAGCAGATACACCGTGGGCATGGAAGAGGACCAGGTAAGCCTGGCGTTGCTGCCGCCCATAAGGGCCGCCAGCTCCTCGCTGACAATCTTGATTACTTGCTGCCCGGCATTTAGTGAAGATAGAATCTCCGTCCCAACCGCACGGTCGGTGACGTTTTTGATGAAGTCCTTCACCACCAGATAGTTGACGTCCGCTTCAAGCAGCGCCATGCGCACTTCCCGCATCGCCTCCTTGATATTGGCCTCGTTCAACTTCCCTTTGCCGGTCAGCTTTTTAAACGCGCTTTGCAGTTTGTCAGACAGGCTTTCAAAAGCCATGCTCAGGCTTCCTCCTCATTCATGTGCCGGCGCAGGATATCCCGCGCCTGGTTGAGATGATACTGGGCATCCCCTCCTGTGGCGTTCACCAGCGCCAGGTGATCAAGGCACGCGCTTACTGCGGCTTTCATATTCCGGAACCGCTCAAACAGGCTTAGCTGCGCTTCCAGCGCGTCCAGCCGCGCGTAGGCGCGGTTCAGATGCTCGCTCACCGCCTGGCGGGAAATCCGCGTTCGTTCAGCGATTTCGCTCAGCGACAGGTCTTCATCGCAATACATGGCCAACAGCTCCCGCTGTTTGTCTGTCAGCAGCGCGTCATAAAAATCCGCCAGCGCGCCATAGGCCACTTTTTTGCTCAGTCCGTGCGCAGTCAATGAATCCTCCTGTCAAGATAAATCACTTGACAGGAGAATTATACATGATTTCAGCGCCTTGTCAAGCGGTTTCACTTGACAGGGTGTCATCCGCCTCGTCCGGGCCAATGTAGAGGATTTCCGCCGTTTCAACCGCCACCGCCACCAGCGCCTCCGCCTGAGGAATGGCGGCTTCCGCCTCCAGCACCTTGGAAATCTTCGGGCGTGTCACCGGGTGCCGGGGGGTAAAAACAGTGCAGCAGTCTTCATAGGGAAGGCTTGAAGTCTCATAAGTGCCTATATTCTCAGCCAAATGGATGATTTCTATTTTGTCAAAACCAATCAGGGGTCTGAATACTGGCCGGGATGACATCACGTCAGTAACGGCCAGGGCCTCCATGGTTTGGCTGGCCACTTGCCCAATGCTCTCTCCCGTAATGAGGGCTGCCGCCCTCTCCCTCTCCGCCAGCAAATCCGTGATACGAACCATGAGCCTGCGCATTACCAGGGTGCTGTACTCCGGCGGGCAATAGGTGTGTATGGCTTCCTGGAGTTTGGTAAATGATACCACATAGGTTTTAACTACCCCGCAGTAACCCGCCAGGATCCGTGCCAGGGAAAGCACCTTCTCCCGCGCCAACTCGCCTGTATAGGGAAAAGAGAAAAAATGGACCGCATTTAAAACCACGCCCCGCTTGGCTATCATATAGCCAGCCACAGGCGAATCAATGCCGCCTGAAAGCATCAGCATGGCCTTGCCGCTGGAGCCGGTGGGCAGCCCTCCGACACCAGGTACCTCCCGTGCGTACAAAAGCGCCTGGTCCCTGATTTCCACATTGAGCACATGCTCCGGCTGATGCACATCCACTTTAAGGCCGGGATGGTTCTCCAGTACGAAGCCGCCGATTCTGGCATTGATTTCTGGAGAGTCGAGGAAGTAGCGCTTGTCCGCGCGCCGTGCCCGCACCTTGAAGGTGCCGTTGAGGCTGGCCATTAAATTCGCCGCCTGCGCGCAAATGGCGTTAAAATCGGCCTTATCCATTTCCACCGCCGGGCACACAGCGTGCACGCCAAACACCTTGCGCACCCGTTCCACAGCGGCATCCACGTCCCTAATGCCCCGGATGAAAATGCGGCTGTCGTAAAATTGCACGTCCCGGGAAAAAGGGCGTACAGCTTCTTTGACCCGCTTAAGGAGCAAGTTCTGGAAATAGGGCCGGTTCAGACCTTTGAGGTGGATTTCTGCGTACTTAACAAGCAGGATATCATTCATATCTGTCCTTCTATCTGCGGGTGAATGCCTTAAGGGCCTCATAGGCCTCTATGGTGGCACGCACGGCAAGTTCGATTTCTTTTTCTGTGGTATAGGGTGAGAGGCTGAAGCGAATTGCACCTGCCAGCGCTGCCCGGCTTACTCCCATGGCCTTAAGGGTTTCGCTGTGCCGGTTTTTTCGGGAGGAGCAGGCGGAGCCGTGGCTGACATAGACCCCCTTTGCCTCCATCGCGTGCAGCATGGTCTCAGCCCGCACAGGCGGAAAGGAGAGGTTAATGATATGGTCGCAGGCATCAAGGCTGTCAGGTTCCGGGCCGTTGATACTCAGCGTAGGGATCGCTGCCTTTAGATGCTCATACAGTCGCAGCTTATGACTCCGCATCCAGTTTTCTCCGGGGAAATCAAGCACAGCCGCGAAGAGTCCCGCAATCCCCGGCGTGTTTTCGGTGCCTGATCGCAGCCCGGCTTCCTGTCCGCCGCCAAACAACCTGGGTTCAAGATTCCTCTTTCCGCCCAGCGCCAAGGCGCCTATGCCTTTGGGCCCGTGTATTTTATGGCCGGAGAGGGCATAGGAGTCGATGCCCGCGTCCTTTATCCTCATGGGCAGCCGCAGGAAACCCTGTACACCGTCCACATGGAACCAAGCATCCGGCGCCTTTTCTCTTACCAATTCGGCCGCGTCACCCAGCGGCTGAATGGCTCCGGTCTCATTATTAACCTGCATGACGCACACCATTCGGGTATCCGCCGTCAGCAATTCAGAAAGCGACTGAAGGTTTATCCGTCCGCCAGCGTCAAGCGGGATGCCGATCGCCTCAAATTTTTCAGGGGCAGCCTGGCAGGCCGCCTTAACGCTGGGATGTTCCGCCTGGGAATACAGCACCCTGCCGCCCTGGCGCAGATTGCCAAGGTGCCCCAGGATAGCCAGATTGTTGGCTTCGGTTCCCCCAGAGGTGAACACCACCTGTTCGGCCTGGAGGCTGCTCTTGATCAGCTTCCGGCAGCGTTCGATTTCCCTGGCCGTTTCCACCGATGGTTTATACAGGGCGGAAGGGTTAAAAAACCCCTCCCCCAGGCTGATGGTTACAGCGTCTATTACCGCCCGAGCAGGCCTGGTTGTTGCGGCGTTGTCAAGGTATACCATATTATTGTTCAATTGGTCTGGAATTTCCCCGCTCCCACGTATCTCTTAATCAGCGAGATCATCTCTCCGCTTGGCTCCAGAATCATCAGCGATTTCTTCCCGTCCTTGACAAAGAAAAAGAAAAACAACTCGGCGTCCCGGTTGAGAAACCAGTTACGCTTCTTCACGTCAGGCACGGACAGATAGCGATTGAAGGCGCCGGAAGGCACCATGCCGCAGGCTTCCACATTGCGTACATTCATGCTGCCCAAGGCCTTTCGCTTCCTGTTATTGTACACTTGGGCGAAGTCCATGATGCCGTTTGTAAAGGTGTATTCATACTCTGTCCTGATGCGGTCCCTATATAGAAAAAGCACCACAGCGATTGCGGCCATCAGAAGCACCAGTAAGATTTCCAGCAGCATTTGGGCGGAAAAGCCATTCATGGAGATGACGGAGATCAGCAGATTGATCATAAACAGGGCATAGATTCCGGATACCGCCATGACGATGTTAGCCAGCACATAAACCAATGTTTCCCGCGACCGGTTGCGCCGGGTAACGACCTCTTCCCTAAAATGATCGCTCATTATAGCTCCCTTCTACCTGAAAAACAACGGCACCAGGATCCCGATAACCCCGCCAAAGAAAGCCTCGGTGGGGGTGTGCCCCACCAACTCCTTCAGGGTGTCGTCCGTCAGGGGTTTGCCCTCCACAAGCACCTGCTGGATGATCTTGTTGATCAGTCTTCCCTGTTTGCCTGTCTCATAGCGCACACCCACGGCATCATTGATGACAATAGCGGTGAATCCAACAGTCAGCGCAAAGGCTGTGGATCCCAGCCCCTCCCGGAAAGCCACCATGATGGTGATAGCCACCACAAAGGCCGTGTGCGCGCTTGGCATGCCGCCGTTTGATATGAGCCTTCTGATGTTGAATTTGCGGTTCACCCGCCAGTAGATCAGGGTTTTTATCACCTGGGCAACCAGCCAGGCCGTAATCCCGCACATGAGAATATCGTTGCCCAACAGCTCAGCCACGCGATACCCTCCTCAAATCATTAAAAGTTTTATCATTGTACACGCTTTAGCGTGCGACGCGCAAGTTCGCCCAGGAAGCCGCCAGGGCCTTCCACTTCCGCCGCCGCTTGCATGGCCAGGGAAATTTCCGCATCAGCATCGGCCTCCGATTGGGCTTCGCCCACCAACGCCGGCCAGGTGATTTTACCAAGCGCCTGGTCCTTGTGGGTTTCTTTGCCCAGGGTCTTCACCTCTCCCCGGAGGTCCAATAAATCGTCAACAATTTGAAATGCCACGCCCAAATGCCGCCCATAACGCTCCCCGGCGTCAAGCACCCTTTGGGTTGCGCCCGCCAAAATCAATCCCCCCAGGGCGGCAGCGGTCATCAGATCCGCGGTCTTATGATGATGGATATACCGCGCTTTATCCCGGTCCGGACGCTGATGGCTTAACGCCATATCCGCTGTCTGTCCCGCGATCATCCCCAGGCTGCCGCTGTGGCTGGCAATGGCTTTGAGAGCTTTTGGTGCATGGGGATGTACAGACGCGCTCATCACCTCAAACGCCAGGTTTAGAAGCGCGTCCCCGGCCAGAAGCGCCACGGCCTCGCCGAATACCATGTGGTTGGTGGGCCGCCCGCGCCTGAGGGCGTCGTCATCCATGCAAGGCAAATCATCATGAATCAGGGAATAGGTGTGTATCATCTCGATTCCGGCGGCAAAAGGCAGGGCTGCCTGCACATCCTCGTGAACGGAAGCATGGGACGCCAGGAGCAACACAGGCCGAAGGCGCTTACCGCCTGAGAGGAGGCTGTATCGCATGGCGTCCGCCAGGGGTTTGGCATAGGGGCTGATTTCGGCGGCAAGCCGATCCATGGTTACTGTAAGCCGTTCTTCAATTAACCGGACAAAGCCCTCATAACGCTGGCTATATTCGCTCATGTTTCCTCAACCGGTTTGACCGTTCCCTGCTTGAGTTCGCTCAATTTGGCTTGTGCGCTCTCAAGATCTTTCTTCAGGCTGTTTGCCAGCATGACGCCCTTTTCATAGGTAGCCAGCAGTTCATCCAGGCTCAGCTTGCCCTCTTCCATTTGTACCACCAGCGCCTCCAGCGACTCAAGTTTGTCTTCGAAATTGGCTGGCTTGTTATTTTCACTCACGATTTCTTCTCCTTATCATTAAGCGTTGTATCAAGCTTCTTCACACGTACGCTGCCGTCCAGGAAAAGGATGGACATCTCCTCCGGCGCGTCTTTTGCCCGGGTGACCGGATGGCCGCCTGCCAGCGCGATGGTATACCCGCGCTCGAGGGTCAAGGCAGGGCCCGCGTATTTTAGCCGCGCCAGCGCAGTTTCCGCAGCAGCTGACAGTTGCTGAAAGCCCAGAACAGCCGCCGCGCGCAACCTGTCAGCCAGCGCGCCTTGATGGGATATCGCCAGAGCGATCCGCTGCACCGGATTGTTGTTTTGCAGCCGGCCAGTCAGTTCGTTTATCCGGGAAGCATTTTGTGTCATCTTCTGCTGAAGGTCAACGTGCAAGGCCTGAAGGGTGGCATCCACACGGTCTTTGAGATCCTTTTTGATCGGTACCGCCAGCTCCGCAGCCGCGGAGGGTGTGGGCGCCCGCATATCGGCGGCAAAGTCGGCCAGCGTTATGTCGGTTTCATGCCCCACAGCGGATATAACCGGCTTTTCACACGCGGCGATGGCCCGCACCAGCGCCTCATCATTAAACGCCCACAGGTCTTCAAGCGAACCGCCGCCGCGGCCGATGATAATGACATCCACATTATCAAGCGCAGCGATTTCAAAAAGCCCCGACTTCAGGTCTTCAGCCGCCCCTTCTCCCTGCACCAGCGACGGGCGCAGGATAACGGGCATGTTCTCAAAACGCCTGCGGGTAACGGTCAGGATGTCGCTGATGACAGCTCCGGTAGCGCTGGTTACCACGCCCACAGCTCGGGGCAAAAGCGGCAAAGGCTTTTTTCGCGCGGCGTCAAAAAGCCCTTCCTTTTGCAGTTTATCCCTGAGCGCCAGGAACTTCTCATACAGCGCGCCCACGCCGTCTTTCTGCATGGCCTGGCCGTAAAACTGGTAACTGCCTGAGGCTGTGTACAAGCCCACAGAGCCTGAGAGCAGTACCATCATCCCATCCTGCGGGTAAAAGCGAAGCATTTGGGCGTATTGGCGGAACATTACACAGGCAATGCGGCTGTTCTCGTCTTTCAGGGAGAAATACAGGTGACCTGAGGTGTGGCGTTTGAAGTTGCTGATCTCACCCCTTAAGGTCACATCCTGCAGCATCGGATCCGCCGCCAGGGAACGGCGGACATACTCGTTTAAATCGCTGACGCTCAGCGCCCTTGCCTGCATGCCGCCTCCAAGGTGTTTTCCATCAGCATGCTGATGGTCATCTTGCCTATGCCGCCGGGAACTGGCGTGATGTAACCGGCTACCTGGGCTACGGGCTCGTAGTCCACATCCCCCACCACTTTGCCGTCAACCCTGTTGATGCCCACATCCATCACCGCGGCGCCGGGCTTCACCATGTCCGCGGTGATGAACCGAGGCTTGCCAATGGCCGCTACCAGAATGTCCGCCCTGCGGGTGTGCTCCGCCAGGTTTTTCGTGCGGGAGTGGCAGATGGTCACCGTGCAGTGCTCCTTTAGAAGCAGCATTGCGGCAGGTTTCCCCACGATGTTGGAACGGCCCACAACCACCGCTTCCTTGCCCACCAATGGAATTCCCGCTTCTTTCAGCATATAGAGGATGCCCTTGGGCGTACAAGGGATGACCGTCTCCCGTCCCGAAAAAAGCTTGCCCGCGTTAGTAAGGTGGAAGCCATCCACGTCCTTTTCAGGGAGAACTGTGGCCAGCGCCGCGTCTTCATCCAAATTCCTGGGCAAAGGAAGCTGCACCAGGATGCCGCTGATTTTTCTGTCCTCATTGAGCTTCTGGATAGTCTCCTCCAGTTTCTCCTGCCCTATGTCGCCCGGAAGACGGATGGTTTCTGAGTGGATACCGATGGTCTCACAGGCGATGCCTTTGTTGCGCACATAAATCTGACTGGCAGGGTCCTCCCCCACCAGCACAACGGCCAAGCCGGGATGGATGCCCTGGGCTTTGAGTTCCTTAACACGCTCCGTCTGTTCCGCGGTGAGCCGGTCGGACAGTTCCTTGCCGCTTAGAATAATAGCCATCCTACACCTCCTGTAATTTGTGAAGCTTCTCCACTCCGATCATCGCCAAACCGGCGGCGTTGTCGCCGGCATATTGCGCCTGCCCAAAATACAATTGCAGGGGCATTCCACGCTTTTTCGCCCTGGTTTCCATCAGGCGCCTAAGAAGCTTGGATGAAGCCACACCGCCTGTGACAAGCAGTTGCTTGATTCCGGTGGCTTTCGATGCGGATGTAGCCATCTTAAGCGCCGTCCGGGAAATACAGTCATACACTTCCGCCGCGATGTTAACGGCCGGCAAACCTTCAGCCACATCTCTTAGTGCCGCCGCTTCTGCGCCGGAAAAGCTGCAAGTGCCTTCCCTTACGATAGCGGAGTATCGCCCCTGAACGTCCACCAGCCCAGCCAGTCTCTCCATTTCAGGCCCGGCCGGAAAGGGCAGGCCCAAGGCTACCCCCACCCGGTCCATCAGCTGCCCCGCGCTGATGTCATTGGTGCCAAGAAGCAGAAGCAGCCCTTCTCCTTCTATCAGCACCACCTCCGTGGTGCCGCCTGACAGGTGCATTCCCAGGTGTGTGTCGGGCAATTCCTCCACCCCAATTCGCGCGGCGGCAAAATGCCCCTGCTGATGGCTGGCGGTAAAGCAAGGGACGCCCAGCGCCTGGGCAATGCTCCTGGCAAAGGACAGCCCTGCGGCAAACACCGGCATGTAGGATCCTTCCCGATGGGTTGGCGCTTCTGAGGCGCTGACGGCCAGTATCCCCGGCCTATATGAGCTCTCAAGCGCCCGCTCAATCGCGTCAGGCAGTTGGCGCACATGTTGAAAAACGGCCTCGCTTTGGCGAAGCCCTTTCTCTCCAAAGGCCACCGTCAGCGGAAGCCGGATGCTGGCCAAAACTTTCATGTCCATAGATACAATGGCACAGGAGGTGGTGTAGCAGCTGGTGTCAATGCCCAGGACAGCCTCCGGATTCACTGCCTCTCCCGGATTAGCGACCCCAGAACCCCGTTGATAAAACGGCTGTCTGTTTCGTCCCCAAAGCGTTTGGCAAGCTCCACCGCCTCATTGATGACCACCTCATTGGCGATATCCTTGGCGTCAAGCTCGTGCATTGCCAGGTGCAGGATGGCCCGGTCCACCAGGGGGATACGCTCCAAAGCCCGCTTGGGACTCAGCCGGGAGATGATGGCATCATATTCCGGCATCCTCTCCCCCGTTCCCTTAACGGCTTCTTCCAGGTAACCCGAATCCTCGCCAATGTTCATATAATCCTCTGCCCCTGCAAGCACACTCTCGCCCGGCTCGCCTCCTGCCAGGCGGGAGTAAATCATCTGCATGGCCACCCTGCGCGCCGCGTGTCTGGCCATATCAGGCTTTGTTTTCCTGTTCAAGGGGATCCGCCTTGGGAGCGGTCTCATACTGGGCGGCTGTCGGCTGGCGGGTCCGTGTGGCGTTTTTCACCTTCTCCATGTCTTCAGAGGTGTACACCACCTTTTGGTTTTTGGGCGGAATGATCCGGTCCACTACCTTGGCAACAGCTTTGCCAAGTGTGTCGGCGGAACCGATCAACACGCCCAGGGCTGTCAGCGCCAGCACCAACAGCGTTTTCCAAAAACCCAGGCACACAAACATCATCCCGATGATAAAAAACACCGCGCCATAGAACACCTTGCCGCCAGTAGTACCGGGTTTGATCAGGGAACTGAGTTTATCCTGTAAGTCATGCATGGCTTGATTCCTCTTTTTCAGGTTCTTCCGGAGCCTGTTTGGGCGGGAAAGCGAGCTCCTCCCGTTTCACGGCAAAGGGCGAATCTCCCACAATGGTATCAGCGCTTTCCACCAGGATGCGCACTTCCTTCACCTCGATGCCTGTGGTGGCGCGCACCTGTTTGGTGATGTGCTTCTGCATGGCCTCAACGGCCAGAGGGATATTGACGTTGTCAGCCAGGTCTACCTTCATGCTGATGACAACGCCATCGCGGGCGGATTGCACGGCCAAATCACGGAGCTTGATCTCCTTATACTCGGAAATGCTCTTGTTGACGATGCTTTCTATTGCCTGAACGCTGATGCGCATTTCACCAGAACCTGTTTTCTGCAGGACAAAATTGCTTTTCCCTGCTTTCATCCGGCTGGGAAGGGACAGCGTAAACAGCGCGAAAAGCACCGTTACAAGCCCCATCAACAGGATGATCAGGCGGTTGATCGTAAAAAACCCCTCGCCTTCCTGGCGTATGGGAATCTCATTGAACTGAAGGCCGGCGATAAGCAGCCCAATTCCCACCGCCAGGCACAGGAGCGCGCCCACAAACAAGGCGATGCGGTGCCAAACCCTTAACTTCATAACGCTCCCGCCTTCTTAATCAGGCTTTGCGCCGTTTAACCGGCGGCTTCTTTGTCTCGGGCGTTTCTTCGGCTGGCTCCGGCTTTTCGGTTTCCGTTGCGCTATCCGCCCTGGGCTCATCCGTGGCAGCGGCCTCCTGCGTTTCCGCGTTTTCGGCCGGAACTGCCTCTGGCGTTTCCGGGCTCTCCAGCGTCTCCGGGGAGGTCTGATCCTTTTCCTCCTTGGGCGGCGCCTTATCTGGTTTTTTATCTCTTTTGGCTTTTTTGTCGGACTCCGGACCATCCAGGGCGGGGATGTTCGCGGCTTCCAGACGGTTTTGGATGTCCCGCTTTTCTTTTTCAAAGCTCACACCCTGAACATGCACGTCCACGCGCACCACATGCAGCCCTGTCATGGATTCGATGGATTTGCGAACGTTCTCCTGAACCTCGGTGGCCACCTTCTGGATTGGCTGGCCGTATTCCACAATGGTATACAGGTCCACACTAACCTCTTCAGTGCCCACCTCCACCTTGACCCCCCGGGTGATATTGCGGTTTTTGCTGATGATCTCTCCCAGCCCCCCGGCCGTGACCATTCCGGCAATGCCCTCCACCTCGTTGGCGGCAATGCCGGAAATGATGGCGATAACTTCATTGGCATACGTTATGGTGCCGCCGTCGGCGGCCTGGACTTCCGCGTTTACTGGCAGATTATCCTTTGATTGCGGCATATTCTGTACCTCCTTGAGGAATCTCCGTCAGTATATCAGAGTTTATCAGAGTTTACAATCATACCCCGGTGTCCACGGCTATGTGAAGCATCTTCAGCTGCTCTTCTGATACCGGCCCGGGCGTTTCCATCATCAGGCAGGAAGCATTCTGCGCTTTGGGGAAAGCCAGTACATCCCGGAGACTTTCGGCGTCAATCAACTTCATGATCAGCCGGTCAATGCCAAAGGCGAAGCCGCCATGGGGAGGGGTACCGTATTCGAAGGCTTCCAGCAGAAATCCGAAGCGATCCCACGCTTCCTCCTGCGTAAACCCGAGGAGGCTGAACATCTTTTCCTGAAGATCCCGGGCATGGATGCGGATGGAGCCGGAGCCCATCTCAATGCCGTTGAACACCAGGTCGTAAGCTTTGGCGCGCACACGGCCCGGATCCGTCTGAAGCCATTGATGATCCTCTTCCATGGGCATGGTGAAGGGGTGGTGAGCCGCGGTGTAACGACTATCCTCCTCCTTCCATTCGAGCAGCGGGAACTCCGTAATCCACAAGAGATCATACCGGCTGTGATCAATCAGCCCCAGTTGTTCGCCCAGGCGGTTGCGCAATTGCCCCAGCGCCGTGAGCGCTGTCAGCCGTTTGTCAGCGATGAAAAACGCGGCATCACCGGGCTTAATATCCAACAACTCATTGAGTTCAGCCAGTTTATCTTCCGTCAGGAACTTGGCGAAGCTGGAGCGCAGGCTGCCATCATCCTGCCGGGCCATCCACGCCAACCCCTTCACATGATAACCCCTGGCGAACTCCGCCAGCGCGTCCATATCCTTGCGGGAAAAGCGCGCGCCGCCCGGCGCCGTCAGCCCGCAGACGATCCGGCCTTCCAGGACAGCGGACTCAAACACGGAAAAGCCGCAGTTCTTGGCCCAACTGGTAACGGTCTTGATTTTAAGACCAAAGCGCGTATCCGGCTTGTCACTGCCGTAGGTTTCCATGGCATCATGCCAGGTCATCCGCTTAAGCGGCAGCAGGATCTCAATGCCCTTGATCTCCCGGAACACATCGGCGAAAGCGCCTTCCACCACCTGCTGTACATCACCCGGTTCCACGAATGACATCTCCAGGTCCAGTTGGGAGAACTCCGGCTGCCGGTCCGCCCGGCTGTCCTCATCCCTAAAGCAGCGGGCGATCTGGAAATAACGGTCCACACCACCCACCATCAAGAGCTGTTTGTAAATTTGTGGGCTCTGGGGCAGGGCGTAGAAATCGCCTGGATGCAGCCGGCTGGGTACCAGGAAGTCCCGCGCGCCTTCGGGAGTGGATTTGGTCAGAATAGGGGTTTCCACCTCGATAAAACCCTCAGAGGCCATGTGGCGCCTGATGGTATCCACTGTCCGGGCGCGCAGCTGAAGCATCTGCTGCATGCTGGGGCGGCGCAGGTCCAGGTAGCGGTATTTCAAGCGCACCGCCTCATTTTCGTTCTTTCCATCCTCAATATAGATGGGCGGTGTCTGCGCTTTGTTAAGGATTTTGGCCTCTTTCACCATCAGTTCAACCCGCCCGGTGGGCAGGTTTTCATTGACAGCTTCCGGCGCGCGCAGCGCCAGTTCCCCCCGGACTGCCAACACATATTCTCCCCTGAGCGTTTCGCCGATGCGGTAGGTGGCTTGGTCCAGCTTGTTGGCGTCAAACACCACCTGAATGATGCCAGAGCGATCCCTTAGCCACACAAAAACAATGCCCCCCATGTCCCGGGCACGCTGCACCCAGCCCATCAGCGTGAGTTCCCGGCCCAAATCCTGTTCAGTTGCCTCGGCGCATCGTTTCGTGCGCCGCCATCCCCCAAGAAACTCAGCCATGCTCGTCTTCCTCCCCAATTTCCGCCAGCTTTCGCTGAATATACCCCTCAGCCTGCTCCGCCTTCACCTCGGCCTCATCGCCTGTGCGCATATCCTTGACCTTCACATTGCCGCGGGCCAGCTCCTCGCCGCCCACGATTATCAGGAGTTTCACGCCCAGTTTGTCCGCAAAACGCAATTGGGCCTTCAGGCTTCGCTTGTTGTGGTCACCGTCGGCCTTTACTCCCGCCCGCCGTAGGCGCTGGGTGAGCAAAAAGGCCGGAATCAGCGCTTCATCACCAAGATTGGCCACAAACACATCGCTGGTTATCGGCACAGGCGTTGGGATTCCCTGGCTGGCCAACTCCATCAGGATACGCTCTGTGCCAATGCCAAAGCCCACGCCTGGCGTGGCAGGCCCGCCAATCTCCTCAACCAGCCCGTCATAGCGCCCGCCGCCGCACAGCG
>JAQVQY010000135.1 GCA_028701335.1 Eubacteriales bacterium
AAGATGACCGCCCCCAAATACCGGGATATCAAGATGGAGGACGTGCCGGTCATCAACATTGACGGTGGCATCGCCCGCGTGGTGGCAAGCGGTGACGAGGAGTTGCCGGGCGCCTCTTCCGGGGATTTTGTTCCCCTCACAATGCTTGACATCACCCTTGAGCCGGGCGCCGGGTTTACCCGCAAGACCGGGGAAAATGACACGGTCTTCGCCTACATCTTTGAGGGCAGCGGTATCTTTGGCCGCTCCCGCCAGCCGTTTTCCGCCCGGCATGCCCTGCTCACCGGGGAGGGCGACACTTTCTCAATCGCCGCCGGGGAAAACGGCATGCGTCTGGTGCTGTGCGAGAGCAAGGCGCTCAGGGAGCCCATTGCCTGGGGCGGACCCATCGTCATGAACACCCGGGAAGAGCTCCAGCGTGCCTTTGATGAGCTGGATGAGGGCACTTTCATTAAATAGGCTTTCACGTCCGCGCGGATGGGCGTGACAATAGGAGGAGGAGCACATGAAAACCAACCTGCGCAAAGAGGCAAGCCTGGGCGTTATCCTTTTGGTCATCTACCTGGTTATCAGGATTTTCTTCAACGGTTCCGGTTTCTTTATGTGGATTCTGGGGGTCGTGGGCCTGGTGCTGCTGATCGTCGGCATCCTGCCGGAAAACCTGCACCAGAAGGTGATTGATGTTAAGAACCGGTTGACCAAAAAATCTTAAGCTATTCTCATGGAATTTTGTGTTTCGGCGTGAGAAGCCCGTTATTTGGGTATAGTAACTATGTGATTATTTCGGAAGGAGCTAACAACAACCATGATCAAACGGGAAATTGCCAAACTGCTCAATGAGCAAATCAACAAGGAACTCCATTCAGGTTACCTCTATATGGAATTTGCGAATTATTATGAGGACAGCAACCTCCAGGGCTTCGCCCATTGGTTTGTCAAGCAGGCGGGCGAAGAATATGAACATGCCATGAGGATCCGCACCTTCCTCCTGGACGCCGGTGAGAAGGTCACTTTCACCCAGCTGGCGGACCCCGGCGTGAATTTTTCCGATCCCAAGACCCCGCTGATTGAAGCGCTCAAGCACGAGCAGTTCATCACGCGCTCCATCAATGACATCTATGAGAAGGCGCTTGATTTAAAGGACCACCTGACGGCTAACTTCCTGCAGTGGTTTATCCAGGAGCAGGGCGAAGAAGAGACCAACGCCCAACACCTGATTGACAAGTTCGAGCTCTCTGGCGGCAGCGCCAGCGCCCTGTACCTGCTGGACAAGGAGCTCGGCAGGCGCGAAGACTAAGCCTTGACATACCCTCCCTCCTACAGCCCGCCGGGTGTCCCCGGCGGGCACAGCATTAGCGGGATGCGGGTGCCAGGCCAAATGAACGCAGGTGGAGGGAATCATGCCAGCGAAAGTCGCCGTCATCACCGGGGCCAGCGATGGGATTGGAGAGCAGGCAGCAATCAAACTCAAGGCTGCCGGATGGCAGCTGGCCGCCATCGGGCGCAACCCGGAGCGGACGGAGGCGCTGGGCCAGGCGCTTCAAACACCTTGGTATATCGCGGATTTCTCAAGCCTTCAGGAAGTGTCGGCGCTGGCCGTCCGCCTGCGTCATGACTGGCCGCGGATAGACGCGCTCATCAACAATGCGGGCGGCATGTTCCCGCGCGGAAAAAAGACCAGGGACGGACACGAAACCACCTTCCAGGTGAACCACCTGGCCCATTTCCTCCTGACCCGGTTGTTAATGGACAGGCTGCTTTCAAGCCGTGCCAGCGTCATCAACACCTCCAGCATGGCGCACCGCCCCCTGGGCTTCCTTTACCGCCCCGGCCAGCCGGAGAAGGCGTTTTGGGGTTCCACCCACCTGGCCTATGGCAACGCCAAATTGGCCAACATACTCTTCACCCGGGAACTGCACCGGCGATATCACAGCCAGGGTCTGTCCGCGGCGGCCGTCCACCCGGGCGTGGTGGCCACCTCCTTCAGCCGCAACACCCTCTCCCCCATGCGGCTGCTGTATGACAGCGCGCTCAGCCGCCTGCCGGTCGTTAAAACATCCGCCCAGGGCGCTGACACCCTGGTGCGGCTTGCCCAGGGGACGCCGGGGATAGACTGGGTTTCCGGCGGCTATTATTCCGGCTTCCGGCAGGCCGTGCCCAGCCGAATGGCCAAAAGCGACGCCGCCGCCCGCGCCCTGTGGAAGATGAGCGAAAAGGCAGTTGAGGGCTTCCTATAACACTTCAACTATTAAAGCGATCATCAGCAGCCCCAGCACCACCAGCAGCAGCGCCCGGATAAAGGGAGCGCCTTTTTTGATGGCCAGGCTGGCGCCCAGGGCGTTTCCCAGGATGCTGAAAACAGCGGCGGGCAAGGCCAGGGCAAAGAGCACCCGGCCGGCAATGATCATGGTGATGGCGCTTCCCACATTGCTGCCCAGGTTGACAAGCCGGGCGGTACCGGAGGCGCGGAGCGCCGGCATCCCCAGCAGGGACACATAGGCCAGCATTAAAAACGTGCCCGTGCCCGGACCCACCAGCCCGTCATATGAGCCGATCAGCAAGCCTATCAGGAAACTGGTGGGCAGGGTAAAACGGGGCGGCACCAGCGCCCTGGCGACGGCCAGGTCCCGTTTGCGGATGACAAAGAAGGCCACCAGGGGCAGGGCCAGCACCACGCCGGTCTTCACCGTTTGCGCGGGCAGCACGGTCAAAAGCCAGGAACCCAGCGCCGCGCCCGGCACGGAGCCCATCAGGGAAGCGATGCCGCAGCGCCAGTCCACATGCCCTTTACTGACATATTTCCCGGTGGCAACCGCCGTGCCAAAAAGGGCGGACACCTTGTTGCTGCCCCCGGCCCAGTCAGGGGGCAGCCCCGCCAGGTAATAGGCCGGCAGCGTCATCAGCCCCCCGCCGCCGGCAATGCTGTCAATAAATCCCCCCAGGAACACCAGGGGGAGCACGATGAGGTAAGCCTGGAAGGTGGGTGCTGTCATTTTTCCCGCCTCATGTTTGATTTGCCTATCCTATCACGCCAGGGGAACGCTTTCAAGGGATTCGTTGACAGGTTCCTCAGCGGCCAATATACTGGGCAAGTACAAATAGGGGGTGGCGGGATGACGATGGCAAACATAGCTGTCTGGGGGGATTCCATCGGGCGCGCTGTGGGCTTCAGCGACAGCCTGAACCGCTACGCGGTGATCAAGCCCAACTACCGGGAAATGCTGCTCCAGTCCCAGTCGGTGAATATCATCAACCACGCCCGCTTTGGCGCCACCCTGCCGGAGGGCCTGGCCGACTTCCTGGAGGCGGGGGAGGTGGACGCCCAGGCCGTGGCCATCCAGTTTGGAGGCAACGACTGCAATTACGACTGGGCCGCCGTTTCCGAATACCCTGACCAGCCCCACAGCCCGCGCACGGCGCTGGAGGCGTTTGAAAAGGGGTTGCGCCAGTTTGTGCGCCAGGTGCAATCCCGCGGCAAAATCGCCATTCTGGTAACGCCCCCGCCGCTGGACGCCCAACGCTTTTTCGCCTGGGTGACCAATGGCTTGAATGCTGACGCCATCCTGGGCTTCCTGGGAGACCTCCAGCACATCTACCGCTGGCAGGAGCGCTACGCCGCGGCCATTCACCGGGCGGCGCTTGCCACCCGCTCCCGCCTATTTGACTTAAGGGATGCCTTCCTGGCCGCTGATAACTTCCCGGATTATTTGTGCCTGGACGGCATGCACCCCAACGAAAAGGGGCAGCGCCTTATCGCCAGCGCCATTCGGGACGCGCTGCCCAGGCTGGGTTAATCCATTTCCTGATAGTCCGCCCTGGCCGCAGCACGCGCGGACAGTAAAAGGAGCTTTGGCTCCTTTCAGAACGTAGACAAAGCGGTTATAGCGATTAAGCTAAAACCGCTTTGTTAGTTACGATGCTTCTGTTCTTCAGTGATCCAGGGTCAAGATAAATAGCATCTTTGACCCAAATCAATAAACGCGCAAAAATACTGCCTCTTTGAGGCTGCTTGCCGCCCGGTTGTCCATTCTTTCCCAGCATCTTAGCCAATTTCTTCAAGTTCATACACGCATACGTCAGACTGACTTTCATGCTCATCCGTGCTTTCCC
>JAQVQY010000136.1 GCA_028701335.1 Eubacteriales bacterium
GACTGCCTGCTGGAGGGTGTGCTGCGCGGGGTGGACATGTTTGACTGCGTGCTGGCAACCCGCATCGCAAGGAACGGCACTGTTTTGACTTCAGAGGGGCGCCTGGTGGTAAGGAACGCCCGCTACAAGGAGGACCTAAAGCCCCTTGAGGAAGGCTGTGACTGCGAGGCCTGCCAAAACTACACCCGGGCCTATATCCGCCACCTCATCAAAGCCGGGGAGATAACCGGCGCCAGGCTGTGCAGCATCCACAACCTGCGCTACCTGGAGCGCCTGATGCAGGGCGCGCGCCAGGCCATCCTTGAGGACCGTTTCCCGGCGTACCGGGAGGCTTTTTATGAGCGTTTTGATATGCGCGGCGCCTTTAACCGCGGCGAGGAGACTGCATGACGGACAATGCCCACCTGGTATGTGACCAGCTTACCTACCGCTATGAGCCCGAGGCTATGCCCGCGGTGAAGGACATCAGCCTGGTGATCCCCCGGGGCCAGTTCACGGCCATCCTGGGGCACAACGGCTCGGGGAAATCCACCCTGGCCAAGCTGCTAAACGGCCTTTTCCTGCCCTCGGAGGGCCATGTGACCGTCAGCGGCATGGACACCCGGGAGGAGAAGCACACCTGGGACATCCGCCAGGCGGCGGGCATGGTGTTCCAGAACCCGGACAACCAGCTGGTGGCCACCCGGGTGTATGACGACGTGGCTTTTGGCCTGGAAAACATCGGTGTGCCCACGCAGGAGATGCCCCCCCGGATCGACGAGGCATTGAAGCTCACCGGCATGTCGGAGTATGCCGACCGTCCGCCCCACCTCCTCTCCGGCGGGCAGAAGCAGCGGGTGGCCATCGCGGGGATCCTGGCCATGCAGCCGGAGGCCCTGATTTTGGACGAGGCCACTGCCATGCTTGACCCCCAGGGGCGCAAAGAGGTGTTTGACACCGTGGCCCGCTTAAACCGGGAGCAGGGCATCACCGTTGTGTGGATCACACACTTCATGGAGGAGGCGGCCCGGGCCCAGCGGGTGATGGTGATGGACCACGGCGCTATGGCCATGGATGGCACGCCCCGGGAGATCTTCTCCCGGGTGGAGGAGGTCAAGGCCCTTCGCCTGGACGTGCCGCCCATGACGAAGTTGGCCCACATGCTGATCGCCCGGGGGATCCAGGCGGCGGGGGATGTGCTGGCGGTTGAAGAAATGGCCAGGGAGGTGATCAGGCTATGCCCATCGTGCTGGATAAACTGACCCACATCTATCAGCAGGGCGGCCCGGTCGCCACCACAGCGATAGAAGGCATTGACCTTGTGATTGATGACGGAGAGCTCCTGGCCCTCATCGGCCACACAGGCTCCGGCAAGTCCACCCTGGCCCAGCACTTAAACGGCCTCATGAAGCCCACCTCAGGCAGGGTGCTGCTTGACGGGCGGGACATCAACGCCAAGGGGGAGGACACCCGCAGGCTCCGTTTCCAGGTAGGGCTGGTATTCCAGTACCCGGAGCATCAGCTCTTTGAGGAAACGGTGTACAAGGACATCGCCTTTGGCCCCAAAAACATGGGGCTTTCAAGCGAGGAGATCGATGAGCGGGTGCGGGGCGCCATGGACATGGTGGGTCTCCCCTTTGAGGAAATCCAGGGCCGCTCCCCCTTTGAGGTGTCCGGCGGGCAGATGCGCCGGATAGCCCTTGCGGGGGTGCTGGCCATGCGGCCCCGGGTGCTGGTGCTGGACGAGCCCACCGCCGGGCTGGACCCCCGGGCGCGGGACCTTTTGCTTCAGGACATCCAGCGCCTGCACAAAGAGGGCACCACCGTGGTGATGATCTCACACGCCATGGACGACGTGGCCAGGCTGGCCACCCGCATCGCGGTGCTGGAGAAGGGCAGGCTGGTGATGGAGGGGCCGCCGGAGGTGGTGTTCGGCCGCTTTGAGGAGCTCACCCGGATGGGCCTGGACGTGCCCCAGGGCTGCCAGTTGGCCAGACGGCTGAGGGAGATAGGCGGCCCCCAAATTCCTGACTGCTATCTGCTGGAAAGCCTGGCGGATTCTCTTGCGGCCTTCCTGAAGGGGGGTGGCGGCGATGCTGCGTGACATCACCCTGGGCCAGTATTACCCGGTGGACAGCCCCGTGCACCGTCTGGACCCGCGCACCAAAATCATCCTCACGGTGCTGTTCATCATCGCCGTGTTCATGGCCAGCCAGCTTTACCTCTATGTGTTTATCCTGGGCTTTTTGAGCCTGGCGGTGTATTTGAGCCGCCTCCCGGCCAGAATGATCATCCGCAGCATTCGGCCCATGCGCATCCTGCTTGTGTTCACCTTTATCCTGAACCTCTTCTTTGGCACCGGCGAGACCGCCCTGTTTAGGATCGGCCCGGTGGTCATCTGGCAGGAGGGGCTGATGAACGCGCTGCATTTCACCCTGAGGCTCATCTTCCTGGTGATGGGCAGCAGTGTCCTGACCCTGACCACATCGCCCGTAACGCTGACGGATGGGCTCGAGACCCTGGCATCCCCCCTTAAGGTGATTAAGTTTCCCGCCCATGAGATGGCCATGATGATGACCATCGCCCTCCGGTTCATTCCCACCCTGGTTGAGGAAGCGGATAAGATCATGAAAGCCCAGACCGCCCGGGGCGCGGACTTTGAGTCCGGCAACCTGATGGCAAGGGCCCGGGCCATGGTGCCCCTGCTGGTGCCGCTGTTTGTAAGCGCGTTCAGGCGCGCGGGGGATCTGGCCATGGCCATGGAGGCACGCTGCTACCACGGCGGCGAGGGGCGCACCCGGCTTCATGTGTTGAAAATCGGCCGGGGGGATGTTGTCGCTTTCCTTGTGATGGCGGCGCTGTATCTCCTGCTGCTCCTGCCCCGCTGGCTATGAACCCTTCCTTAAGAATCCTCCTGACTCTGGAGTATGAGGGCACCCGCTATGCCGGCTGGCAGCGGCAGTTGAACGGCCCCAGCGTCCAGGAGGAAGTGGAGAAGGCGCTGGAGAAGACATTGGAACGCCATGTCACCCTTACCGGCGCCAGCCGCACGGATGCCGGGGTGCACGCCCTGGGCCAAAGGGCGCACTTTGACACCGGCAGCCGCATCCCGCCCGCCAAGTGGCCGTTTGTTTTAAATACTCTCTTGCCCCGGGACATCAGCGCCGTGGCGGCCAGAGAGGTGCCGGAAACGCTTCACGCCCGCTTTTCCGCCCTGGGGAAGCGCTATTCCTACCGCATCTTAAACCGCCCCCAGCCTTCAGCGATCCTCAGGGACTTCAGCGCCTTTGTGCCCCTGCCGCTGGATGATGAGCGCATGGCGCGGGCGCTGCCCGCCCTTCTGGGCCGGCATGATTTCGCGGCTTTCGCCGCCGCAGGCCACAGCGCCAAGACCACGGTGAGAACTATCCAAAAGGCGGAGTTCACCCGGGAGGGGAAGGAACTGCGCCTTGTCATCGAGGGGGACGCTTTCCTGTATAACATGGTGCGCATCATCGCCGGTACCCTGATCGCCATTGGCTTGGGCAGGCTTGATGAGGACGCCTTTCAAAGGGGCATTGACACCGGGGATCGGCTGGCCCTTGGCCCCACGGCGCCCGCCTGCGGGCTGACGCTTGAAAAAGTATGGTACCCGGGGGAATGATGAAGCCCCTTAACGTCTCCGTCCGGGCCCTGGTGGGCTTTTCCCTTTTCCCGCCTGATATCATGCCCGTTTCCAGCCGCCTATTGTCCGAGGGCCGTGCCGGGCACCTGGCACGCCAGGCCAAAAGCCAGGCCAAAAGCCAGGCCAGGGCCGAAGCCGCCCTGTGCTGGTCAGGCGAGTGCGAGGGGATGGAGGTGTCGATCCAGGGCCGCATGGACCTGTTTGACAATACCGCTTCCCCGCCTCTGATTGAGGAAATCAAGCTAACGGGGGACATCCTGCCGCAGGAAGCAAGCCCGGAGCATCTGGCGCAGGCAGCCTGCTATGGTTTTATGCTCTGCGAAAAGGAGGATATCCCGGCGGCTGCCCTGCGCGTGTCCTATGTGACGGCGGTAGGGGAGGAAAAGGCGGCTTTTTATAAGGAGATGTCCCGGGAAGAGCTACAGGCGCGGTTTTTTGAACTGCTGAT
>JAQVQY010000043.1 GCA_028701335.1 Eubacteriales bacterium
TACAGCGCTTTGGCGACATTCTGGACGGCAAGCGCACATGGGAAAAGGAACTGCTCAGGGCAAACGTGCGTCCGACGCTCAAGGACGCCGTGGCAGGGGACATCACAGCGGGCATGCCCTACCGCGCCATGACCAATATCGTGAATTTCATCCACGCCATGGAGATGGTGGTGCCGGGCTTTGCCTCGCCGGAGACGCTTCTCTATTCGCCGGAGCTGAAGTTCTACTCCAACCGGGTGAAGATGGATGAGAACCTCAACACCAGCATCGCCGGTTTCTATTCCCTGGGGGACTCCAGCGGCTGGACCCGGGGGCTGATGATGTCCTCCGCCATGGGCGTGATGCTGGGCGACAAGCTTGCCCGCCAGGAGCGTGCCTGAATGCGCGCCATCGCCTGCGTGGATATGGCCTGGGGCATTGGCCTAAAGGGCCAAATGCTTTTTGACCTGCCGGGGGATCTTGCCTATTTCGCGCGGATGACCCGGGGGAAGACCCTGGTGATGGGGCGGAAAACATTGGAAAGCCTGCCCGGCGGAAGGCCGCTTAAGGACAGGACGAATATCATCCTCACCCGGGATCCGGGTTTTTCCGTCCCCGGCGTCCTTGTGGCGCGTTCCGTTGAGGAGCTGGAGGGCTTGACCGCTTCGATACCGCCCGACGATGTGATGGTCATCGGCGGGCAGGACATCTATACCCTGCTGATTGACCGCTGCGATGCGGCTTATATCACCAGGGTATATGCCACGTCCCCGGCGGACCGTTTTTTCCCGAATCTGGACAAAAGGCCCGGCTGGCAAATTGCGCGCTGCGGCCGCGAGCAGGAAGAAAACGGCCTGCGCTACGCTTTTTGCGAGTACGAGCGAATCGAATAATCAGGGGAACTGCTTGCCTTCCGATGCCTGTTTGGCAGCGTCAATCCCGCGGATGGCGGGGAGGCGCCAGGTGAGGAGGGCTATTCCCAGGATGGCAAGGCCTGAGAGCAAAAACCATCTGCCCACTCCGAGTTTCTGCGCGAAAAAGCCTGAGAACAACAGACCCAGGGGCATGGTGAGTGACATCAGGCTCATGGACAGTGAGAACACCCGCCCCAAATATTCCGGCCGTATTTGCTCCTGATACAGCACGTTGACCACGCCGTACAGCGGCCCTGAAGCACCCATAACCAGGCAGCACGCGGCAAAACCAATAAAACCCCAGCGGGGAAGAAGCCCGGCTACGGTCAGGCCTGCTCCCATTAACAGGATGGACAGGCAGATGGTGTGCGTTTTCCGCTTGAATCCACCCCAGGCACCAAGCAAAAGGCCGCCCAGGAGCATCCCGGCGGCAAAGGCGATTTCAGCCGCCGCCGCATGGGCGGAGGTGCCGCCAAAATACTCCGTGCTCATCAACGGGAAGAGGGCGTTGATTGGCATATAGACAAACATGTACAAAGTGCCTGTCCACATCAAGGTGAAAAGCCCATTATGCGCGCGCAGCGCGCGCCAGCCCGCAGCCAGTTCATGAAGGAATGGAGCGGGCTTTTCCCGCCCGCTTAAGGGCAGCGGTTGTATTTTCGCCATCGCCACGGCCAGGCTGGCAACTGCGGCGCCCGCGATGTCCAGGGAGATGACCCGTTCAAGCGGCCAGACGGCATAGAACAGGGCGCCGCCGGCCGGGCTTAGAATGTAGCTGACTGACAGGATAGACTGGGAAAAACCGGACGTCCGGGTCAGATGGTCCCGGGGTACAATCAGCGGCGTAACCGCGCTCAGCGCGGGAGTATGAAAGGCGGTCCCGATACTCCTGAGAAACAGGATGGTGAGGATCAGCCAGACGGGCAGTGACGTTTGTATGGCGGCAAATGCCAGGATGGCACCCGCCAGGGCGATGAGCAAGTCCGCGCCGATGAGGACCGCCTTCCTGTTCCAGCGGTCAACCAGCACGCCGATAAAGGGGCCAAGCAGCGCTTGGGGCAAAAAACCTGCCAGGGTCGCCAGGGAAAGTACCATGGCGGAACCCGTTCGGTCCGTCAGGTAAAAAATGATTGCCATCTGCAGGATGCCGCTTGTGACAAGGGATACGGCTTGCCCGGCGAGGATGGAATAGATGCTCCGTTTCCAGTGGCTGTGTTTTTGATTCATGCGATTTCCTTTTTTCTCATCATGAACAGCGGCACGCGGATGCCGCTGCCTGGGGAACCAGTGCCCCGGGTGCTATCTGATGCGAATGGAAAACAACATGATGCGTTGTCCCTTCCTTTGGACATTCGGGCATGAGAAACGCCCGGAATGTAGCATATGAAAAGGAGTGTGTCAATTTCCCGCGGCACGTATCCGCGACATATTGTGACGAAATGTGAAATTATATAGAAACAAACTTGCAATATTGTTTCCGATATTTTACAATTGTGCGTACTACGCTTGAGAGGTACTCTATGAAACGCAATCTGTTGGTTTTCCTCATCATTCTGGTCACGCTCCTCACCTCAGTTCAGGCGCAGGAAACGGGCGTCATGCCGGACGAGGGCGAGGGGGACGTGGTCATCGTGACCTCCGAAGGCCGCCCTCTCAAGTACGGCGACAAGGGGGAGGACGTGAGCCTTCTTCAGACCCGGCTTAAGGATCTGAGGTATTATAACGGTCCGGTCAGCGGCAATTATATGGAAGTGACGCGCAATGCCATCCGCGCCGTCCAGGAGGCCTATGGCCTGGAGGCAACGGGGCAGGCCGACCTGGCGCTTCAGGAGATTATTTACGGCGACGCACACCGGCCGCTTAAAAAGGGCAGCGAGGGCAAGGACGTGAGCCGGCTGCAGACGCGCCTGAGCGAGCTGGGCTACTACTGGGGCAAGATCAGCGGCAACTACCTGGACGGCACCACAGCGGCCGTCGGCCACTTCCAGGATGACAACGGGCTGCCCAAAACCGGCAGCGCCGATGTGAAGACGCTGGAGAAGATTTATTCCGACGATATCGTGATGCCCACCCCGGACCCCAGCGTTCATACTACGCCTCTGCCCGACGTGCCGCTGCCGGATGACACCAGCTTCAAGGGCATCGTTTCCTACGGTGCCAAGAACGACAGGGTCAAGATGGTCCAGGAGCGGCTCACCGTGCTGGGTTTCTTTGACCGCAAGGTGACCAGCGGATTTTATGAGCATACTGCCGCGGCGGTGAAGGAATTCCAGACCTACAACGGCCTTGTGGCCGATGGCGTGGTGGGGGAGAACACCTGGAACGCGCTCTTTTCCCTGGACGTGGTGCGCGCTGACGGCACGCCCCGGCCTTCGCCTGAGCCCACGCCGGTGCCTTACTTTGTCGAGGTGGACGTGAATAACCAGCTCATCAAGATCTTCAAATCCGATGGCATGGGCGGGTATTCCGTGCTGGACCGGATATTCACCTGTTCCACCGGCACCAAATCCTATCCCAGCGAGGTGGGTACCTATACCCTCACCGGGCGCCGGGCACGCTGGGCGGAGTTCCCCAACTGGGGCGGCGGCAAGGCGCAGTACTGGCTGCGCATCAACGCCGATATCGCTTTCCATTCGGTCATTTACGGCTCCTACAACACCAACAATGTCAACATGAGCTCGGTGAAAAAGCTGGGCTCCCGGGCGTCCCACGGCTGCATCAGGCTGACGGTGGCGGACGCCAAGTGGATGTATGAGAACATCGGCCAGGGCGTTGAGGTATGGATCCATGAGGACGCGCCCCTTGACCCGGAGCTGAAATACGCCAACCGACCGGGGGATTTCAACAGCAGCACCAAACTGCACAATCCCACCCCCGCGCCCACCCCTTTGCCCCACTATGACGGGTCACGCCCGCCCGCCGAAGCCCGGAACATGAAGGTTGGCAGTGAAGGAGAGGACGTCTACTGGCTGCAGATGAAACTGGCGGAGCTGGGTTACTACCCGGGCGCTGTTACCGGCCACTACCGGGAGGGCACCAAGGCGGCCGTGAAGGCTTACCAGCAGGCCAACAAGCTGGGTTCCAGCGGTAATGCCGACAAGAAAACCCTGAATTTCCTCTATGAGCAAACGGCTATCAACACCACACCGGCGCCTACACCGCTGCCCACGGATGCGCCGGGAAGTTTGGCCCTGGCGCCGGAAGTGGCCGGGCCCAGCCCCACCCCGGAGATGGTCTTCACGGTGGAAGAAACTCCCTGAGGGCCGCCGGTTATGCGGTCGCTGTTTGATCTCCTGTCCGAGGCTCTCCCGGGGATAACGCCCATGCACATGCCCGGGCACAAGCGCAACGCCGCCCTGGCGGAGTTCCTGAAGCACCTGGGAGCGGACATGGATATTACGGAAATCCCGGGCTTTGATAACCTCCATGCCCCTCATGGCATCCTGAAAGAAGCCATGGCGCGGGCAGCGGGTGTGTTCCAGGCGGGGCACACCTTTTTTCTGGTGAACGGCAGCACCGTTGGCGTTCTGGCCGCTGTCCGCGCGCTCACCCGGCCGGGGGAGAGCATTTTAATGGCGCGCAACAGCCACCTGTGCGCCTACAATGCTGTTACTCTTAACCAGTTAAATCCGGAGTTCATCTACCCTGGAATAAGCCAGGACTGGCAGATCACTGCCTCGCTGACGCCTGAAGCTGTGGAGGAAGCCCTCTTTAAGCGCCCGGACGCTAAAGCGCTGCTTATTACCAGCCCCACCTATGAAGGGGTGCTCAGCGATGTGGCGGCCATCACCCGCCTGGCGCATGGGCACGGGATACCTGTGATTGTGGATGAAGCCCACGGCGCCCACCTGGGGCTTCATCCGCTGTTCCCCGATGGGGCGGTGAAGGCGGGGGCGGACATCGTGATCCAAAGCCTGCACAAAACCCTTCCCTCCCTGACCCAGACGGCGCTGGCCCATGTCCGGGGCGAGGCTCTGGCCCGGGAGATGCAGCGACAGCTGGGCGTTTTTGAGACCACCAGCCCTTCCTATCTCCTGTTGGCCAGCATTGACGGCTGCGCGGGGCTTATCAGGGAGCAGGGGGATGAGTTGTTCAAGGTCTGGGGGAAGGCGCTCGCCGCCTTTGACCGACTGGCCCTCAGGCTTGATCACCTTGAGGTGATGGGCCATGGGCGCCATTACGGGAAACTGCCTCAAAACGCCTGGGACCTGGATCCCGGCAAGCTGTATATATCCACCTCGTTTGCCAACCTGACAGGCCCGGACCTGGCCCGCCGCCTGCGTGAAGAGTGGCGGATTGAGCCGGAGATGGCCGCCCCGCAAGGGGTTTTGGCCATGACCGGCATGGGGGACAGTATGGACACCCTCACCCGCCTGGGCGAAGCGCTGATCGGCATCGATCAGCAGCTGAAGCCTGCTGAGGGACATAAGGCCGCATATCCCCTGCCAAAAGCTATATGTGCCATGCCCATGCACCTGGCTGAGCGTGCGCCTTTTGAGCTTCTGGGGACAGAAAACGCTGCCGGGCGCGTATGCGCCGAGCAGCTTACCGTCTACCCACCGGGTATTCCGGTGTTGGTGCCGGGAGAGGTCATTAGCCCCGAAGCGGCAGGCTTCATCACAGCGGCCAGGGAAGCCGGCGCCGCCCTGCTGTGCACGCGCTCCCGGGGAGAGGGGCTTGCCGCGGTGCTTAAAGACGCGTGAACGAACTGTAACATTTCCCGCCGTGCGCTTGCGGGCAGAACCCCCCTGTGCCATAATGCGCATATCAGTTTGCGCAGGTGAAAGGAATGAGAACCATGAAAAGAACACGCTTAACCGCCCTGGTGATGGGGCTATTGCTGATGGCGACCCTGGCTTTTGCCGAGGCGGCGCCTGTTACCGCCCCCGAGTCTCCCGCGCTGGCCACGGTAAATGGCGAAGATATCACCAAGGCGCAAGCGGATGAGCTGATTCCTGCGCTGGTGAACTATCAGTATATCGCCGATGCGTCGGACTACACCGCTACGGTGGACTTTCTGGTGCGCCAGAAGGTGCTGGCGAAGAAGATTTCGGACATGGGCTTTGACCAGTTCACACCGGAGGAGCTGACCGCCTTTGAGCAGGAGGCCCAGGCGGAGTGGGAAGCGGCCCTTTCGGAGTACGCGGACTATATCCAAAGCGATGACAGCGAACAGGCACGGGCACATGCCATGGAGCAGGCAGCGGCTTTCTACCAGACCCAGGGGCTGACGCTTGAGATGCTATTAAACAGCGTGAAGAACAGCGCTGCCCAGGACAAGATGACCGGGTATCTCATGGGCGGCTATCAGCCCACCGAAGAGGAGATCCAGGCCATATTTGAACAGGTGGGCCCCGTCTACCAAGAGAAGTATGAGAGCGATATCCAAACCTATGAGTACATGACCCGCTTCTCTGGCCAAACCAGCTGGTATACCCCCGCCGGTTACCGGGGCATCATCCACATCCTTTTAACTGGGGACCAGGAGCTGGTAAACCGTGTGCGCACCCTGGAAGCCAGATTTGAGGAGCAGCAACAGCAGGAGCCGGCGGAAGAGTCTGCAGAGGAAACTGCCGAGATAGCTTCGGTGGAAACGGTTGGAGAGGCTGCGGACGAAGCGGCTGAGGAGCCGGTGACCCAGGAGATGATCCAGGCGGCCCGCCAGGCGGTGCTGGATGACAAAGCGGACGTGATCACGGAAATCTATAATCGCCTGGACAGCGGTGAGAGCTTTGAAAACCTGATCGGCGAATACGGCGAGGACCCCGGCATGACGGTCCCTGACAACCTGGAAAACGGCTATCCAGTGCATCAGGACTCCATCATCTGGGATCCGGCCTTCGTAACAGGAGCCTTCTCTGACAAGATGATTCAGGCAGGCGATGTGAGCGACCCGCTGGTGGGCGCCAACGGCATCCACATCCTGAAGTACTTGAAGGACATTCCCTCAGGCCTCATCATGACCGACGCCATCCACGAGGAGATCACCCAGTTCCTCACCGGCGCCAGGGAAAACGAAGTGTACGGCCAGGCCTTTGAGGGCTGGATGGCGGAAATGGACATCGTTTACCATCAGGACGCCATCGACCAGGCCATCCAGGAGGCCGCCGCGCTCGCGCAGTCGGTGGAGGAGCTGCCGCCGGAGGCCGTGGAAAATCCTTGACAGGTTCTCAGGCGGGTGATAGAATACGAGTTGCGAAAGCAGAAGCTGCCCGCTTCTCACCTGACGAATGTTGATTTGTCTGGTTTTGGCAGGACGTAATGGTCTATCCAATCGGATTGGCGGGTTGTGGAGCCCGCCAATCTATTTTTTCGGAGGTGTACTTTATCAACACGGATCTGATGATCAATGAATCCATCCGCGACCCTGAAGTCAGGCTCATTGGCAGTGACGGCGCGCAGCTGGGGGTCATGCCCACAGCACAGGCAATGCGCCTTGCGGACGAAGCCAGGCTTGACCTTGTGAAGATCGTCCCCAATGCCCGCCCGCCGGTATGCAAGCTCATGGACTATGACAAGCACCGCTTTGAACAGTCCAAGCGTGAGAAGGAAATCCGTAAAAACCACAAGACCATTACCCTTAAGGAAGTCCAGCTCTCCGCTACCATCGAGGAGAACGATATCCAAACCAAGGCCAAGAACGCCGTCCGCTTCCTGAAAGCCGGCGATAAAGTCAAGGTCACCATCCGCTTCAGGGGCCGGCAGATTGCACACAGCGAAATCGGCTACAAGGTGATGAAGGAGTTCGCGGAGCGTTTAAGCGACGTGGCGGTCATCGAGCGCCAGCCCAACCTGGAGGGCCGGCACATGATCATGATCCTTGTTCCCAAAGTAGAAAAACCGGGAAAGCCGGAGAAGGATAATCAGAAGCCCGTCCCTGCACAATAACGCTCAAACAGCTTAAAGGAGGACCATTCCACATGCCAAAGCAAAAAACCCACCGCGGCGCCGCCAAGCGCTTTCGGGTGACCAAGAACGGCCTGGTGAAACACAAGAAAATGAACCTGGGCCACATCATGACCAAGAAAAAGACCAAGCGCACCCGGCAGCTGCGTGCCGGCGGCGTGCTTCAGAATAAAAAAGAAGCCGCGACCATCCGCCTGCTGATTCAGCAGTAAGCTTTCAACGCTTTGATTTAAGGAGGGAACCTACATATGGCTCGCATCAAACGGGCGGTAAACGCCCAGAAAAAGCGTCGGAAGATGCTGAAATTGGCAAAGGGATATTACGGCGCGCGGTCCAAGCAGTACCGCGCCGCCAGCGAACAGGTGCGCCGTTCGCTGGCCTATGCCTATATCGGCCGCAAGCACCGCAAGCGGGATTTCCGCAGGCTGTGGATCGTGCGCATCAACGCCGCGGCCCGGCTCAACGGGCTTAACTATTCCGCTTTTATCAGCGGGCTTAAGCGCAAGGGCATCGAGGTGAACCGCAAAATGCTGGCGGACCTGGCGGTGAATGACGCCGGCGCCTTCTCCCAGCTGGCGGAAACTGTCAAGAGCGCCTGAACCAGCCGTTTTTGTGAAACCGCGCCCGTGGCGGCGCGGTTTTTCTTGCGCATGGGCGCCGGGGTATGCTATACTCGGCGTAATCTAATCATAACAGGTCAGAAGGAGGCGGGGTTGCATGTTGCCAATGCATGTTTTCCTGGTCGGCATGTCCGGCAGCGGCAAAACAAGCCTGGGCCGCCGGGTGGCATCCAACCTGGGCCTGCGCTTCGTGGACACCGACCAGCGCGTCAGCGAGATGTTGGGCATGTCCATTGAGCAAATTTATACCTCCCTGGGGGAGGACTTCTACCATAACGCCGAGACCGGCGTGCTCATAGAGTTGGTCGGAGGGTCGCCATGCATCGTTTCCACCGGCAGCGGGCTCCCGGTGATCAAGGAAAATGTGCAGTTGATGCAAAACCACGGCGTTATCATCCATGTGGACCGCCCGCTTGACCAGATCCTGGCGGACCTCAGGAATGAGCGGAACTCCCCGCTCATTGGCTACGACCATGAGGACGCGATCCATGAGTTCAACCACCACATCGGCTTTTACCGCGCCTGCGCGGATTATACCCTGGACAACTCCCATGGTTTCCAGGTGGGGCTGGCAAACCTGACCCGTATTATTGAAGGGCTGCGGTAGCGCCGACTGTAAGGATGCGTATTGTTGAGGGGCGGAAAGCCTCTTTTTTGAACCCGCGGATTTCACATGGTTTTTCATGAGGATGGTATAATCATCAATACAAAAAGCGGGAGGCTGAGGCATGAGCAAGGAAGCGGCGGGCCTGGCGCTTAAAAAGCTCCTGGCGCTTAAGGAACAGGTGGAGCGGGACGGGGCGGCGCTCTATGAGAAGTGGGAAAAGGACATCACCCGGCAGTCTTTTCGGAAAACGCCAGGAATCTGGCGCACTATATGGCGCTTGGGAGAAACGACCTGCGGGAGCTGCAGTGGGACCTGATGCCCCTGGGGCTATCCTCGCTGGGCCGGCTGGAGTCAAGGGTGATGACCACCCTTGACTCCGTGGTGCGATCCTGCGCGCATATCGCCCAGGAGGAGCCGCCGGTGGAATACCAGCTCAGGGAAAAGTTTCTATGGGGTGAGGACATCCTGGAGGAGAACTCCAGGATGTTGTTGGGGAAAGAACCGGATGACCGATACACCCGCATCATGGTAACGCTGGACACACAGGCCGCCTGGCAGCCCCAGATCACCCTGGACCTGGTGGCCCGGGGCATGAGCGTGGCGCGCATCAACTGCGCCCACGATGACGAAGCCGTCTGGCAGGCTATGATTGGCAATGTCAGGGCGGCGTCAGGGCAGCTGGGCAAACCCTGCGTGATCAGCATGGAGATTCCCGGGCCCAAGGTGCGCATCGACCGGGTGCTCACCAGCCTGCGGCGTGCCCGGGCAAACCAGGGAGACCTCATCTTCCTCACCGCCCGGCAGAAAATGGGCCTGCCCCAGGGCATCCCCATCGCCGTCAGCTGCTCGATGCCGGAGTTGATGCAGCAGTTGGATAACGGGGAACCGGTGATCATTGACGATGGCCGCGTGGAAACGGTGGTGCTTGAGTGCAGGGATGATGGCGTAGTGCTGAAGGCGACCAAAGTCTTCAAGGACAACGGCGTGCGCGTCGCGCTGGAAAAAGGCGTCAACTTCCCCGGAAGCGACTATAAGATCCCCCTGCTGTCAAAGCGGGATGAGGGTATCCTGACTTTCATCTGCCAGCATGCCGATGTGATCGGCTGCTCCTTTGTCAGGGATGAGGAGGATATCAGGCTGCTCCAGACAGAAATCAACAAGCGCCTGGAAGCACCTGACACCAAGCCCATTATCATCAAGATTGAGACCCTGGCGTCCATGCGCATCCTGCCCTCCATCCTGGCGGCCGCCGCCGGCCGCGTCCCCACCGGCGTGATGACCGCCCGGGGGGATTTGGCGGTGGAAGTGGGATATGCCCGGCTGTCCGAGTACCAGGAGGAGATCCCCTGGATCTGCGAGGCGGCCCATGTGCCTGTCATCTGGGCCACCCAGGTGGTGGAAACGATGGTCAAGACCGGCATCCCCACCCGGGCGGAGATCTCAGATGTAACGCTGGCCGCCAAGTCCGAGTGCATCATGCTCAACAAGGGTGAGCATATCAATGATGCCATCGTCTTCGTGGATGACATCCTGACCAAATTTGAGGAGCACGTCTACAAGAAAACGGCCATCCTCAGGAAGTTGTCCATTGCCGGAGAGATGTTTGGGGAGACGAAGGGTTAAACCAAAACAAAACCGGCCTTGTCAAGGCCGGCCGTGCTGGAGCTGATGCGGGGATTCGAACCCCGGACCTCCTCCTTACCAAGGAGGTGCTCTGCCTACTGAGCTACATCAGCGCGCAAGGCGCATTATATACGATAAGCAAATTAATTGCAAGGCTGAACGGGAAATTATGACAGCCTGGGGGGAGAGGGGAATTCACCATGGCAGGAAGCCTTTGGGAGGACGCGCGGACGATCATCGGCGCCGCGCTTAAGGCGGCCCAGCCCCATGAAGCGGTCAGGAAAGCGCTGGCGGATTTTGATGCGGGCGGCGGGGGCCGGGTTATCCTGGCGGCGATAGGCAAGGCCGCCTATGCCATGGCGGAAGCGGCTGTTGGGATACTGGGCAGCCGGATCAGCCGTGGGATTATTATCACCAAGTACGGGCATGGGGGAGAAGCGCTGCCGGGCATCGTGCTTAGGGAGTCCGGGCATCCGATGCCGGATGAGAACACCATCAGGGCCACAGAGGAAGCGTTGGCGATGGTCCGGGGCCTTGCGCCCCAGGATAAAGTGCTGCTGCTTGTTTCCGGCGGCGGCTCGTCCCTGTTTGAAAGCCCCCGCGTTCCGCTGCCTGAGCTTCGGGACATCACCCGGCAGCTGCTTGAAAGCGGGGCGGACATCGTGGAGCTGAACACCCTGCGCAAGCGCCTGTCCAACGTGAAGGGCGGGCGCTTCGCGCTGGCCTGCCAGCCGGCCAGGGTATTCGCCGTGGTGCTGTCGGACATCATCGGCGATCCGCTGGACATGATCGCTTCCGGCCCCGCTTACCCTGACAGTTCCACCAGCCGGCAGGCCATGGACATCGCGCGGAAATATGAGCTGAAACTGAGTGATAAGGCGCTTAAGCTGTTATCTGAGGAAACCCCAAAGGAGTTGGGCAATGTGGAAACCCGTGTGACTGGGTCGGTGACGCAGCTGTGTGCCGCCGCGTCCAAAGCCGCGGAAAGCCTGGGCTATGCGCCCCAGGTGCTGACGTCCTCCCTGGACTGTGTGGCGCGGGAGGCGGGGGCCTTTCTGGCTGCCATCGCCCGGGAGCATCAGGAAGGGCTGCTGTCCCGGGCTTTTATCCTGGGCGGGGAAACGGTGGTCAAGGTCACCGGCCGGGGCATGGGTGGCCGAAACCAGGAGATCGCCCTCGCCGCGGCGAGCGGAATCAGGGGGCTTAAAGACACCGCCGTGTTTTCCGTGGGGAGTGACGGTACCGATGGGCCAACGGACGCCGCCGGCGCTTATTGCGATGGGGAGAGCGCTGACCGGCTTATCAGCCAGGGCATCGACCTTCAGGAATTCCTTAATGACAACAACGCCTACCCCGCGCTTAAAGCCATCGGCGGCCTGATTATGACCGGGCCCACCGGCACCAATGTGAACGACCTGACGGTGCTCCTGATCAGGCGGTAAAGGCAACAAAAAAGAGCCGGCTTCTCAAAGCGCCGGCTCGATTTCCAAAATAATGTCAGCGCCAGAGCCCGTCCGGATACACGCCGTGGCGGGTCAGGTCCTTCAGGGCTTCCTCCACGATGGGGCGGTCAGAGGCGTTGGTGACGCCAAACCACTTGTCCCTGGAGCGCATCACCTTGACGGTGACCTTGTTTTCCTTGAGCAAATCGCCCACCAGGTTGGGCAGGTAGAACTCCGCCTTCAGCGGGTTTTCCGCCATGGCCTTTTGGTGGAAGGCGGAGAAACGGGCTTCAATTTCTTCTATCACCTGGGGGGTGAAGGCCCATATGTTCATGGACACTGTGGTGTCCTCGGGCAGCCGATTGTAGGTCTGCTTGTCCAGGGTGTGCATGGGGCCGTCCACGGTGGAGATGATGTGGAGCCGCTCGATGATATTCTCCAGATAACCGTTTTCATCCACCTGGCAGATGCCCCGTGAGACGTAGCCGTGCTCCGACAGGGTGTTTTTCAGTTCAAAGCCCACCATGGCATATGCATAGGGCTTGGGGCCCTCCTTCAGGAAGGTGTACATCTGCTGCATGGCGTCCAGGCCATACAGGTCATCCCCGTTGATGGCGCAGAAAGGCGCGTCGATCACATCCTTGCAGCACAAAACGGCGTGGGAGGTGCCCCAGGGCTTCACCCGGCCAGGCGGCACTATAAGGCCGTGGGGCAGCATATCCAGTTCCTGGTTGACATAGGTGACCTCCATCTTATCTTCTACATGGCTGCCCACCAGGTCCTTGAAATCATCAATGATTTTCCCGTTGACGATGAAGATGACGCGCTTGAAGCCGGAGCGCAGCGCGTCAAACAGGGAGTAGTCAATCAGGCTTTCCCCGTGCAGCCCAAAGGGCGTCATTTGCTTCAGCCCTCCAAACCTGCTGCCAATGCCAGCGGCCATAACGACTAGAATTGGTTCCTTCATGATTCCCTCCAGTGTTTATTTGATAGTTCCAGTATACCCCAAGCCACGTGTTTAGAAAAGACGGCGCGTTGCGCACAGGGCTTGAATGCGGTAGAATCAATCCAGGAGGTGATGGATTTGGATCACCAGGACTATATGGCAGTAGAGGAAGAGGAGCGCCAGGAGCGGCGCGATCACCTGCGCTTCGCGGCCGGGATGAGCGATTTTGTGGGCGTCATCCTGGGTGCGGTGGTCATCCTGATCATGATTCTGCTGATTTTGAGCCTGCTCAACTGGCTCTGGCGGGATATCGCTTCCACCTTCACCCTGATAAACTCCCGTTTCCGCTGATATGGTAACATCCTGGGCGCAGGTGAACGCGGACATCGCCGGCTGCGCCAAATGCGAAATTTCCGCGGGCATCACCAATAAGGTACCCGGCCAGGGCAATCCGGACGCCAGGCTGATGATAATCGGCGAGGGCCCCGGCGCCCAGGAAGACCGCCAGGGCCTTGCCTTTGTGGGCGCCGCCGGGCAGCTGCTGACCCAGATGCTTCAAGCCATTGGCTTAAGCCGTGAGGAGGTTTTCATCAGCAACATCGTGAAGTGCCGCCCACCGGGGAACCGCGCGCCTACGGATGAGGAGGCAAACAACTGCCTGCCCTATTTAAGGGCGCAGACGGCGCTGATCCGGCCCCAGGCCATCCTTCTTTTGGGGGCCACGGCGCTGAAATACATCCTGGGGCCGGAGCTCAGGATCACCAAAGCCCGGGGGCAGTTTGTGCCCAGCAAGGGAGTCTATATTCTGCCCACCTTTCACCCGGCGGCGCTGCTGCGAGACCCGGGGAAGAAAAGGGATGCCTGGGAGGATTTGAAACAGCTTCGGGATAAACTGTCTTGGCTGCCGGAAAAAGAGAAGAAAAACAACGGCATGGCGACATAACATGCGCGAAGCCGTTTACCATCCTATAGGCTGCGGTAGAATAACATGGAGGAGGGTGCGATATGGATTTCATTCTTAACAATCTGCCAATTCTTATCTGCGCTGTGGTCGGCATTGGGCTGATCATCGTGGAGATGTTTATGCCGGGCTTTGGCATCCCGGGCATCTCAGGCATTGTCCTGCTGATTGCGGCGGCGGTATTTACCTGGATTCAGCATGGCTACGTCGTGGGCCTGGGGGTGAGCCTCATCCTCCTGGTGATTGTGGGTATCGCGATGTACTTTTCCATTCGGTCCGCCACCAAGGGGCGCCTTTCCCGTTCCCCGCTGGTTCTCAAAAGCAAGCAGAGCCGGGAAGAAGGTTTCATCGCCACCGATGAATACGACAAGTACCTGGACAGGGAGGGCACTACGCTGACGGTGCTGCGCCCGGCCGGCATGGCGGAGATTGACGGTGAGCGGGTCAATGTGGTGAGCGACGGAAACTTTATCGACAAAGGAGTGCGCGTCAAGGTGCGGGAGGTTGAGGGCTCCCGTGTGATGGTGGAAAGGCTTGAGGTATGAGTGTGAACGCTTTTTTTGAGCAACTTGGAGGAGGTCTTGGAATGTCAGAGATTATGTTGGGAATTGTTATCATCGCGGTTATCCTGCTGTTTGTCGTCTTTTTCCGCTATGTGCCCATTGGGCTGTGGATCAGGGCCCGGGCATCCGGCGTACCGCTGACCATTTTCAGCCTCATTGGCATGCGCCTGCGCCGGGTCAGCCCCCAGCGGCTGGTGGATACCCTGATCATGTCCAGCAAGGCCGGGCTGGGGCTGAGCGTCAACCAGCTGGAAACGCATTTCCTGGCCGGCGGCAACATCGAGCGGGTGGTCAAATCGCTGATTTCCGCCCAGCAGGCGGGCATCAAGCTGACATTTGAGCAGGCGGGCGCCATTGACCTGGCCGGGCGCGATGTGCTTCAGGCCGTGCAGATGAGCGTTATCCCCAAGGTGATTGAGTCGCCCCCGGTGGCGGCCATCGCCAAGGACGGGATTGAGCTGCGGGCCAAAGCCCGGGTGACGGTGCGCACCAGCATCCAGCAGTTGGTGGGCGGCGCCGGGGAGGAAACGGTCATGGCGCGCGTTGGTGAGGGCATCGTCACCACCATCGGTTCTGCCGTTTCCCACAAGGAAGTGCTGGAAAACCCCGACAAGATCAGCCACACCGTCCTTAACAAGGGCCTGGACGCAGGCACCGCGTTTGAAATCCTCTCCATCGACATCGCGGATGTGGATGTGGGCCGCAATGTCGGCGCCCAGCTCCAGATGGACCAGGCGGAGGCCGACAGGCGCATCGCCCAGGCCAGGGCTGAGGAGCGCCGCGCCATGGCCGTCGCCCGCGAGCAGGAGATGAAAGCTGAGGTCCAGGAGATGCGCGCCAAGGTGGTCGCCGCCGAGGCTGAGGTGCCTCTGGCCCTGGCTGATGCGCTGCGCACCGGAAAACTCGGGGTGATGGACTACTACCAGATGCAGAACGTCAAGGCTGACACCCAGATGCGTGACGGCATCGCAAAGGCAGCGGACCCCGCTGAGGAAAATTGGGAGAACCCCCACGACAGCCCTGGCAAAAAATGATGAGTTGGATTACCCATCCCAAAGGGAAGGAGGCGGCCTGTGTTTGTTGAGATTGGCGTCCTGTTGATTCTGTTCTTTGCCGTTGCCTCCATGGCCAACCGGCGCGCCCAGCGTCAGCAGGCGACTGAAGGACGGGAAAAGAGCGGCCATAGCAAACCGGAGCCAAGCGGGCCTTTTCAGCAGTTTGCTCGCCAACTGCAGGAGTCCATGGAGCGGGCTGCGGGCATTGAGCCTGATGAAACAGCCAAGACTGCCTGGGCTGAAGCCCCCAAAGCGAAGGAAAGCGCCGCGGTAAAGGCAATCGAACAGGGGTTCAGGGACAGCATTCCTGATACCACGGACGCTTTCCAGGAGCGTCACGCGCACAAGGGAAGCATTCCGGAAACGGATGATGCTTTTCATAAGACCCGGGATAGCCGCCCTGAGCGTGTCAAGCGGCAGGACTATAAGGAGGCAGCCCGAACACCGCAGACGGAAGCCCACCGCATCATCCCGCACATGGCGCCCAACAGCTTGGTTCAGGCTATGGTCACCCGCGAGATATTGGCGCGCCCCAGGAGCGCCTGGCGGCCCCAAAGGGAGAGCGCGCAGGGACGCGCGCCCGGAGCCTGAGGGGAAAAATGCAACACTAAGTGAAACACTCGCCTGCAGATGGGAGCGGGTCGGGGCCCGCTCAGGCCGCATCGGGCCGGCCCGACGCGGTTTTTGCGTTCTTCCCATCCAGGATGCGCCGGGGTAAA
>JAQVQY010000044.1 GCA_028701335.1 Eubacteriales bacterium
CTGCGGTATCGCGGTGTATGGCATGGCCCTGGCGGCCGAAGCCCTTGGCCTGGGCAGTGTCATCCTGGGGCTGCCCCGCGACGCTTTCGCGAGCGCCAACCGGGCGGAACTGGAGCGGGCGCTTCATTTCCCTGAAGGCCATGGCTTTGTCATCGCCATCGCCCTGGGCCACCCGGCCGATGAAAAGGCGCCCCATGAAAAACACCCGGAGAAAATCAACATCATCCGCTAATACGTGATCGGAGGAAACCATGAACCACTCTCCCGCCCGAAAAACCCTGCTGATAGCGCTCCTCATGACGGTCCTGGCGCTGCTCCCCGCCGCCGCTGAAAACACGGGCTCCCTTTCGGGATACGCCTTTGTGGACAGCAATCTGGACGGCCTGTATGACGGCAATGAACGCCTGAGCGAAGGGGTGGAAATTTCCCTGGTGAAGGTGGACGGCGCCAGCGGGACCGTCGTGGGCACAGCGCTTACGCAGGCTGACGGCGCTTACCAGTTCACGCAGCTTGCGCCAGGGGAGTATTATCTCACTGCTTCACTGCCCAGGAACCTGCAATTTTCCCCATATAACGCTTCGGGCAGCGTCATGCTGCCGGCATCCGGCCGCGCCAGCCGCTCCCTGCCCTTCCTTCTGGAAGGAGGGTCAATGGATAAGCACATCGGCGTCACCGCCAAAAGCGCCTACATCAACGTAGTGGCTTTTGGGGATGAAAACGCCAACGGCGGGCGGTTCAGCAGTGAACCGCTGCTTCGCGATGTGCTGATTGAGGTGCTTTTTGAGGCAGGCGGGCAAAGCCATGTGATCGCCTCGGGAACCACTGACAAGGAAGGTTTTCTCAGGATTCCGGACCTGACCCCGGGCACCTACCGCATCGCCGCCACGATGCCGGACCCTTATATCATCGGGCCCCGGGGTGAGAAGGTGAGCGCGTTTTATAATGTGGTCAATCCGTCTGACTCAAACCGCGGAGAATCCGACCCCTTCACCCTCTCCGGCAGCATTGGTCTGGGTGTGGGCGGCGTCAAATCGGGCAGCCTTAAGGGGATCACCTGGTTTGATTCGAACATGAATGGCTTAAGGGATGCGGATGAGCCTGGCGCCAGCGGCCTGATCCTCACCCTTACATCCCTGGATTTCGGTGTCATCCGCACCCTGACTGCGGATAGCCAGACAGCGTATGAATTCGCCCAGCTGCAGGCGGGAAGTTATGTCCTCTCCGCCACCGTGCCGGACGGGCAGATGTTCACCCTGCCCGGCGGGGATTCGCTGTTTACTGATGGCTATAAAAGCCAGCAGGATACTCCTCTGACCGTGGCTGAAGGCGTTGCCTCGCAGGTGGAGCCCATTGGCGTGATGCCATCCACCAGCCTTGAAGTCATCGCCTTTCATGACAGTAACTATAACGGCGTCTTGGATGAAGGGGAACTGCCCTTCGCCGGGGCCGGAATTGAAGTGCTGGACGCGGGCCAGGTGGCCGCCAGCGCCCAGACGGACGCCCGGGGCCTGGCTCTTATCCCCCGGATACGGGGTGAGAGCAGTCAGGTCAGGGGCACCCTGCCCGTAGGCCAGGTGTTCACTGTACCGGGCGGCGAGGATGGGAACGCCTTTACCTCGGTGACAGCTGAAAGCGACATCACCATTGTGGCGGCGGCGCCCCACGGCCAGAAAACCACGCTGTATGCCGGCGTTACCCTGCCGGCGGTAATCGCTGGCACCCTGTTTGAGGACCACAACACCTCCGGCGTCCTTGACACCCAGGAAGCCGGCCTGCCCGGCTTCACGGTGCGGGCCATTGACAGGGAAGGCAATGTGGCAGCGGAAACCAACACAGATAAGGCCGGTGCCTATGAGCTACAGCCCCTCCTGCCTGGAGAGTACCGGGTGCGGGTGATGCTCCAGTCCCCCTATATCTTCTCCAACACCTCGCACACCGGCACAGGTATCGAAAACAAAATCGTCGCCCAGACCCCTGAATACGGCGAAACGGAGGCCGCCATGGCCGCCCCCGGCCAGCGGGTCGAGGGGATGGACGCGGGCGCTTTCCGGTCCGGTGTCGTCTATGGCCGGGTGTTGCTGGGTGATGACCGGGAAGGTTTTGGCGGCACCATCGGCGGCCTAGCGGGCGTACTGGTGGAACTGATGGATGAGAACGATGACCCGGTGAGCGATTTTACCCTCGCCGCCACGGATGAGTCCGGCGCTTTTTCGCTGAAGGGCGCCCTGCCCGGAACCTACAAGCTGCGCTTCACCCTGCCCCGGGGTGCCAAATTCAGCCGGCCCATGATGGAGGAAACCGCATGGCTGACCGAGCCTTTTGACATCACGGCCGGCGAAGAGCGGCCCGCTGATGTGGTTTTCGCGGTGAAAACGGGGATTTTCTCGGGCAGCGCTTTTAACGACGTTAACTTCAACGGCATCTTTGACGCGGGGGACAGCAATCTGCCGGGCGTGCGTGTGGTCATTCGCTCAGATGCCAGGACAGTGTATGAAGTGTTGTCAGGCGAGGACGGCACATTCGCCTTAACCGGCATCCGCCCGGGGGCTTACACCCTGGAGGTAACCGTGCCGGAAGGCCTTGCCATCGGCAGCGGAGAAAACAGCCCGGTGGTCCCGGCCATCACAGGCTATGCCATCCAAGCGCTTGACCTGTCCATGGGAGAGGTGCGCGACATAAACCTGATTGCCGCCGTCAGTCCCCTTCAGGTGGCGGGGACTGCCTTCTATGACAACGACCTGAGCGGAATTTTCAGCCCGGAAACCGATACCCCCTATGCCGCTCGGGCCGCAATCCGCCACCTGGCTACCGGCGCCGAGTATGTCCTTGAGCCGGCCCGGGACGGCAGTTTCTCCCTGGCCGCGGCGTTTCCGGGGGAATATGAGCTCACGGTGGAATTGCCGGGCGACCACCTGCTCACCCTGCCTGCGGCCGCCAGCCAGTCGGGCGGCGCCTGGAGCGCCCGTGTTACCCTGGCCCCGGAAAACCCACGGCTTGACCTGGGCTTTGTGCAGTACGGCTCCCTTCAGGGCGCCGTCTGGAACATGGACGGGAGCTTGAGCGGTGTTGGCGCGCTTGAAATCACCCTGCTGGACAGCCAGGGCAACGCGCTTGCCACGGCTATTACGGGCGAAGATGGCGGCTTCCTTTTTGAGAAGCTCTACCCCGGCCAGTACGCATTGGGCTTAACGCTGCCGGAGAACCACCGCTTTGCCCGCGCCATGGACACCGTTGAGCGCGTGAGCGTCATCACCTCAGACACCGAGGACACCCCGGGCGGCAGCAGCGCTATCAGCCTTACGATGGGAGAAAAGAAGGCAGCCCAGGACATCGGAATCGGCGCCATGGGCAAGCTGGGTGACTTTGCCTGGCTGGACCTGAACGCCAACGGCATGCAGGACGCGGGTGAGCCGGGTGTGCCGGACATCGGCATCGCCCTGTACCAATACGGTGAACTCATCACTCAGGCAACAACGGATATATATGGCCGCTACTTGATTGACGGCCTGTTCCCAGGCACCTACACTGTGGTGGTCTCCGTGCCGCCGGAATTGAAGCCCACCCTGATCCAAACTGAGTTCCCGCTGGTGGCCAGCGTCCTGGCGGCAGGGGAGGGCGCAACCGGCCGCGTCGACAAGGTTTTAGTGCCCAGCGGCGGGCGTAATCTGAACTGCGACTTTGGCTTTGTCCTCGTAACGCCCGGCCGCTACCCCGCCTCCATGGAAAACCTCCCCACCAGGGACTGGAGCCCGGTGGTGGATGTGGTGCCCATGAGATAATAACGGAAAGATGCGAAGAGGCTGGCGCTTTCGCGCCAGCCTCTTCGCATCAGGGGACCCTGCCTTTATTCCTCAACTTCCTCTTCAGGCAGCTCCGCGTTATGGTAGACGTTCATCACGTCGTCATTGTCCTCCAGCATTTCCAGGAGCTTTTCCACCTTCTGAAGCGTTTCTTCATCGGCAATAGCCACCGTGTTCTGGGGAATCTTGATCCGCTCTGCAGACAGGAAAGAGTGGCCGGCCTGCTCAAGCCCTTCCCGGACAGCCGAAAAATCGTTGGGCGCGGTATAGACCTCAAAGACTTCCTCAGTCACCTGCACGTCCTCGGCCCCGGCCTCCAGCGCCTGCATCAACACCTCGTCCTCGTCCAAACCAGGCCCCTGCTCGATGAGAATCAAGCCCTTGTGGTCAAACATGTAGCCCACAGAACCCGTGGTGCCCAGGGACCCGCCGTTTTTATCAAAGATGTGGCGCACATCAGAGGCTGTGCGGTTGCGGTTGTCCGTTACCACCTCGGCGATGATGGCGATTCCACCGGGGGCGTAGCCCTCATAGCTGATCTCCTCATAGGAGACATTTTCGCTCTCCCCCGCAGCTTTTTTGACGCTGCGGTTGATATTGTCATTTGGCATATTGCTGGCCTTGGCCTTGGCGATCACATCGCGCAGCTTGCCGCTGGTGGCGGGATCGGCCCCGCCCTCGCGCACAGCGATGGCAATCTCACGGCCCAGTTTTGTAAAGATTTTGCCCCGCTCAGCGTCGGCCTTGCCTTTTTTGTGTTTGATGTTCGCCCATTTTGAATGCCCAGCCATTTGATTTCCTCACGATTTCATGTTTTTCCCAGTCTAACACGCGTGGGCCAACCCAGTCAAACACCCCGCACGGCCAGCGCCCGGTCCGGATAGTTTGTGATGAGCATATCAGCCCCCATTTCGAAAACCTTCTTCATATCCCTGTCATCGTTCACCGTCCAGGTGTTCACCTGAAGGCCCGCTTTGTGCGCTTCATCACACTCCCGGGGGTTGAGCAGCAACTCTGAATAATGGGGGTGCAGGGCCTCTATCTTCAGGCGCCTGGCGTACTCCCAGGGCTCCACCATGCAGCAGTCATACAGCAGCCCGCACACGGCGTCCGGGTCGATGGCCTTCACCTTAAAAAGGGAGTAATGATTGAAAGAGGAGTAAATCACGCGATCTGATATCCCCTTGCGGCGCGCCAGATCGATGCACTTCTCCTCCATCCCCTCATAAGGGATGCGGCTGTTCTTCAGCTCCACATTGATGATGAGATTTGTTTCCAACAACAAATCAAACACCTCTTCCAGCGTGGGCGCCCGGGCATCCAGGTAGGCGGGATGGGTGGCGTTGAAGAGGTGAGACTTGATGTCCTTGAGTGAAAGCATGCTGATCAGGCCGCTCCCGTCCGACACCCGGTCGATGCGCTCGTCATGGACCACCACCAGCTGTTTGTCACGGCTGAGCTGCACATCCAGTTCCACTGCTTCCGCCTTCTGATCAACCGCCAGCTGGAAGGCCTCCAGTGTGTTTTCCGGGGCATAGCCGGAAGCCCCCCGATGGGCGCAGATGAGTGTTTTCATGTAAGACCTCCAGTGTTTACTTGGGTTCACCCGTGGTAGGATAATACCATCCTCATGGTCACGGCAAATGCCAAGGCTATGATTCACGCGACCAGACAAGGCAGGAAATCAATGGACAATCCACGGCTTAGCGTTGACCAGTTTACCAGGCTTTTGGAAGAAGGGGCCGCCGAGCTGCCCCAGGAGATATTCAAAGGCTTAAACCTGGGCATCGGCGTGGTGGAAGGCTTTAAGCTAAACCCGCGCACCGCCTCGGGGAATCCGGCCTACATCCTGGGGGAGTACCGGTATGGTGCTGCCATGGGCCGGGGCATCGTGCTGTTCTACGGCTCTTTTATCCGGGTTTACCCGGATCTGTCCTTTGATGCCTTGGGGAAAGCCCGTATCACAGATGTCCTCAAACACGAACTCACCCATCACCTGGAATCCCTTGCCGGTACCCGGGACCTTGAGAACACGGACGCCCGGCAGCTGAAGGAAATGTAGCTCAATACCAGGTTTGGCAGAAAGCGTTCACATGCCAGTTGTCGGTGATGAGCTGGTATTGGAAGGTGCCGGTGTCTGTCCACTCAGTCTCCGGCAGTGTTTTCATGTTGCGCTCCGGGTTCTTGGCCAGGCTGTCATAGAGGTAACTGTAGCGTTTGATACGCTTGGACACGTTGCCCTCCACCGTCTCAATCAGATAAACGCCTTCACCCTGATGCTCAGCGCGCGTCACCAGCCCCACGTGGATGGTCTTGTAGCCGCCGCGTTTGCCGTATACCACCAGATAACCCGGACGCGGGAGGTTGGATATCCGGCCCATGTTGGTGTAGCCGCGCAGCAGCTTCAGCACATCCGCCTCCCTGACTGCATGGGGATTTCCGTGCAGCTGGAGTTCGCTCTCCCGCCAATAGGCCATGGGCAGTCCCGCCTCATCCAGGCAGTAACTGACAAAGCCGCCGCACCAGCCAAACTCGCAGGGCCGACCGCAGTACCACTTGGTGTACTTGTTGCTGCGGCCAATGGTCTTCCCAAGGGATGCCTGCCATTCCCCCAGGGCGATGTCCAGCGCCCGGGTGATTTGTTCAGGCGTTTCCGCTGATTCCACCACCAGAATGGATGCGCGTACCACGGGCTTGTTCTTCACCGTTTGGGTGATAATCGCCTCACCCGGGGTGAGGGCAGTGACCACGCCCTGGTCACTTGCCGTGGCCACGGTCGGAGCGCTGCTCTGCCAGCCGCCCTTATCCTCGCTTATGGGAGTATACTCCTCCCCCACCAGCATCTGCCTTGAGGCAGGGGGCTGGGCTTCCGCATTAACCGGCAGAAGCGGGGCAAATAAAGCCATCAGCATTAACAATAAAGCCAAGGTGCGTTTCAATGTTCGGCCTCCTTTTGGGCAATCGGAACGGACTGCGCAGGATCGGGCTCATCATCCAGAGCCTGTTTCTTATCTTTCCTGCGCCGACGGGAAAGATAGGTTTGGTCGATGGCAACGGCTGCAAAACCAACCAGGATAAACATGTAGTAGGAGAAAAACCGCCACACCAGGAGGGCCGCGAAGATGGTCCCTTCCGGGAAAAACGGCCTGAAGAACAGATAAAAGCCCCCTTCCTGAGCGCCGGAGGCGCCTGGCAACGGAGTAAAGGAAGCGGTGATATACAGTAAAAACTGGATAGCGAGCAGCTTGATGTAGGGCGTTTGCGAAAGGCCAAAACCCCGGTAGACGAAGTAGATCACGCTCATCAGCGCCGTCACCTGAACCAGCGAAAGGGCAAACAGTGACAGGAAATGCCAGGGATGCTTTGTAAGGATCTCCACACTGGCGTGAAAGTCATTCAGCGCCGCGTCCCACTTGGAGGAGGACTTGGCCACATCCTTCACCAGCCTGATTTTGTGCGCCAGGTTCACAAAAAAGATAATGATTGCCCGCACCACATTGCGGCTGATGGCAAGCAGAATGACCAGCGCCACCATCACGGAGTTGAGAAAAAAACCCACTCCCACCAGCCACAGGGCATTTCCCAGCACCTGGTAAACAAAGGGGCCAAAGGCAATCCACAAAAAGGCGCCCAGTACCAAAAGGGCGCACTGCCAGCAGAAAAATTTCACAGCAAGCGCTGAAGTGGCCACCCCCGGGGATACTCCCCGTTTCTTATAGGAGAAGACCTGCATGGGCTGGCCACCGGTAGCGGCAGGTGTGATGTTGGAATAAAACATGCCGATCAGGCCCACCAGGCTGCATGAGCCCAGGGTGATATCCACCTGCTGATAGCGAAAAAACAAAAAGACAATCAAGCCTTCCAGCAGCACATGGGCTGCAAAACAGCCCAGGGCGCCCAACAGCCACACCAGGCTGACCGTGCGGAAGGCTTCCGCAATTTCTCCCAGGTCGCCTGCCTGGCCAACCAGGTAGAGCACCAGCAGAAACGTGAAGATGATAAAGGCTATGTTCAATATCATCTTACGTTGTGCTTTGCTCAGCCGCTTCATAATTCCCTTCGAAAGAAGGCGCGCGCCTTCTGATTTTGTTTGTTCAGTATAACATAACCGCCTGCCTTTGTCATCCTGGCGGGTTTGACAGGCAGCAGCGCCCGGGACTACAATATTGCACGGATTCCCGTATGGGAGGTGTGGAAATGATCGTTGCGAAATTCGGCGGTTCTTCACTGTCTGACGCGAAACAGTTTCAAAACGTACGCCGGATTCTGGAAGCGGAGCCAGCCCGGCAATATATCGTGGTCTCCGCCCCCGGCAAGCGGGATGACGCGGACCAGAAAGTTACGGATCTGCTCATTGCCTGCCACCAGCTGGCCCATAAGGGGGAGGCCATTTACCCCGTCTACTCCGTGGTTGAGCAGCGCTTTGCCCAAATCGCGGACGCGCTTGGGCTTGAGAACTATCTGAACACGGAGCTGCTTGACATCGGCCACGCTATCCAGGGGGGCGCGAGCCATGCTTTCACAGCAAGCCGCGGGGAATATCTCTCTGCCTTGTTGATGGCCAAATGGCTGGACCGGCCTTTTGTAGACGCAGCCGCCCTGCTGCGTTTTGCGGCAGGCAAACTGGACGAGGAAGCCACTTCCCAGGCCGTTCGCCGGACGCTCTCCTCTCAAGAGGGGGCAGTCATTCCCGGCTTTTATGGCAGCGACGGGCAAGGGGGTATCCATGTCCTCTCCCGGGGCGGGAGTGATACCAGCGCAGCCTGCATCGCGGCAGCTCTTGACGCTGAACTGCTTGAGATCTGGACAGATGTGACAGGCTTCCGGGCCGCTGACCCGCGCATTGTGCCGGATGCGCAGTATATTGCCTCCCTTACTTACCGGGAACTAAGGGAGCTTAGCTACATGGGGGCCAGCGTGCTGCACGAGGACGCGGTATTCCCGGTGCGCACAGCCGGCATCCCCACCAGCATCAGGAATACCGGGAATCCGCTCCATCCGGGCACCACGATCACCTACCACTCCCAGACCAGGGTACCGGTGGTGACAGGCATCGCCGGGAAAAAAGGGTTTTCCATCATTGTGCTGGAGAAAAACCGCATGAATGATGAGGTGGGCTTCGCCAGGAAGGTGTTGGCGGTGTTTGAGCGCCACGGTATCAGCTTTGAGCATCTGCCCACGGGCATCGACGCCCTGTGCGTCATGGTGATGACAAGCGCCTTCGCCCCCAAACGGGAGGCGGTGCTTCAGGAAATTCATGAGGCCGTTTCCCCTGACAGCGTCCACACCGAAGACCGTATCGCCCTGGTCGCCTGCGTGGGTGTGGGGATGTTCCGGCAATATGGCACAGCCGCCAGGCTTATCACCGCTGTATCGGAACAGGGCATCGGCATCCGTACGATGCTCCAGGCGCCAAGCGAACTGTCCATTATCCTGGGAGTGGATGAGGAGAACCTGGACAAGACCGTCAACGCCATTTACGACGCCTTCATCAGAACCTGACGCCTTACGCATGAAACGCCGGCTATGCCGCGTTTAATGGTTAACAGCGATTCTCAAGGAGGAGTTGTCATGAAAAAAAGCATTGTTTCCATTCTCATTGTACTGTTGCTTTTGTCTCAGGCCGCCCTGTCGCTGGCACAGCCGATGAACACGCTGCCTCCGGACCGGCTGGTGAGCCTCACCCACAACGCGCCAAATACCGGCATCATGCTGCCCGACCGCTTTGACCCCTGGCAGAACACCTATCTTTTAACCGTGGCCCACTGGGTCTCCCGCATCACTTTTGAGCCAGTCACCTCTTCCCCCGCCTCGGTGGTCACGGTGAACGGCCAGCCGGTAGCCAGCGGGCAAAAATCCCAAATTATCAACATGACCGACAAGCCCCAGGAAGTGCAAATCGTTGTGTCGGCCTATGAAGGGGGCGCCCTCACGGCGCAAAACACCTACATCGTCTACCTCCAGCGCCGCCCCAGTGAGTACCGTACCCGTGTGTCCGCCGGCTATATCACGCAAATTGACATGAAAGGCGGGATCGCCACCATCAGCGCCGACCTGGTGACCATAACCTATCAGGGCGAAACCAACCGCTCCACTTTTTATAACGACACCGTCTACCTGTATAAATACGATACCAGCCCTAATTGCCTTTTCTATTACGGTACAAAACAAAACCCGGTGCGTGCCTTTGACGCCCAGGAGTTCTACAACAACTATCTGTTGAACGGTTCCAATCTCTATTACCTGGTCTACATTGAAAACGAGATTGTCGCCGTGCTGCCGTACGCTTCGGACTGAGAACTAAACCCAATAACATGGGGGCTGCCGGAATAAACGGCGGCCTTCTTTATGCGCGGGAAACCAGCCCCGCGGCGTTGTCAAAAAGGACCATCCGGGCATAGCGCCTGGCCTGCTCCTCACGCATCAAACCATTATCCGCCCGCCGGCACAGCACCCGGGAGAGCACCTCCAGGAAGGCCAGCCGGGCGGCATAGCTCTCCTCCCCCGTCCAGGCATCACAGCCCCAGACAACGCGGTCCGCGCCACACACATCGATCAGCTCGTCCAGCAGCCTTTCCGCCGCCGCAGTGGATATCAGCGGCAGCCAGCACAAATCTGCCCACACATTGGGGTAATTGTGGCAGAGGCCCGCGATGTCCGCCGTCCAGGGATATCCGCCGTGCATCAGGAGGAACGTGACCCCGGGATATCGGGAGATAAGCGGCTGCAAGCGCATGGCGTCGCTTTTATTCATTAACCCCAAGCCGGTGTGTATTTGAAGCGGTTTCCCCAACTCCTCCGCTGCCTGACAAATAGCGTGCATCACCACATTCTGGAAGGCCAGGATATCCCCTTTGCCCGGACTATCCCCAAAAGCCTTCTGCGCCCGGTCCCAGTCGCCGTCCTTAAAATCCATCCCCCGGTCATAGGCCAGGGCGCACTTGAAAGCTACGCAGCCGGAGGCCTTCGCTTCAGCCAAAGCCTGGCGAATAAGCGCCGTATATTCCTTGATTCCGGTGATATGCGTGCCCCGGGCCCTTTGAAAGTTCCCGCCGTTATGGTCGCTGGCCATTATATTATAGCCATAGAACAGGCTGTTGACCCGGAAAACCGGCTTGAAAAGCTCCGGGTGGCCGTTATCTTCCCCCGGCGCCCAATAAGCGTCCAAAAAAGCCGCCTCATAGCGGCAACGCTCCTTAAGGAGCTTCAGGTGCCATTCCGTATCCTGATGCGCCTGCAGGATGGCCTTATCATAATCGGCCCAGGTTGCCGCGCTCAGAGGTTCCTTTAAGCCGTAAAGCGCCATCAGCGCCTTTTCCATCCACAAAAAATAGCTGCGGGTACCCACTGCGCCAAGCCAGGCTCCTATTTCGATCTCGTCATCCCCCTGGGGCACCGGCACGCCGCACCAACTGATATATGAATTATTCAGGAGCCCCGCGAGGCCCCGTTCCCCATGCTCCTTGTCCGGCAGATGATGGCTGTGGGAGCAGATAACCGGCAGAGTATCAAGCCATTCCCTAAATACGATACCATCCATCGACTTTAGCCCCATATGAGTGAGATCATCGGCACCACTTGTTTTTTCCGGCTCATGACGCCGGGCAGGAAGAAGTGGTTGTCCTTCCCCACCGCGTTAAACGCCTGCTCGACCAGGGCTTCGTTCCCCACATAGACAAGTTCGGTGCCGCTGCGCAGAACATCTGTCACCATCAGCAACACCATCTCATAGTCCTTTTTCTTTTTCATATCCTGCATGAGTTTGAGGAAGTCATCCAGGCGCGCGTCCAGCAGCTCTTCTGAGTTGATGCTGGTGATCTGCGAGATGCCCACTTTATGCTCGGCGATGTGGAACTCCTTGTAGTCCTGATGGAACAGGTCTTCCGTGCTCCTGTTCATAAGGTTTGTGGCGCTGAACATCAATTCACCCAGCTCCGTGATGGTAACCCGCCCGATACGGGCCATACTCTCGGCCATCACACGGTCCTTATCGGTGCAGGTGGGCGACTTGAGCATCACGGTATCGGACAATATGGCCGCCGCCATCAGCCCCGCCAGCTTGCGGGAAGGGGTGATTCCCTTTTCCTGGAACATCCCGGCAATGATGCTGGTGGTGGAGCCGATGGGCTCGTTGCGCACCAGGATTGGCGAGGAGGTTTGCACATCCGCCAGGCGGTGGTGGTCAATGATCTCAAGGATTTCCGCCTGGTCCAGCCCCGGCACTGATTGGGCCACCTCGTTGTGGTCCACCAGCACCACGCGCTTGCGCCTGGGCCGGATCAGCTGATAACGGGTCAGCACGCCCACCACCTTGTGGTTTTCATCCAGCACCGGATAGGCGTTGTACCGGTTTTGCAGCATGGTTTCCTTTACGTCGTCCAGGTAATCATCCAGATGGAAACTCACCAGGTTGTCCCGGCGGCAGAGCCTGCCCACCGGAATCGCGTGCATAATGCTGCGCGCGGCGCGGTAGGCGTCAAAGGGGGTGCTGACAATCAGCGTGCCTCCTTTTAAGGGCAGCATCTCCTCCGGGAATTTTGCCTCACTGATGATGAGCGCTTTGACCCCATGCTCCAGCGCATATTCGATGGTTTTCGGGTGGTTGCCGCAGATGAGGATGCTGTCCTCATCCAAAACGAGATTGTGCAGATGCGTGTGGGTTACGGCGATGGTGATTTCGCCCGAGACCACTTCCGCGTTGGCGTCCGTCCCCCGGGTTATGGCGCCTTCCAGCACCCCAATCAGGTTGAACAGGGGGATATCGTCCACCACCGGATGCTGAATTGTCTTGATATCATAGTCAAAGATGTCCGAATGGGACAGGATGCCAAATAACGTGCCGTCATCAGTGATAATGGGAAGGCTCCCGATCTCCCGGTTATCCTGGAAGATGCTCCAGGCATGGGCCAGGGCAGCAGCGCCTCCGATGGACGGCGGGGTGTCAAAGCTCAGGTCCTTCACCTGGGTCCTGACGTTAAAAATCTGTTCCGGTTCCGCAAAGCCAAAGCGTTCCAGCAGCAGCGCCGTTTCATCGCTCACCGGGCCCAGGCGCGCTGCCTGGTACTGCCGGTCGCCCAGCTGGTTACGCAGGTAGGCGTATGCCAGGGCGGAAACGATGGAGTCCGTATCCGGATTGCGGTGACCGACGACATGGATTTTCTGCATGGCCGACCCTTCTGCCGTTAGGCTTTTGCTTATTAAGTCCCCTTGGTATTATAATAAGGGGACAGCGGGAATGCAATGCAGGAAAGCATCATGAGGATAAATGGCAGTGGACTATGTAATTGACGGCCTGGATGTCCGCCTGAAAGCCCCCCACGGCCTAAAGTGGCTCAACCGCTTTGGGCGGGTCTTTTGCGTGTTTGACCAGCTGATTTCAGGTCACCTGTGCTTTGGTGTGCAGGACAATGGCAGCCGGTACTTCATCAAGTACGCGGGCGCGCCAACACTGGGTTATGCCGGGGACCCGGCTGCGGCCGTGGCCAGGCTTAAAGAGGCGGACCGCCGCTATCAGGCCTTGCAGCACCGCGCGTTCACACGGCGGATAGACGCTTTTGAAACGCCCGGCGGTTTTGGCATTGCGTTTGCCTGGTTTGAGGGCTGCGCGCTGGCGCCCCTGGACAGCCAGCTCAAAGCCTTGCGGGCTTTACCGTATGCCCAGCGCCTGGCGCTTTTTGACGATCTTGCGGATTTTGTGGCCTTTGCGTCTGATAAGGATTTCATCACTGCCGGTGTCGCCGACCGGAATATTCTGGTGGACTTTGACAAAAAAAGGGCCATATTCTGTTCCGCCGACCACTTCCTCCCCATGCCCGCCCTCAACGCCCGGGGCCGGCTGAGCGGCTCCCCCTGGTTTCTGGCCCCAGAGGCCTATGTAGTGGGAGCCAGGCTGGAAGAAGCCGCCAACGTCTGGCAGATGGGCATGCTGGCCCACACTTTCTTCGGCAACCGCCTGGACCCCAACCCCGGGCAGTGGGAGGGCACGTCCCCACTGTATGCCGTAGCCCAAAAGGCGCTTAGCCCCGACCCCGGCAAACGGTATCCCCTGGCCCACCAGTTTCTGTCCGCCTGGCGCCAGGCGGTGATGGACGTCCCCAACCACTGGTTTATGCGGTGAACACCTTGCCATCCTTCACCTGAAGCACGCAATCAGGTTTCATCCCCGCCAGGGTCTCAAGGTCTGTGGTGGTGAGCAGCGTCTGCATGCCGCCCAGGCTTCCCAACAGCCTGGCACGGCGCCCCTCATCCAGTTCGCTCAGCACATCATCCAATAATAGCAGTGGCGCGTCCCGGTGCGCCTGGGTCAGGATATTGATCTCCGCCAGGCGCATGGCCAATACCGCCGTCCTCATCTGCCCCTGGGAAGCGAAACCCCGCATCTCCTGCCCGGACAAAACAAGGCGCAGATCATCCCGGTGGGGACCAAAGCCGGTGGTGAGGCGGCGCACATCGTCCTCCCGGGAAGCCGCCAGCTGATCCATCAGCATTTCCCCCGGGTCTTCAGGGCCTGAGAGGCTGCTTTGGTAGCGCAGCACGAACACTTCCGGTTCCCGGCCTGAGATAAAGGCATAGTGCTCCCTGGCCAAATCGCTTAAGGTTAGGACCGCTTCCCGGCGCATGCGCACCATGGGCGCCGCTGCCCGGGCCAGCTGCTCATCCCACACCTCCAGCTGTTTTGTGTTCCCGTGCTCTTTGGCCAGCAACTTGAGCAGCGCGTTACGCTGCTTGAGCGCGGCGTGATAGGTCTGGATGGCGTAAAAGTAGGCCGGCTGGCATTGGGACAAAAGCATATCCAGGAAGCTTCTGCGCACCTGTGGCGCGCCCTTGACGATTGCCATATCCTCAGGGGAAAACATCACGCAGGTCATATGCCCCATAAGCTCCCCGATGCGGGGCACTGTTTTCCCGTTGACATAGATGGTCTTGCGCAGGTTTTGCTGGGCAAACAGCCGTACTCCCACCTCGTCCCGGGTCACCTGGCGCTGCACCCTGGAATAGACCGCGCTGGTTCTGCAGCCCAGCCTGATCATGTCGCGGTCAAAGGGTGTGCGGTGGCTCCTGCCCAGGCAGCACAGGTGGATGGCCTCCAGCAGGTTGGTCTTCCCCGCGCCGTTTTCGCCCACAAACACCGTGACCCCAGCCGGGGGCATGAGGGTCACCTGGGGGTAATTCCTGAAATCGTGCAGGCGCAGCTGTGTCAGGCGCACTATTTATGGTACCTCTCATTTGCCATGATTTTAAAAGCGCGGTAGAGCTGCTCCAACAACACCACCCTGGCCAGCTGGTGGGGAAAGGTGAGGGCAGACAGGGAAAGTTTCTCATCTGCCCGGGCCAGCACGGCTTCTGACAGCCCCAGGGAGCCACCAATGACAAACACCGTGTCTGTTGGAGCCTCATACAACCTCTTTACTCGCCGGCTGAAGGCCAGGCTGTCCTCCTGATCGCCTTCAACGCACAGCGATACCACCCGGTCGCCGGACCTGATATTTTTAAGGATTCTTTCCCCCTCCGCCTGCCTGGCCTTATCCTCAAGCAGTTTGGATGGCTTGTCCGGCTCCCGTTCATCCATAAGCTCTGTAATTTTAAGCATAGAAAAACGCCCCAGGCGCTTCTCATATTCCCTGGCCGCCTGGCGGAAATGCGCTTCCTTCAGTTTTCCCACCGCGATGATATGGATCACCCCTGCCCTCCCGCAATTTACTAACAAAAGTATAGCAAATTGGCAGGGCTGCCACAAGCATGGACAGATAGGGCTCTTTTTGTTGGCTCCGCTATGCAAATCCTCCTGCATGTGCCGATGAATATCCACAAGGTTTTGTATGAATGCCAGCGGGCACGTCTGAATATTTTACAGGGAACGGACATCAATATACGCCTGCAAAGACCGGCTTGCCCGGGAATCCTGTGCCCCGTGCAGGATGCATATGCAGGCAAGCTGAATGTAAGGCAAACATGCATTCTATCCACACTATCCACAGGCTTATCCACAGAAAAAGGGCGAATTTCGTTGCCAGACCCACCTTTGGACGGCTGAATATGAGCATTATGTAAATACATCGGCGACTTATCCACAGGCGAAATCCCCAGTTTATCCCAGCCGCTGTCCACAGAACAGTTATTCAGACCGGAGTCTGTTATTGCAATTTTATAACAACCTTCGTCGCATGTCATTTGGGCCGGAAAAAAGGGCCGCCATATAATGGCAGCCCTCAGACTGTAGACAAAGTCCCAGCCCCGAGCGGCTGGGACTTTGCCATTGAGCGGCAGGAAAGCAAGGAATAATCAAGGGAAACAAGACGAAATGTGATATAATAGGGCAAGAAACAAAGGG